>NZ_BLJA01000001.1:2660116-2945564 GCF_019972295.1 Geobacter sp. AOG2
CCGGACGGCCCTTTCCCCCATACACCGCCTTAATTATTTTCTCCCCGCGGCAAACCCTATCCAATGACAAAACCGTAAATCGGTAGTATACTCATACCTGTTGTTGTAACCATTCATCGCCGGACCGACTGTTCGACAGACGGCCGCCGAACCCAGAACGCACAAAGGAGAAACCAGCCATGAGACGAACCTTGACCACACTTGCACTCCTCATAGCCGTCGCCATCCCCGCCGTAAGCCAGGCGACTCCCATGCGACCAGGCCCCTATGTCACCGGTTTCCTCGGCATAACCGTGCCCAAGGCGGCCAACGCGTCGGGGGTTGACTATACCTCCACTCCAGCGACAGATTTCCAGGAACGTATTGAGTTCGACCCCGGCGTTTATATCGGGGGCACCGGCGGATTCGACTTTGGCTTCCTGCGCCTGGAAGGCGAGCTTTCCTACAAACACGCGGAAATCAGTACGATCACCGGGTCAAACGGTAGTCAGCTCACGAATCCCGACGGCTCTCTCGGCGCCCTTGCCTTCATGGGCAACGCCTTTGTGGACCTGCACAACGACAGCCCTGTCACCCCCTACCTGGGGGGCGGCATAGGATTTGCCACGTTGCACCTGAGCGACACCTATGGCGGAGCTCAACATGGGCTTCTATATTCCGCCGCTGACGACACCGTCTTTGCCTATCAGGTTGGCGCCGGGATGGACTTTGCCATTAACCGCAGGTACTCTCTGGATTTGGGATACCGCTACTTCAACACCGACAAAGCCAATTTCAATGGCGATTGGGTTACGGCACACGGCATAAAATTCGAGAGCCACAACGTGGCGGTCGGGTTCAAGGTCAAGTTCTGATCTCCGGCATTCCCTCCGCAACAACGGCAACAAGACGCAAAAAGCCCCGGACCTTTGGTCCGGGGCTTTTCTTTTGTCATCGCACCCAGCGGCCTATCTCATCACGACGGTTGCCGTAGCACTGCCGTTACGCAGGTCGATGCCGTGGGTCGAACCGGCGGCAATCACCCCGCTCCCCCAGCCGAGCCCGTACACCCCGTAGAATGCACCGGGAAGCGACTGCCCCGCGGAGCCGCCGGGAAGGTTCGCCATGACCACCGGATGCCCGGCTCCGCCTCCGGCGTTCATGGCCGCGCCCACCGTGGTGTCGCCGGTCAGGGTGCCGAGGCTGTCGATGATCATGCCGCCGTGGGTCACGAACAACTGGCCCTTGGTCGGTTTCAGGATGCCGGCCATCCCCCTGCCCATGCCGAAGCCCATCCCCTGCCCCATGCGGGTCATGTCAAAAATGGTGGTGATGGAGTTGGCCGTGGCCGGCGCGGCAACCGCCGGGGCGTTGGCGGCAGCGTTGACCATGCCCACGGCCTGTCCGGCCGTACCGGCGAGCGCCATGGCCGTGCCCCGGCCGTAGAAGTCTGCCGCATCGGCAACGGCCGTGAAAGCGCCGTTGGCGGGTGACGCCGTGGCTGCGCCGATGCTGCCGGAAGCGGCATCATAGGTGTACACCTGGATCGGGTCGCTGGACAGCTCGATGCTCCGCCACAGGAGTCCGGTGTAAGGATTGAGGTGGCGGTAGCGGACCTCGAAGGGGACCGCATCTCCGGTTACTGTCTGGTAGAAGCTCATCCATGCTCCCGAGGGATGCATGGCGGTGGTGAGCTGGGCCGTATATTCGTTCCCGGCGTTCAGGGTGATCGTGCCCAGGTTCACACCCGTAGCGGGGGTCGCCCCCTTGTGCACCGTGATTCCTTTGACGATGGCGGTCTGCACGCCCCGGCCGCGCACCAGGATGTCGTAGGTGGCCGTGGTGGCATTGCCGAACACCGGCAGGGGATAAAGGGTGAAGGCGCCGGTGGTCTTATCCACGCCGGTCCAGCGCCGGACGATGCGGTAGTTTGTCCCCGAGGCGTTGGCGGGGTCGCTCGGGTCCTTGACCTGCTCGGCCTTGACCACGATACGCGAGGTGGAGAGATTGCCGAAGGAGACCGAGCCAGTGATAGCGCCCACGGCGTTCATGTCGAAATAGCCGAGCCGCGGTTTGAGGATGAACTCCGTGGCGCCATTGGGGGCCACCTCCACCACGTCGTTGTTCAGGTTGAAATCCAGGGCCAGCTTGACGTTGCCGCCGTCGGTTACCACCACGGGCGACTCGGGGATCAGCCGGATGCCGCCGTCGGGGGTCGGGATGCGCAAGGCGTAATGGGCGGTGTCGCCGGTAAGTTGCACCTCGTTATTGTAGGTGAGTCCCAGGGCACCGGCCGAAGTCGTCAGGGCATCCTCGGTGGAGGCCAGGTAGATTCGGATCTGGCGGTACGTACCCACCGGCAGGGTGAAATTGCTGAACAGGGCGGCACCGCCGTTGGTATCGGCGTACATGGCGCCGTTGGCGAGCTGGGCCAGGTCCACCGTGACCGGCGCCGCGAGGGTAATGGTCTGCCAGCCCGTACTGGTGCCGTCCGCGTTGGCGTCGGTGTGGAAACCGACCCTGGTGACGGTGATATACACATGGGTATAGTCGAGGGAAGGCGCGTCGGTCACGTCGAGGCTCACCGTGCCGCTGGGCGCGGCGCTGCCTCCGGAACCTCCGCATGCGGAAACCAGCAGCGCCAGGGAAAATGCCAAGGCCGCTTGGGCCAGTGTCCTGAATATGCTTTTCATGCCTGAACTCCTCACAGGGTAATGCCGGGATGACCCGGAAAATGCGTTTGCCACAGAGCCACATAAGCGCGGAGAGAACTAAAGCAAAAGATTGCGTCGTGCAGGGGCGCCCCGCCCCCTATGGTAGCGATTTTCTCCGTGTCTCAACGGCTCCGTGGCAAAGCAGCCGTTTATCAATTAATAGGCCGCAGCCATGCGACAATTGTGTTTTTTCCGATAGATGTTCCTGCTGGCCCGGTTCTGTTCGCGGGTCAGCCTGCGGCGCTCGCAGGCGGTCAGGTTGCCGTTGGCCTTCATCCGCGCTTCGCGCTGCTGGATCCTGGCCTGCTGGGCATTGAGCCTGCACGCCTCCCGCGGGGTCAACTGACCGCTGGCGACCCCCTGGTCGATCCGTTGTTGCTGATTCAGCTCCCGCTGCCGGATGCCGGGATCGTTGGTATCCGCGAGGGCTGCGCCCGACAACAGGGTTAGTGCGAGTGCGACAAAGAGTGATAGCGTGCGGTTCCGGTTCATGGTCATGCCTCCTGAAGCATCATTGATTTTATGAATCCTATGAGTGGTACAACGCGCCACATTCCCCCCGGTTGACCGGTTGATCGTTTTTATTTTCGAGCGAGGCCCTTCACAAGCTGCCGGCCCCCGAAGGGACTGCCGCTGCGGCAGGGCAGGCGCTTCTCCGGCACGTTTCCCGATCCACCATCGAACCGGACGGATCGGGCGGAAGAACTCGCGGAATTGTGCGGCTGCGGTACAATTAACAAATCAAAACACAACTTGCGGGAGGTAATGAACCATGAAGGCCATGAATCGGGAGAGCATGGACAAGATCGTGAACGATCATTTCATGTCCGAGGCGACTGACGATATCGAGGGAGTGATGCGGACATTGGCGGACGATGCGGAGCATGAGGTGATCGGCGGGCCGGACGGGCCGCTACGGGGGAAACCCGCGATCCGTCGTTTCTACGAACGTTTGTTCCCGGATATAAAGGGTGAGGGCGTTGAGCCGGTGATGCGCCTGTACGGCGACGACTGCATCATCGACGAGGCGATCTGGATCGGGCACATGGTCGACGGACGGGCCTTCAAGCTCGACGGCAGGAGCGGCAAGGTGCGCCTCCGGCTTCTGCACGTGTTCACCCTACGGGACGGGCTCATCACCAAGGAAAACGTGTGGTTCGATTTCGACGGCCTCAAGCGTCAACTGGATTGACCGGGCCGCGGCGCTGCCGGGGAGGCGGCTGCCCGGCAACGCATCCTCATATCACCTACGACACTGAAACGGTCTAACAATTACGGCTTACCGTCCTTAAGCGTTCCGCGAAAACGTTCCCGCAACGCCCTGCGCTCCTCGGGGGTCATATTGCGCCATCGCTCCCGGATTACGCGCCGTTCCTCCGGCGGGATGCGCTGCCACTCCTGGCGCAGGGCGTTGCGGCGCTCCGGCGGCAGGGCCTGAAACCACCTGAAACGCTCCCTGACCCGCTCCTGTTCCTCGGGAGAAAGACGGCGAAACTCCTCGAAACGCTGCCGGAGCAGGTTCTTTTGCTCGGGCGGCAGATTTTTCCAGCGCTGGAAGCGTTCCGCCGCCTCGTTGCGTTCGCCGGAATTCATGCGGTCCCACCGATCGGCCCCCCTGCGGAGCCGTTCCTGGCGTTCGGGCGGCAGATTTTCCCACCGGTCGGCAAAGGGCTTCAACAGTTCCTGCTCGCGCGGCGTGAGCGTGTTCCAGGATGGCCCCTGCGCACCCGCATTCATGGCCAGCATGAGAAACCAGACCCCCGTCAGCAGCATGCTCCGCAGATATCTATTCATCGTTTCCGTCCTTTTGCTCGGTGCGTTCTTTGTTCTCCGGCCTGGGCTGCCGGGTCTTCTTCACAGCGGGCTTCCGCTTTTCGCCGCGGGGCGGGACGAGCCCTTCCTCTGCAAACAGGAGCGGGTCCACCGGCTTCCCTTTGGCTGTCTCGAAACTGCCCAGGTACTCCAGCATCTCCGGGTCGGGCCGGGCCGCATCACGGGCGAATGCGGCCGAAGGGATCAGCGCCAGGGCAACGACCAGGGCGGGCAGGCTATTTTTCATCATGGGTCTCCGCCAGCCAGCGATAGAAATCGAGATCATCTATCATTTCGACCCGTTCCCTGGCGGCCATCTGGTCCAGGTATTCAAGGGGCACGCCGGGAGGGGCGGGACGGGGGGCCGTATGCCAGAACGACACGGCCACCATGATGACCGCCGCCGAGGCCAGCCCGCCGGCGGTCAACCAGCGGGGAAGGAGCGCACGGCGGCCGGGGGCATGCCCCGCCCCGGCGACGGCTTGGCGACGAGCCTCCTTGAGCCGGTCCAACACCGGGCCCGGCAGGTTCCGGTTTGCCCGGTCCAGTTCACGGACAAGCCGGGAACCGAATTGATCATCATCCTCTTTGCGCATACCTGCTCCACCTTCCTCCGGCATAGCATCACATCCGGGACACTACTGCCGGTATTCCTCCAGCAATTCACGCAACGCATGGACCGCGCGGAAATAATGGGTTTTGACGCTCCCCTCGGAGCACTGCATGGCGCGGGCGGTCTGGCTCACATCCAACCCCTCCCAGGAGCGGAGCAGAAAAGCCTCCTGCTGGCGGGTGGGAAGGGAGCGGATCGCCCGGTCCAGCGCCCGGCCCAGGTCGTCCCGTTCCATCTGGTCATGGGGGCTGTTGTTGGCCGGGTCCGGGACCTCCAGCAACAGATCGTCATGGTCCCGGTCATCGCCGTTGCCGCCGAACCAGGCCCGGAAACGGTTGCGTACCGCCAGGCGGCGCCGGCAATCGCTGATCCTGCTGCGCAGGACCTGGTAAAAGAGCGGCGCCCAATCCTCCGGCGGTTTTTTGGCATAGCTGCGGCTAAACCCCATCATGGCGTCCTGCACCACGTCGAGCGCGTCGTCGCTGTTGCCCAGGGCGAAGTGGGCCATGCGGAAGGCCTTCCGCTCCACCCCTGCCAGGAACTGATGTAAGATCTCGGAACTGTCCAGAAGGTTCTCCCGTGGTTATCTGCCGTTCACGGCAACAAGCGGCCTTTATGCAAGATAACGATCCGACCCGCAGCCGGTTGACACGGTGCCATATTTTTCCTCATTATCCTTCCGAACTGCAACCAAAACAATAGAGACTGTCTCTTTTCCCCATTTCAGAGGCGATTAAACGATACCCGAAACGGATTTTACCGCAGGCACGGCAGGGGGAACCCTGGGGCCGATAATGCATACACTATTGAATTAACTGTCGAATACGCTCATAATCCCCAGAACGTGAAGCGGCAACCGGTGTCGACCAATGCTGAAGACATATTTTCCGCGTCTTTGTTATTGCACATCAGAAAGAAACAGGGGGGAGTTACCGTGAAGATCTGTATTTATGGAGTCGGCGCTGTAGGCGGTTTTATCGGAGCGCAACTTGCTCATGCGGGGTGCGACATCAATGCCGTGGCCCAGGGAGCCACCCTCCGGGCTTTGCAGCGGCACGGCCTGCGCCTGCAAACCGGGGATCAAGAGATTGCGGAAAAGGTGAACGCCACCGATAATCCGGCAACGCTGGGGGTGCAGGACCTGGTGATCATCGCGGTCAAGGCCACGGCCCTGGTCGACATTGCCCGTAAAATATCCCCGTTGATCGGGCCGGACACCCTGGTGATGATCGCCATGAACGGGGTTCCGTGGTGGTTCTTCGACGGCTTCGGCGGCGACTATTCCGGGATGCGGCTCGAATCGGTCGACCCTGTTGGGGAGATCGCCGCCGCCATACCGGCACGAAACGTTATCGGGTGCGTCGTCCACGGCAGCTTTTGCCTCAACGAACCCGGTTATGTCAGGCACGTTTTCGGCAACAGGCTGATCATAGGCGAGCCTGACGGAACCCTGTCGGAACGTGTCGCGGGCCTGCAAAGCCTGCTTTCACAAGCGGCAATGGACATTGAGGTCTCCCGGAATATCCAGGCGGACATCTGGTTCAAACTGTGGGGGAACATGACCATGAACCCGATTTCGGCCATTACCGGGGCGACCTGCGACAAGATCCTCGATGATCCGCTGGTCAAGAGGTTCTGCCTGGATGCCATGGCGGAAGCCGCCCGCATCGGCAACCGCATAGGGTGCCCCATCACCCAGAGCGGTGAAGAGCGCATGGCGCTGACCCGCAAATTGGGGGCTTTCAAGACCTCCATGCTTCAGGATGTCGAGGCGGGGCGGGCGGTCGAGCTTGATGCGCTGGTGGGCGCCGTCCAGGAAATCGGCCGCAAGGTCGGCGAGGCGACCCCCAACATCGATGCGCTGCTGGGTATGGCCCGGTTGCATGCCCAGGTCCGCGGCCTTTACCCGGAGGCCGGGTAACAGAGGATGCAATCCGCCACGGAGACGCCGGTGAACCCAAAATCGCTTTTACAGGGACGAACAGGATTAAGGGAATAAAACGAGAAATCCGGTTACCAACAAAAGCGGCCTCACGCGACGCCGCGTAGCAAACCGCCGTCAGCGGTTTTCTCGTTAAGGGCTTTCTCTGCGTCTCCGTGTCTCCGTGGCAGATGTGTTTTTTTGCTTCGTTTAGTTGCCTTGATTTTTCTCCGTGCCGCTGTGGCTCCGTGGCAGCGATCTCTTCCCCCCTCCCCCCTCGGCCTTGAAAAGCCGCAGGCCGTATGCTACAACCACCAACACCTATTTTATAAAACGGAAGGTTCACAACGCATGGCAGAGCAGACCCCCATGATGCGGCAATACCTGGAGATCAAATCGGGATACCCCGACGCGATCCTCTTCTTCCGCATGGGGGACTTTTACGAGATGTTCCTGGACGACGCCCTGATCGCCTCCCGCGTCCTGGACATCGCGCTCACCTCCCGCAACAAGGGGAGCGGCGACGAGATTCCCTTTTGCGGCGTCCCCTTCCACTCCGCCTCGCCCTACATCGCCAAGTTGATCGAATCGGGCCGCAAGGTGGCCATCTGCGAGCAGGTGGAAGACCCGAAGCAGGCCAAGGGGATCGTGCGGCGCGAGGTGGTCAAGGTGGTCACGCCGGGACTTCTCATAGAGACCGAGAGCCTGTCGCCGGACGAGAACAACTATCTGCTCGCCCTGTCCGCCGGTGCGGGCGGCGCCTGGGGCTGCGCCTGGCTGGACCTGTCCACGGGGGAATTCCGGGTGACGGAGCTGGCGGGGGCAACGGCCGCAGCCGGCGAGGCGGCCTGCATCAGCCCCCGCGAGGTGCTGCTGGCCGACAACCTGGAACCGGACGACCTGCCCGCCGACCTGCGGGCCTTTCTGGGAGAGCGGATCGTCTCCCGCGCGCCCGGCTGGGTCTTCGAGCGGGACTATGCAACCTCACTCTTATGCAACCAGTTCGGCGCCGCATCGGCCGAGGCCCTGGGCCTGGCCGCCATGCCGGCGGGCCTCATGGCGGCCGGGGCCGCCCTGTACTACCTGCGGGAGAACCGCAAATCGGCCATCCCCCACATCCGGGACATCAAGGTCTACGAGCGGACCGAGCACCTGGCCCTGGACCCGGCCACCCGCCGCAACCTGGAGATCACCGCCACCATGGCCGAAGGGAAGAAGGCCGGATCGCTGTTGGGTTGCCTGGACCGGACCGCCACCGCCATGGGGGCACGGCGGCTCAAGCAGTGGCTCAGCTACCCCCTGGTGGGGTTGGAGCCGATCCGCCAGCGCCTGGCCGCGGTGGAGGAACTTCTGGAGGCCGCCGACTTGCGGGAAGAGTTGACGGCCCAGTTGCGTGAGATCGCCGACCTGGAGCGGTTGAACGGCCGCATCGGCATGGCCTCGGCCTCGGGGCGCGACCTGCGGGCCCTGCACGACTCCCTGCGCCGCCTCCCACCGCTCCTGGAACGTCTGGCCCCACTGCAGGCCGGGCTCCTGCAATCGCTGGCAACCGCCATCGACCCGCTGGACGACATCCGCGCCCTGGTGGAACGGGGCATCGTGGAGACGCCCCCCTTCTCCCTCCGGGAGGGCGGCATCATCGCGCACGGCCACAACGCCGAGCTGGACGAATTGCGGGTTATCAGCAGCGAGGGGAAGGGGTTCATCGCCCGCCTGGAGGCCCAGGAGAAGGCGCGCACCGGCATTTCCACCCTCAAGATCCGCTACAACCGGGTCTTCGGCTATTCCATCGAAGTGACCAAGAGCAACCTGGGCTCGGTGCCGGCCGACTACATCCGCCGCCAGACCCTGGCCAACGCCGAGCGCTTCGTGACCTCTGAGTTGAAGAACTACGAGGAAAAGGTGCTGGGGGCCGAGGAGCGCATCTGCGACCTGGAATACTCCCTGTTCCAAGAGATCCGCGAACAGGTGGCGGCCCAGGCCGAACGCATCTGTCGCACCGCCGACGGCCTGGCGGTGCTGGACGTACTCATCTCCCTGGCCACCGTGGCGGGGGAACGGAACTACTGCAAGCCCCGGATGGACGATACGGACGTCATCGACATCAAGGACGGCCGCCATCCGGTCATCGAGGCCATGAAGCTGGGCGAGCGCTTCGTCCCCAACGATACCCGCCTGGACGCCGACGAGAACCAGATCCTCATGATCACCGGCCCCAACATGGCCGGTAAATCCACCTACATGCGCCAGGTGGCCCTGATCTGCCTCATGGCCCAGGCCGGCAGCTTCGTCCCGGCCACCGAGGCCCGCATCGGCATCGCCGACCGGATCTTTACCCGCGTCGGCGCGGGGGACAACCTGGCCCGCGGCCAGTCCACCTTCATGCTGGAGATGATGGAGGCGGCCAACATTCTGCGCAACGCCGGTCCCAAGAGCCTGATCGTCATGGACGAGATCGGCCGGGGCACCTCCACCTTCGACGGGGTCTCCATCGCCTGGGCCGTGGCCGAGTATATCCACGACACCCCCGGCTGCCGGGCCCGCACCCTGTTCGCCACCCATTACCACGAGCTGACCGAACTGGCCACCACCAGGGAGCGGATCAAGAACTTCACCGTGGCGGTGCGGGAGTGGAACGACCAGGTCATCTTCCTGCGCACCATCATCCCCGGCGGCGCGTCCCACTCCTACGGCATCCAGGTGGCCCGACTGGCCGGCATGCCGGCGGACGTGATCGAGCGGGCCAAGGAGATCCTGCGCAACCTTGAGCACGGCGAGTTCGAGGAGGGCGCCCCGCGCCTGGCCAAGAGCAAGAAGAGCCAGCCCCAAGCCCCCTCCCCCCAGTTTTCCCTGTTCGAGAGCACGGAAGACCAGTTGCGCCTGCGCCTGAAGAAGCTCAACATCGCCACCCTCACCCCCCTGGAGGCGCTCAATTTGTTGGATGAGTTGAAGCGGATGGTGTGATATGAAAAGCATCTGCGTCTATTGCGGTTCCAGCCCCGGTCGCCAGGAGGCCTACACCGACGCCGCCCGCGACCTGGCCAAAGTGCTGGTGGATCGAAACCTGCGGCTCGTCTACGGCGGGGCCAGCGTCGGTATCATGGGGCAGGTGGCGGATACGGTGCTGCATCTGGGCGGGGAGGCGGTGGGGGTCATCCCCGACGCGCTCATGCGCAAGGAGATCGCCCACCCGAACCTGACCGAACTGCACGTGACCCGCTCCATGCACGAACGCAAGACCCTGATGGCCGAGCTTTCCGACGGGTTCATCGCCCTGCCGGGAGGGATCGGCACCCTGGAGGAGATCTTCGAGATCTGGACCTGGGCCCAGCTTGGCTTTCACGGCAAACCGTGCGGTCTGCTCAACATCGCGGGCTACTACGACGCGCTGATAACGTTTCTGGATCACACCGTGGCGGAACAGTTCGTCAGAGAGCCGCACCGCTCCATGCTGCTCGTGGAGCGGAGCCCCGGGGCGCTGCTGGACCGGTTTGCCGATTATGAACCGCCAACGGTTCAAAAGTGGGTGGGGAAAACCGAAACATAAGAAGGAGGCGCCTCATCGATTCATGCCACCGGAGCAGACCGGCCCCAATAGGTTGATACATTCAAGTATTTCTGTTAAAAGAGCATGTTACTTTTTCAATCCGATTCAGTTGAGACACAAAGTGACCCCATGACCCGATTCCTGCACATAGTTGCAAGCCTTCTCCTCCTCTCCTTCCTCCTCCCCTACCCCGCCCTGGCGGCCAGGAAAAAAGCTGTCGGCCAGACCGCCGACCCCCGCCCCTTGTCCGTTCTGGGAGAGGTGAAACACTGGTCGAACCCGGACTACACCCGCATCTCACTGGAGTTTGACCGGGACGTCACCTGGGAGGCCCATGAATTGGGCAAGGGGAGCCCCGGCAAGCCGGGCCGGGTCTATATCGACATCAACCATGCCAAACTGGGGCCGGGGGTGAAGGACATCACCATCGGCGACGGCCTCCTGAAAGGGGTCCGGCTCGGCCAGTACAAACATGACGTGGTACGGGTGGTGCTGGATACGGAGAACATCAAGGACTACAAGGTCTTCCCCCTCTCGGAGCCTGCACGGGTGGTCATCGACGTGCGCGGAGAGCGCCGCGCCGAGATCTCCCGCCTTGAGGAAACCATCTCCGCCAGACAGGAACAGGCGGCGGAGCCGAAGCCGAAACCCGAGGCACCGGTCGCCGCGGAAAAGAAGGCAAGGCCCCAGAAAAAGCCGTTCATCTCCAAGATCCGCCGGATCGTCGTCGATCCGGGCCACGGCGGACATGATTCCGGGGCACTGGGCCCCGACGGCGTCAAAGAGAAGGACGTGGTCCTGGCCATCGGCCTGAAACTGCGGGACCTGCTGAGGGACGAACTGGGACTGGACGTGGTCATGACCCGCTCCACCGATGTCTTCATCCCCCTTGAGGAACGCACCGCCATCGCCAACAAGGTGAACGCCGACCTGTTCGTCTCGGTGCACGCCAATGCCGCCCTCAACCATGTGGCCTCCGGCATCGAAACCTACTACCTCAACCTGGCCAAAACCGAAAAGGCCGCTCAACTGGCCGCCAAGGAGAACGGCACCACCCTGGAGAAGGTCAGCGTCCTGCAGGCGATCCTCTTCGACCTCATGGCCAACTACAAGCTGAACGACTCCGCCCACTTGGCCGACGAGGTTCAAAGGTCGCTGCACGGCAGGATCAAAGGCATCCATCCCGACGTCAGGAACCTGGGGGTCAAGCAGGGTCCTTTCTATGTCCTGGTGGGCGCCACCATGCCCAGCATCCTGGTGGAGACCGCCTTTGTCAGCAACCCCCAGGAAGAGGCCCGCCTCTCGGACCCCGCCTATCAGGAACAGACCGCGGAAGGCATCATGGAAGGCATCCGCGGCTACATCACCAGCCTGAAATAAGATGCCCGGCACCCTCTACATCCTGGCCACCCCCATCGGCAATCTTGAGGACATGACCTACCGGGCGGTCCGCATCTTGGGGGAGGTGGACCTGATCGCGGCCGAGGACACCCGCCACTCCCTCAAGCTGCTCAACCATTTCGGCATCTCCAAACCGCTCACCTCCTATTTCGACCACAACCAGCAATTCAAAGGCGAACGGATCCTCCAGGCGTTACGCCAGGATAAGTCGGTGGCCCTGATCTCGGACGCCGGCACACCCTGCATCTCCGATCCCGGTTTCAACCTGGTGCGCGCCGCCGTGGCCGAGGGGATCGCAGTTGTCCCCATCCCCGGCTCTTGCGCCGCCATCGCCGCCCTCTCCGCCTCGGGCCTGCCCAGCGACGCCTTCACCTTTGCCGGTTTCCCGCCCGCCCGCCAGGGCAAGCGCCGCACCTTCCTGGGCGCCATGGCCGCCCTGCCCGGAACCCTGGTGTTCTACGAGGCCCCCCACCGGTTGGAGGATACCCTGCGGGATATGCTCGAGGTGCTGGGCGAGCGGCAGGTCGTAGTGGCACGCGAGTTGACCAAGGTCTATGAAGAGTTCATCCGCGGGACGGTGGGCGAGGTGCTGGCGGCAGTTGCCGGGGGCAAGGTGCGGGGCGAGGTGGTCATACTGGTGGCACCGGGCGAAGCGGTGCAGGAGGAGAGCGAACCCCTGCCGGAACTGCTCCACCGCTTGATGCACGACGAGGGGTTGACAGTCAAGGACGCCGCCCGGAAGGCCGCTGAAATAACCGGTGTTTCCAAAAACACGGCCTATACCGAAGCCCTGCGGGTACAAAACAGCCTGAATTAGCGTTAATTACTCTGGAATGACGCGTGGATATGTGTTATAGAAATCAAATTATACTTACCTTACGGAGCTACTAAATGAAGATCTGTATCTTTGGTGCCGGCTATGTCGGTCTTGTGGCGGCGGCCTGTTTCGCCGAGAGCGGCAACAGCGTCATCGCCGTTGATGTAGACAAATCAAAGATAGATGGCCTTAGAGAAGGCATCATACCGATCTACGAGCCGGGCCTGAAGGAGATGGTGCTGCGCAACCAGGCCGAGGGACGGCTTTCCTTTACCACCGAGATGGCCGAAGCTGTGCAGGCGTCTCTGGTCTGCTTCATCGCCGTGGGTACCCCGCCGGGCGAGGACGGTTCGGCCGACCTGAAATACGTCCTGGGGGTGGCCCGGGATATCGGCCGCGCCATGAACGGCTTCAAGATCATCGTGGACAAGTCCACCGTGCCGGTCGGCACGGCCGACAAGGTACGTGAGGCGGTCCGGGACGAACTCGCCTCCCGCGGCGCGGCCTTCGAGTTCGACGTGGTCTCCAACCCCGAATTCCTCAAGGAGGGGGCGGCCATCGACGACTTCATGAAACCCGACCGGGTGGTGATCGGCACGGACAACGTGCGCACCGCCGAGATCATGAAGGAGCTGTACGACCCCTTCATGCGCAAGCAGAACCGCCTGATCGTCATGGACATCCGCAGCGCCGAGATGACCAAGTACGCGGCCAACGCCATGCTGGCTACCCGCATCTCCTTCATGAACCAGATCGCCAACCTGTGCGACTGCATGGGGGCCGACGTGGCCGCCGTGCGGGAGGGGATCGGTTCCGACACGCGCATCGGCTACGACTTCCTCTTCCCCGGCCCCGGCTACGGCGGCTCCTGTTTTCCCAAGGACGTGAAGGCCCTGATCAAGACCGCCGAGGAGTGCGACTACGATTTCCTGCTGCTCAGGGCGGTGGAGGATGTGAACGAGCGCCAGAAGGAGGTCCTGGCCGACAAGCTCATCAAGGCTCTGGGCTCACCGGACACGGAGGGACGGCCGCTCGGCGGACGCACCGTGGCCTGTTGGGGGCTTTCCTTCAAGCCGCGTACCGACGACATGCGGGAGGCGCCCTCCATTACCATCATCGAGCGCCTGCTGGCGGCCGGGGCCACCGTGCGCGCCCATGACCCGGAAGCGCTCAAGGAGGCCCAGAAGGTCTTCGGCGACCGGATCGAATACAGCACCAACCAGTATGCGATCCTGGAAAACGCCGACGCCCTGGTCGTCATCACCGACTGGAGCGAGTACCGCAACCCGGACTTCGACCGTATCAAGGCCGCTCTGCAAAAACCGCTCGTGGTCGACGGACGCAACCTCTACAAGCCGGACCGCATGGCGGCCGCCGGGTTCAACTACATCCCCCTGGGACGCTGTAGCGGCTTGACCTGCGGGGCGGTGAAATAATGCGCATCCTGGTCACCGGCGGCGCAGGATTCATCGGTTCGCACCTGTGCGAGCGGCTCCTGGGCGAAGGACACGACGTCATCTGCCTGGACAACCTTTTCACCGGCAGCAAGGACAATATCATCCACCTGATGGACAACCACCGCTTCGAACTGGTCCGCCACGACATCGTCGAGCCGATCCTTCTGGAGGTGGACCGCATCTACAACCTGGCCTGTCCGGCCTCGCCGGTGCACTACCAGTACAACCCGGTCAAGACCGTCAAGACCAGCGTCATGGGCACCATCAACATGCTGGGGATGGCCAAGCGCGTCAAGGCCCGCATCCTGCAGGCATCCACGTCGGAGGTCTACGGCGATCCCCAGATGCATCCCCAGACCGAGTCCTACTGGGGCAACGTCAACCCCATCGGCATCCGCAGCTGCTACGACGAGGGGAAACGGGTGGCCGAAACCCTGATGATGGACTACCACCGCCAGAACCAGGTGGACATCCGCATCATCCGCATCTTCAACACCTACGGCCCCCGGATGGCCGAAAACGACGGCCGCGTGGTGTCCAACTTCATCATCCAGGCGTTGCGCAACGAAGACATCACGGTCTACGGCGACGGTTCCCAGACCCGGTCGTTCTGCTTTGTCACCGACCTGGTGGAGGGGATGTGCCGCATGATGGAATGCGACGATTTCATCGGCCCGGTCAACCTGGGCAACCCGGTTGAAAACACAATCCTTGAGTTTGCCGAAAAAATCATTACAATTACAGGATCAAGATCCAAGGTGATCTTCAAGCCCCTGCCCCAGGACGATCCCAAACAGCGCCGCCCGGACATATCGCTGGCCGGGGAGAAGCTGGGGTGGCAACCGCAGATCGGACTGGAAACAGGACTGGCAAAGACGGCCGAGTATTTTGCCGCGCGGATAGGCAAAGGATAACCACGTGAAGCTGCCCTTCCAGAAAAGGATGTACCTCTTCCCGGCCGGATGCCTTGCATTCATCCTTTTCTTCACCGTCTTCGGCGACAAGGGGCTTCTGCGCATCTACGAACTTCGCGCGGACATCGCCGGGACGGAAGAGCGGCTAAACGCCACCAGGGTGGATAACGAGAAACTGAAACGGGAGATCATCGCCCTCAAGTCCGACCGCCGCTATCTGGAAAGCATAGCCCGCAAGGATTTCGGGTTTGTGCGCAACAATGAGGTGATCTACCAGTTCCCCCAGGAAAAGAAACAACCCTAAGAGGTTTTTCAATAGCCTGCTAACAGGCTGATCAAGGAACCATCCATAATATGATACGAAATCGAATTGCCGTCCTCGTCGAAACAGCCCTGCAGACCGCTGCCGCAGAAGAAGAACTACTCTCGTCCCCCTTCCCCGCCGTCATCATCGGAACCCCGGATAACCCGGACCACGGGGATTTTTCCTGCAATATCGCCATGCAGATGGCCAAGGGCGAACGCAAGGCGCCACGCCAGGTGGCCGAGATCATCATCAAACATCTGGGCGACGGCAAGGGCCTTCTGGCCAAAACCGAAATCGCCGGACCCGGCTTCATCAACCTGTTCGTCACCCCATCCGCCTGGCAATCCACCCTGCCGGAGATCGAGAGCCAGGGTACGGACTTCGGCCGCACCGCGACCGGCGCGGGGAAAAAGGTACAGATCGAATTCGTCAGCGCCAACCCCACAGGACCTTTGCACATAGGCCATGGCCGCGGGGCCGCCATCGGCGACACCCTCTGCCGTATCCTGGGGGCCGCCGGCTGGGCGGTGACCCGCGAATTCTACTACAACGACGCCGGCCAGCAGATCAGCAACCTGGCGCTCTCCGTCCAGGCGCGCTGCCTCGGCATCGAACCGGACGATCCCCGCTGGCCCACGGACGGCTACCAGGGCGAATACATCAAGGACGTGGCCACCGCCTACCTGGGCAGGGAAACCGTGGAAGCCAGCGACCAGCACACCACCGCCTCTGGCGACCCCCACAACCTGGACGCCATCCGCAGCTTTGCCGTGGCCTACCTGCGTCGGGAGCAGGACCTGGACCTGGCCGCCTTCGACGTGGCCTTCGACGTCTACTCCCTGGAGTCGGCCCTCTACGCCGACGGCAGCGTGAACGAAGTGGTCGAGCGGCTGATCGCCAACAAGCATGCCTACGAACAGGACGGCGCCCTCTGGCTGCGCACCACCGACTTCGGCGACGACAAGGACCGGGTGATGCGCAAGAGCGACGGCGCCTACACCTACTTCATCCCGGACGTGGCCTATCACCTGAACAAATGGAAGCGGGGCTTCACCCGGGTCATCAACGAACAGGGCGCCGACCACCACAGCACCATCACCAGAGTGCGGGCCGGCCTCCAGGCGCTGGATATGGGTATCCCCCAGGGATGGCCCGAGTACGTGCTGCACCAGATGGTCACCGTCATGCGCGGCGGCGAAGAGGTCAAGATCTCCAAGCGGGCCGGCAGCTACGTCACCCTGCGGGACCTGATCGATGAGGTGGGACGCGACGCCACCCGGTTCTTCTTCCTGATGCGCAAGGTGGACGCCCAACTGGTGTTCGACATCGACCTGGCCAAGCAGCAGACCAACGAGAACCCGGTCTACTATGTCCAGTACGCCCATGCCCGTATCTGCAGCATCTTCGAAAACGCCGCCGAAAAGGGTTTCACGGCCCCCGAACAACCGGGTCCTGAAGCGCTGGCGCTCCTCACGACCCCGGAGGAGTTGCAGCTTATAAAACTGCTGTGCGCCCTGCCGGACACCATCGACGACTGCGCCGTCCATTTCGAGCCGCACCGCCTCACCTACTACCTGACCGAGCTGGCCGGCTGTTTCCACAGTTTCTACAACAAAAACCGGGTCATCACCGAAGACACCGCCTTGACCTCTGCGCGCCTCTACCTGCTCAAACGCACCGCCCAGACCCTGAGGAACGCCCTCGCGGTCCTGGGCATATCAGCACCTGAACGGATGTAGCGGAGTTTCCCATGAGGATCGATTACAGCGAACCCAAGAAGTCATTCACCACACCCCAGAGCGCCAATCGTCCCCGCAAGGAACCGACGGCGCGGTTCAGTGTCATCCTTGTCGTCACCGGCCTGGCTACCTTTGCCGCCGGTTTCGGCTCAGGCTGGTTCCTCTCCCAGCGGGCCGCCAAGAAATCGTTCCAGGCCGCCATGGAGCAGACCAGCCTGGAAAGCTCGCCGCAGCAGAACGCCGTCCCGGTGAAGGCCGTGCCGCCCCAACCGGCCGCCCCAACCCCCACCCAGCCGCCGCAGCCCGGCGCCGTGCCGCCCAACGGTCAGCCCCAGACCATGCCCGAACCGCCGCTCAGCTTCTACAAGACCCTGCCCAGCGGCCAGAAGAACAACGTCATGGGGAGCGGCATAAACACCAAAGAGGACAAGGGCAAGCAACCGTTGCAGGCCGCCATGCCGTCGAACGTGATCAGGCAGGCCCAACAACCCGGCAATGAGGCTGCGAAGCAGGGCACCGACAAGGCCACGGCCGAGAGGCCGGCACGGCAGGATTCGAACGGCTTTACGGTCCAGGTCGCATCCTATACCCTGAAATCCGAGGCAGAGGCGGTACGAAGCAAACTGGCGGGCAAGGGATACAACGTATTCGTGACCGAGTCCAACCAGGGAGACAAGGGGACCTGGTACCGGGTGCGCGTCGGCAGAAGGCTCGAACAGGACGCGGCCAAGGAATTGTCCGGCAAGATCGGCAAGGGCGCCATCGTCATCCCGGACAAGGATTGACAGGTTGTTGAAAAACAGTCACCTCGCCGCCATCCTCGAAAGCCCTCTTGTGCGGCGTAGCGCTGCTACGCCTCCGCAGGGCTTTCTACGGGTGCGACGATCTGACTATTTTTGAACAACCTGAATTTTTCAACAGCTTGTTAAGTGACTCTGCCTTTATTTATCGACATCGATCACTTTTTTTATTGACAGATAAAACAGTTTGGACTATAAATAGGATTCTTCAATTGACGCGGGGTGGAGCAGTCTGGTAGCTCGTCGGGCTCATAACCCGAAGGTCACAGGTTCAAATCCTGTCCCCGCAACCAAAACATAACAGCCAGTTAGCTTGCAAAGCTAACTGGCTTTTTTGTTAGGCTGGCGCAGGTGGCGATACATATCCTGCCAGGGTGGTATATACAAGCGCCACAGATGTCCCCGCCTGCCCGCACAAACCTTTCCAAGCATGCAATCCCTACATAATAACCACATCCCCCAATAGCACATCATCTTTTGTCACCACACCGGACCCGGCCGATTCGGACCAACTCACATATGTAATGATTTTAGCTCAAGGGGGCCTCGCTTTTATATACCGCGCATCCGCCCCTTCCCTTCCTGACAACCAGTAGCTGAACCGGTCTCACCGAAATCAGCTCTCGCGCAATTCATTATTGCATCCCAGCGCATTGGATGCCGAAATACTCTTGCACCTGCATTCTATCCTTGACAGTACCGGCCGAATTCGCTATACGTAGTCATATGACTACGTATGCTGCAAAATCCCCGAATGAACTGACGCAACGCCAACGCCAGGTGTTCCAGTTCATCGTGTCGTATTCCGACAGCAAAGGCTTCCCGCCCAGCCAGCGTGATATCGCCAAGCACCTGAACGTGTCCGGCACACTGCCCGTTATGCGGCATCTGGATGCGCTGGAGCGCAAGGGTTACATCAAGCGGGAAAGCGTGAACCGGGGAATCACCTTGACGACGCCCCACAGCCGGAACGTCTCCCTGCCTATCGTCGGCACCGTTCGGGCCGGACAGCTTTCCACAGCTATCGAGGACATACAGGGATACTTTTCCGTCGATCAGGTGGCGGTCAGGGGAGAGGGATGCTTTTTTTTGAGGGTCAGCGGCGAGTCAATGATCACTGCCGGTATCCTTGACGGCGACCTTGTCCTGGTACGCCCGCAAAAAAATGCCGACAACCGGGAGATCGTGGTCGCCATGGTCGATGGCGACGCGACCGTCAAGCGGTTCTTTCGGGAGCCAGGTTACATCCGGCTGCAACCGGAAAATCCGGATATGGAGCCGATCATCGTTCGCCCGGAGGATGGCGAAGTTACCATTGTCGGCAAGGTGACCGGCGTCTTTCGGCAACTGTAGGCCAAAAATTCAGGAGGGATATTATGGAACCCATTACCTTGTGTGGAATCGTGATAGTGGCATTCGGTTTGTGGATCGAAGGAGAATCACTGGTAAAAAGACTTGCCCGTTCCTTTTGTCGCAGCAACCTGCTGAAGAGAATCATGGCGCTGGCGCCGTCCGAGCAAAAACCTGTCTTCGCTAACCGGTATGTTCCTTACTCCCCTCACTAGATTTGCCGTTTATGCGGGGCTATAAGCGCAGTGCCGGTCATTCTTGCAACACGCGGATGCAACTTCACCGATTAGACTGGCTTTTAATATATAATTTTTGCCCCCTCATACCCCGAAGATCACAGGCTCAAATCCTGCCCCCGCAACCAAACGACAAACAAGGGTCTGCATATTTTTGCAGGCCTTGTTTGTTACCACTTGCCATGACCAGCCAAGATGCACAGGCATGTCGGGCCATGAAACCGAAACCCTGCCGATAGCGAGTTGCTTTCCCGCAGGGATTCGAGGCGCCTTTGTCATGGCGTCCGGTTGCCTCCTCCGACTCTCGTGCTACTATTGAATTGTCCCTATACGGAGGAGGCCATGACAAGGAATCTTCTCAAGCACGATTCTGTTTCGGATTTTCTGGAGATCCTCGCCACCTTCGGTGAACTGCACGGCCCGGTACTGACTGAAGACGGGGTTACGGCGTTCAGACCGCTCGGCCCTGGGATTGACCTGTTTCTCACGTATGACCGCACCCTCATTCCCCCGAAAAAGTATCTTCTTCCCCCCCGCGATACGGTTCTTACTTTTGCCCCGGACGAGGACTATCGTCTGCCGGTCGCCGCGGTTTCCGAAACCATCCTGGTCGGTCTCCACCCCTGCGACCTGCAGGGGATCGCTTATCTGGACAAGGTGTTCATGGGCGACAGGATCGACCCCCTGTACCATGCCAGACGGACGGCACTGACCTTAATCGGCCTTTCCTGCGAGCCTGACGAAAATTGTTTTTGCGGTGATCTTTCAGCGGCTGAAACCCATGGCTGCGACCTGTTCATGCGTCAGCTCCCCGATGGGTTCAGTCTCAGGGACAACACCCCAAAAGGCACGGCAATTCTGAACAGGCTGACCCCGATCCTGGCGGAAGGCGAACCTCCAGAGGCCGCTTCCCGGACGTGCGCCATGGCGGCAGCAATACAGCAGGCATCAGCCCGGGGCGAGACCTATGGAGAAAGCGCGCTGTGGGACGAATTTGCCGGACGCTGCCTCTCCTGCGGCGCCTGTTCCCTCTGCTGCCCGACCTGCTATTGCTTTGACGTTCGGGAATACGGGGCACTGGACGGAGAAACAACAATGCGGCTGCGCGAATGGGACAACTGCCTCTTCAAGGACCATGGCGAGGTGGCCGGCGGCTTCAATTTCCGCAAGAGCCGCCAGGAACGGTTCCAGTACCGCTATCGGCACAAATATCTCGGTTTCGGTCCGACGCGCGGCATCGTATCCTGTGTCGGCTGTGGCCGCTGCCGTGTAGTCTGCCCGGTTGGAATCGACCTGCTGGAGCTATTCAAGGAACATGACGATGAGAAACGACCGTGATCCGACCATTGCCCCGCTCCCGGCGACCATAATTGGGCTTAAGACCTTGTCCGCCGATACGGCACTGTTCAGGCTGACCCTGGAGAACAGTGAGGGCGACCGGTTCGACTTCAACCCCGGTCAATTCATCCAGCTCTCGGTACCTTCGGGCGGCGAGGTCCCCATCTCCCTCGCCGGTCCGCCGCGGCTCCATAACAGCTTCGAGGTGTGCGTCAGGCGGGTCGGGCACGTAACCGACATGTTGCATCGCCTCCTCCCAGGCGACCGGCTGGGGGTTCGGGGGCCATTCGGCAATGGGTTTCCACTGGGCGAATGGACCGGTCGCAACATCCTGCTGATCGCCGGTGGTCTGGGCATTGCCCCCCTCCGCTCGCTGCTTTATGCACTTCTGATGCAAAGGGAAGGGTTCGGAGAAATCACCCTGATGTACGGTGCCCGGGAACCGTCCGCCATTCTGTTCAAGGAGGAACTGGCTGAATTGAGCGGCCGCCGGGACATGCACCTCTTTCTGACCGTGGATTTTGCCCAGGAGGAATCCCCCAGCGGCTTGGCCTGCAACACCGGCCTTCTGCCGACGCTTCTCAGGGGGGTTAATTTCGGCACGACAAACACCGTTGCCGCCGTTTGCGGTCCACCCGCACTCTATCGATGCATCCTGGAAGAGTTGCAGGAACTTGGCATTCCTGCCGAACACATCTACCTTTCCCTGGAACGAAGAATGAAATGCGGGGTCGGGCTTTGTTGCCACTGTGCCGTCGGGGATCTCTTCTGCTGTAGCGACGGCCCGGTCTTTAGCTACAGCCAACTCAAAGGGATCAGCGGTGCCATATGAAGAAGCCTGCCATCGCCATAGCCGGGCTGACCGCCTGTTCCGGTTGCCAATTGACCCTCCTGAACTGCGAGGAGGAGTTGCCGGAGATCGCTCAGCGTTTCATCATCGATTATTTCCCTCTGGGGCTTACCGAACGGGCCATTACCGGCCCCATCGACGTGGCTTTCGTGGAGGGGGCCGTTTCCACTCCGTCCGACCTGGAAATTCTCATGAAATTGCGTAACTGCAGCCGCAGCCTCGTGGCCTTGGGCACCTGCGCCCTTTGGGGCGGGATTGCGGCCATGAAGAACCAGGAATCGAGAAAAGATCTTGCCAAAACGGTGTACGGCTTTGCCGCCGATGACCTGAAAAGTTTTAACCCGCAGCCGTTACATCGCTTTGTCAAGGTCGACTTTGCCATTACCGGTTGCCCGCCCGAAAAGGGAGAACTCCTGACAACCCTTGCCGCGCTGCTCCGTGGCACCTTCCCCGTGTTCCCCCGCTACCCGGTCTGTTCCGAGTGTCGTAGTCGGGAAAACCTCTGCCTCCTCATCGAACGGGACAAAATGTGCCTTGGGCCGCTCGTTCAGGCCGGGTGCAATGCCAGGTGCCCGGCTGTGGGGATCGGGTGCGAGGGGTGCCGGGGACCGGTGACCGAGGCCAATGTGGCAGCGGAGATGGAACTGCTTCTGAAGAAGGGGTTCTCACGAGACGAGATCGTCAGCCGCATGCAGCGTTTTTACCCGGAGTGGGACTATGAACAGAGTTCTTGAGATCCGACCGCTTACCCGCGTCGAGGGACACGGACGCATCGAAGTTCGCTTTGCGGGGACGAAAGCAGAGATGGTCTCGCTCTCGTTCTTCGAGGCGCCCCGTTTCTTCGAGGCCCTTCTCAAGGGGAAGAGCTATGAAGAGGTGCCGGAGATCATCTGCCGTATCTGCTCGCTCTGCTCCACGGTCCACCGCATATGTTCACTCTTCGCCATAGAAAAAGCCTTGGATATCCGGGTGTCCGAGCAGGTCGGACTCTACCGGGAACTCATCCTTCATGGCGGACACATTCAAAGCCACGCCCTCCATCTCTTCTGCCTGGTACTCCCCGACTGTTTCGCTGTCGATGGCATCTCCGGCCTGGCCGACAAGGCCCCGCAGGAATTGAAAAGGGGGCTGCACATCAAGGCGGCCGGGAACCTGATCCAGGAAATCGTCGGCGGCAGGACCATTCACCCGGTCACCCTCGTCCCCGGCGGCATGGGGAAACCGGTAAGCAGGGAAGGTTTGCTGAAGCTGAAGGAGACCCTCCAGGGGGTTCTGCCCGAAACGCGCCGGGCATTCGAATTGTTCCGCTCCTTCCTCCCGAATGGGGAAAAACTGGACACTCCCCGTTATTTGAGCGTGCACCCGGAGGGAGCGTCGCCATTTTTCGGAGACAGCCTGACCATGGGGAATGCCGAAACGATACCTGTCGAGTTATACACGAACCTGCTTCGCGAGAAGATGCCGGAAACCGGTAATGCCAAGGCCGTCCTCGTGAATGAGGAACCCGCGACCGTCGGGGCTCTTGCGAGGCTGAACCTGGGCATGAACCTGACGCCGATGGCGGCTGCGGCTTTTGAAGAATGCAGGATGCTGGTGACGGACGCCGATATCCGCGCCAACAATCTGGCCCAGGCCGTCGAGTTGATCCTTGCGGTGGAGCGTTCTCTGGAGATTGTCGATATACTGATCGAGGCGGACTTCAGCCGGGAAGAAACAACCGGGATCGTTCCGAAAAAGGGGCAGGGAATCGCCGCGGTGGAGGCGCCCCGCGGGGTGCTCATCCACAACTACAGCTTTGACGACCGGGGGATCTGCCGGGGCGCCGACATAGTGACTCCCACCGTTATCAATCAAGCCGCCATGGAGCGGGACCTGATCGCCCTGGCCACGCACATGGAGGGGGCGGACGATGAAGAGTTGACCGGGGCCTTTGAGCGGCTGGTGCGCGCCTATGACCCCTGCATTTCCTGCGCAGTGCACCTGCTGAGGATCTAGGGGTACTATGACGATTCCTGCTTGCGGGGTTATGCGCTGAAGGGTTTCTTCCCGTTTTGCGTTTCTCAAAGGGCGGTAGCCATCGAGGTGCGGACATCGCGGTTTCCCCTGTCAGGCTCTGCAACGTCCCGGTAAAACACTTGATGTTCATGACAAGTAACGCTATCCTGCAACGGGGATTGCGTGTTGCCGCATGCTTGTACCGGAAGGCATTCGGGAGGTCGCGTAGCGGCCCAACCGGGTCACGGAGGTCAAGGCAATGGAATCATTCGTGAAGTATCTCCTTTTGTTGGTGCTGTGGGCCTTCGGCGCCCAGTTATACTTTTACGCCGTCACCCTGGAAGGCGTCCAGAGACAGGAAGGGTGTCGGAACCTGGGCATCCTTTATCTCACGGTCGGTATCGTCAGCCTGGTCTTCCGGGAGGCGCCGTATGTCGTATCGGGCCTCGTGCTGATCATGCTCGGCTTGCGGCTGGTCTCCTACGGCCTCGACCGGCTCAACAAGGATACGTTCATCGACCGCTACAAGGATGATTGAGGTGGCGTGGCCGAATCAGGCACACCTGGTTATGGAGTACCCGGATTGAAACGTCTTCTGCTCTGCATGATCTTTATCTTTACGTTACTTCTCGTCGTCTACCGCCCCGTTTATCCCACGAAGCACCCCGGCCCGGCGGCCGCCGCGACCATCCGCAAAGGCACAACGACCAAACAGCAGGTACACGCCCTCCTGGGCACACCCCAGGATATCGAACGCCAGGTGCCCATACGCCAGCCGGCCCGGATCGAGCCGCTGCCGGCCAGGTATCTTGCTTCGGAAATATGGACCTACCGGACCTACAGCCATCATGGGACGGCGAACGCCGCCCCCAGCGCCAAGCCTTCCTGCTATTTCATCGTTGTGTTCTTCGATGCCCAGGGGAAGGTGCTGGATTGCGAGACCGAACTGGACGATTGAGAGGTCTCGCCAATCGACCGGGGAAGGGTTAACGCAGAACGGCATTCCGGTGCCGCCCGGCCAGGGCGTAGTGCCGTTGCAACGTGAGGCTCCCCCGTAACCCAAGGTCATCTCCCCCTACCCCGCAAGCGGACAAGTCAGAGGATTCCGCATCCCGTCATTTTTTGCCGCCGCAGCCTCCCACCCACACCTTGGCCGGAATACCGGTCACGTCATATCGCGCAGATCCAGGAGGCCGTCCCCGAAAGCCCCCGCGCAAAATCTTTAAACAGTCGTAACAGGGCCGACACTGTTTTGTCGCATGGCGCGTGTAGTTATTGACACATTGGATATCGTACGTATTCGGAGAGACACATGCTGCGGTTAGGTTTCCTGATTGGCCTTTTTGTTATCGCTTTGTGGACAGGCACCTCCCGGGGCAGCACGGAAGAACTCAAGATCGGCGCCGGCGACGCGGCGGCGGAAAACATCCTCAAGCCCATCAAAAAAGCCTTCGAGAGCGCCAATAATGTCCAGTTGATCGTGATCGATTCGGGCGCCAAGATGGCCTTTGCCGACCTGAAACGGGCCGGGGTGGATGCCGCTGCGGCCGGGATCGGCTACCCGGCCTGGCTTGAGCTAATGAAGCACGAGGGGGTCGAGATTGAGGACCCCGCTGTTTTCCATCCTGTAACAATCGGCAAAGATCACATCGTGGTTGTTACCAACAAGGAAAATCCGGTCAAAAAGCTGAGCGCCGATCAGTTGCGCGGCATCTTCAGCGGCGAGATCGAAAACTGGAATCAGGTGGGCGGCCCCGACATGCCGATCATGGTGGTGTGGGGGAGCCTGATGCCGGACACCAACGGCATGTTCCTGGCGGCCTTCCTGGCCAGAAAACCGTTGGTGAGCGACGTGCTCGACGCAACCACGGCCGAGGATGTGCGGGCGAACATCGCCGCCAACCCGTCGGCCATCGGTATCGGACCTGCCGGCATCCTGGACGACTCGGTCGCCTCCCCCGAGACCCCCCTCCTTTCCCGGGAGATCACCCTGATCTCCCGAGCCAACCCGCCCGGTGCATTGCTGAAACTTCTTGAATTCATCAACACGGACGGCCGGAAGTTCATCAAGGCAACGGAATAACGGAACAGACACCACTATCCTGGCGTAACGGGCAGGCCGATTCCTGCCCGGCATCCGCCCGTACAGGGAATCTCCATGACCATCAGAACCAAATTGATCCTCAATATCATCGGTAGCAGCATCATGATCGCCATGGTCTCGGGCACCAGCCTGTTCGGCATGCGTTTCATCCGGGACCGGCTCAACTACCTTACCACCCGGAGCACCCCGTACCAGATCCGCACGGCAGAGATGCAGCGTGCCATCGAAGGGGCAGCGGCCGACCTGATCAAGACCGGCTCCGTCCGCTCCAAGACGGAGTACGCCGCCGCGCGAGGGGATGCCGAGAAAGCCGTCGCCGAGGTGAAGCGCGCCCAGGAAGCGCTGAACGACCTGGGGGGAGCGGCAAAGAGCGAGGCCTATGACGACCTGGGCCGCATCGGCACGGAGATTTTCGGCGTGACCGAAGCGCGCATCACGGCGGAAGCCGAATTGAAGGATGCCGCAACCGCCATCGAGGCCCGGCTGCGCGATGTCACCGGCCAGCTCAAGGGGCTGGACGCCAAGATCAGGAATCTCCAGAACAGCCGTTCCGCTTCCTACAGCACCTCCACCGTGGAGACCAGGAACATCGAGACCCGCCTGCGCAATGCGGAATCGTTCCGGGTCGTTATCAAGGAACTGGCCCAGATGGTGGGCCTGATCGACCGCGCCACCGACACCAAAAAACTGCTGATCGCCCAGGGCAAATTCAACACCGTCATGGCCAGGATCAACAAGAGCGCTTATCTGGCGGACATGCAGGAGTTGACGCCTACAATAAGCCAGTTGCGGGACAACTCCATCAAACTGGCCGACCTCAGGAAGTCCATGCTGGGGCATGCCGACAGCGCAACGAAAGTCACTTACGGGAAGTTGTACAAGGACCTGCGGGAGAAGATCACCTCGCTGCAACTGGCGGTAGAGCAGGAGGTGGCCACGGCCAACTCCAACTACGGCAGCGAATCGGGCAAGCAGGGCGACCTGTACAGCCAGTCCAAGCTCGCCACCGGGGTGCTTGCCGACAACGCCGACCTGGTGGCCCAGGGGATATTCGTGGAGGCCCTGACCACAAAACTGTTCACCCTCACCTCGCCCAAGGACGTTGCCGCGGTCGAGGCGTCCCTGCGCGGCGTCTTCGACAAACTGGGCGCGGCCGAGAAAAACGTAGGCGAATCGTTGCTAACGATCAACGCCGCCAAAGAGCGCGCCACCCTGCAGACGGTGACCAGCCACCTGGCCGCCACCCGCACCATGCTGTTCGACCAAAACGGCGTGATCGCCAAGATCCGCCGCAGCCTGGAGATGCAGGAACGGGCGGAGGCGGCAACGGCCAGGCTGCGCGCGGTGGTGGAGCAGGAGGCCGCAAAGGGGAACCGGACGGTGAGCCTGGCCCAGGGAGACCAGGAGAAGGCCATTTCATCGGTCAACAGGATGGTCCGCACCAGTTCCCTCCTGATCATAGCCATCAGCCTGGCTTCGGCGGTACTGGGCATCCTGTTCGGGGGGGTGATCTTCGTCTCCATCAACCGCCCCCTGATCGCCTCGGTTGCGGTAATGAGCAGGATCGCCGACGGCGACCTGACCGTGTCCGTGGCATCGGGCCGGCAGGACGAGTTGGGCGTTATGATGGGGGCGATGCAACGCATGTCGATTAGCCTCAAGGAACTCATCACCAGGGTCAAACAGGCCTCCGAGTCCATCAACCAGGTTTCGGCCGAGGTTTCCAACAGCGCCTCCCAGACGGCCAACGCATCGCAACGGATGTCGGAACAGGCCGGAACCGTGGCCACGGCCAGCGAAGAATTGGCCGCCACCGCGCAGGAGATCGCCAAGAGCTGCCACATCGCCCACAACGAGTCCCGGCAGGCCAACACCACGGTCACGACCAGTTCCGCCATCGTTCAGGAGACCATCAAAGGGATGACGGTCATCAGCGACATGGTCAAATCGTCCGCCGCTACGGTGGAGAAACTCGGCTCGCGCTCCGACCAGATCGGCGAGATCGTCGCCACCATCCAGGATATCGCCGACCAGACCAACCTGCTGGCGCTCAACGCCGCCATCGAAGCAGCCAGGGCCGGTGACCACGGCCGCGGGTTCGCCGTCGTGGCCGACGAGGTACGGACCCTGGCCGGACGTACGGCTGCGGCAACCAAGGAGATCGAGGCCATGATCGGCTCCATCCAACGGGAATCCCGAAACGCGGTCACGGCCATGGAGGAGGGCGTCACGGTGGTGGAGCGGGGCACGACGGATTCCGCCCGCTCCGATGCAGCATTGCGGGAGATTCTCAGCCAGATCGACCTGGTGGTCAACCATGTCAGCCAGATCGCCACGACCGCCGAGGAACAAACCGCGACCACCCATGAGATCAGCAGCCACATCCTCCAGATCTCCCAGGTGGTGGAGGAGACGTCCCGCTATGCCCACGACTCGTCCCAGGAGGCGGAACGACTGTCGCTACTGAGCCTCGAGCTACAGGCGCTTGTGGGCAAGTTCAAGCTCGCCTGAGGGACGGGAACACCGGCGCGGATAAGGAAAGACAACGTCCCTCAGGGGGGCTTCGGACCGGGGGCGTTCCTGTCGGCGTAAGCGGTCACCACGGCAGTGGGCGTCTCGTAAAAAGCCTCCGGGCCGAACAGGTCGGTGAGGCCGGAGCGGTCGAGTTCGGCGCGGACCTCGTCGATGACCTCGCACACCACGAGCCTGATGCCCCGGCCCGCCAGGGTGGCGTGGAGCGCGCGCAGGGTTTCTGCCGCCGTAAAGTCCACATCGTCAACCGCCGCCGCATCGATACAGAACCACGACAGGGGCGGGTCTGCACTCCTCACAAGTTCATCGACCTCTCTGGCAAGTACCTGGCTGTTGGCGTAATACATATTGTGCATGAAGCGGTAGATCATGAGACCGGGCAGGACCTGCACCCCGGTGGCGACCGGCCGCTGCCGCCACTTCAGCGTCTCGTCGGGACCGATCAGCATGTTGGTCACGAAATAACCGTGCCGCGTATGGACGACGAGGGAAAGGACGATGGCCAGGAGAATGCTTTGCTCCACCCCCACGAAGACGACCACCCCGGCCGTGATCAGGGCCACCCAGAACTCCCACGGCCGCTCCACGTAGATCCTCTTCATCTCCGGAATATCGACCAACTCCGCCCCGATCAGGAAGACCACCGCCGAAAGGACCGCTCCCGGCATGTAGGCCAATGGTGCGGTGAAAAATAGGAGCACCATGAGGACCGTGGCGCTCGTGGTGAGCTGGGCGAGCTGGCTCTGCCCGCCCGCGCTTTCCACCATGCGGGTCTTGGTCGGGCTGCCGTTCACCACAAAAGCCCCGGACAGGCCGGCGCCGATGTTGGCCAGACACAGCCCCACCAGGTCCGTGTTCTCGTCGAAATCCTCGTTGGAACGGGCGGCAGAGGCTCGTGCGGTGGCGGCGCTCTGGGCGAGTATCACCACGGACATGGCAAAGGCTGTGGGAACGAGTTTTTCGATCAGGCTCATGTCGATGGCGATTTCGGGCAGACCGATTCCGGGCAGGCCGCCCGGAACAGGGCCGAGGACGCGTACCCCGTAGTTCTCCAGGTTGAGCGCCCAACTGGCGATGATCGCGCCGATCACCGCGATCAGGGCGCCCGGAATCTTTTTCGAAATCTTCCGCGATCCGGTGATAATCACGAGGACGGCGAGCGCCACCGCAAGGGATACGGGGTTCGTCTGCCCGACCTGTTTCAGGGTGGTGAGGAGTTTTTGGACCGTGCCGTGCCCCCCGCCGGGCAGATCGAGCATCCCGGATATCTCGCCTACGGCGACCTGGATGCCGACCCCGGACAGGAAGCCGACGAGCACGGTGCGCGACAGGAAGTCCGACAGGAAGCCGAGCCGGGCGACACGGGCGAGGAACAGGAATCCGGCGGACATGAGCGCGAGCAGGCCTGCCAGGGCGAGCCACTCGCCGGACCGGGGGGCGGCGAAGCCTGCGATGCTGGAGGCGAGGATGGCCGCAGTGGCCGAGTCTGCGCCGACCACCAGATGCCGGGACGACCCGAAGAGCGCATACAGGGCCATGGGGATAAGAATGGTGTAGAGGCCGGTGATGACCGGGGTGCCGGAGATCTTGGTGTAGCCCATGACCTCGGGGATAGCGAGGGCGGCCAGCGTGATGCCCGCAATGATGTCGGCCGGAACCTGGGCGCCGTCCAGGGGGAGGAGCCCCTGGAACAGGGGGAAGCGGCGTCCTTTGTGCTGTGCGGCGGCATGTGCCATTACTGTCTCCCCGGTCACGGAACCCTGAACGGCCAACGCGATTGCGCGCGACATCGTCTCAAGTCGCTGTGTTCCTCATGGGTATAGTTTTACCCGGTTTCATTCCGGAAGCAACAAAGATAACCGGATTGCCACCTCCCCACCCACACAGACCGGGTATATTCCGGACCGGAGCGGCCTGCCCCTGCTCAGGGGGGACAGGTATTCTTCGCCCGCGCGCCACCAAATAACATGCTGCTCCGGCACCCCGCAACCGGCATTTGTATTTTTTAATTGATAAACATTGCAACTGTGCGATAATGCAAAAATTACAGGGCGAGGCGCAGGAACCCTCGCACCCCCGTTATACCACGAAAGGCGATCAAAAACGGCATGGAGGGGTAATCCCTATGCGTTCCGGTTATTTTAGAAGCCTGACCCTGAAAACCAGAATGGCACTGGCCATCGCCTCCCTGTTTGTCCTGTTTGTCATTACGACGTTATACCTCACCCGCTCGTATTTCGAGCATTCCTTCAAGCAAACCATCACCGCCCAGCAGTTTTCCCTCGTTTCAAGTCTGGCAGACAGCATAGACGACAAACTCAGGATCGCGCAAAATGCCCTGAAAGCGGCCGCCGAGAGCGCTCCGGCGGATGCCTTTACCAATCCGGACAAGGCCCAGCGTTTTCTGGACCAAAGGGTCGGCGTCCTTTCGATCTTCGATAACGGCATCTACTTCATAAACAAGGACGGCAGATTGATTGTGGAGAGCCCCTACCGCCCCGACCGCCGGGGAAGGGACCTGGGGTTCCGGGAATGGGTGCAGAAGACCGTCACAAGCCGGAAACCGTACATCTCCGAGCCATACGTGTCAACCCACACCCCGGGCCGGCCCGCAATCGTCATGACCATGCCGGTCTTCGACCAAAAGGGGGAGATGACCGGGATGATGGTCGGCAGCCTCGACCTGCTGGGTGAAAATTTCCTGGCGATCCTGTCCAGGGTCAAGATCGGCGCGACCGGTTACATCTTCATCGTCGGCATGAACAGGATGCTGGTGGTGCATCCCGACAGGAACAGGATCCTGAAACCGGCGGCGCCCCCGGGCGTCAACAGGATGGTGGACCGAGCCTTCGCTGGGTTCGAGGGGAGCGGCGAAACCGTTACCTCACGCGGGGTGCCCATGCTCGTTTCCATCAAGCAGATGCGTATGGCTCCCTGGTTCCTGGGGGCCGACTACCCCCAGGCCGAGGCGTACGCCCCCATCCGCAATGCCGGGCGCTATTTCGTCCTGGCCGCAGTCACGGGAACCGTCCTGTTCCTGCTGGTCACCTGGCTGACAATGAAGCGCCTCATGGCGCCGCTCGCCGTCATGACCCGGCATGTGGCGCACCTGCCGGAAAAACAGCGGCACGAACATCAGATCGCGATAGATTCCGCCGATGAGATCGGGGTGCTGGCGGCGGCATTCAACACCATGATCGACACCCTGGACCGGCAGCAGGATGAATTGCGGGACCAGAAACAGAGGATCGAAGATGAGCGGGGTTTACTCGAAAATGAGATCGCGGAGAGGCGGATAGCCCAGGAAGCCCTTTCGGTCAAACAGCAGCAGCTTGAGGCACTGAACAGCCTGCTCCAGAGGACCAACAGCGAGCTTGAGAAGCGTATCTCCCAAGCCGTCTCGGAGATTCGCCAGAAGGACCGGATATTGATCCAGCAGCAGCGGCAGGCAGCCATGGGCGAGATGATCAACAACATTGCCCACCAGTGGCGTCAACCGCTCAACAATATCGGCCTGATCGTCCAGAACATGTTGCATAGCCAGGAGCACGGAGAGCTCACCTTTGAGCAGATGAGGACCGATGTCGGCAAGGCGATGGAAACCTTGCAGTTCATGTCCCAGACCATCGACGATTTCAGAAACTATTTCCTCCCCGATAAGGAAAAGTCGCTGTTCAGCGTCAAAAAGGCGGTCAACAGGACCATCTCCATTATCGAGGGAAGTAACGGCAAGACAAGAATCTCCGTCAAGTCAGGCGATGGGGCCGATCCGGTCATCTACGGTTATCCGAACGAATACTCCCAGGTCCTTCTCAACGTCCTGATCAACGCCAGGGATGCCCTGTCCGAACGGAATATCCGCAATCCGGAGATCAGGGTCGACATCCGCTCCGAAGAGGGGAAGTCCGTCGTAACCATCAGCGATAACGCCGGCGGAATCCCGGAAAGCATCATCGGCAGAATATTCGACCCCTACTTTTCCACCAAGAGCCCCGACAAAGGGACCGGGGTAGGACTCTTCATGTCCAGGAACATCATCGAAGGCAGCATGAACGGAAGCCTTACGGCATGCAACTCGGCAGAAGGCGCCGAATTCAGGATAGAGGTCTGACCCGGCGCAGACGGTTAAACCAATGTCCCGCGAGGGTGGTTCCTTCCTGCTGATTCAGAGGCGACCGGCCTCCCCTTCTTGCGATTTCAGCCCCACCGCATCGAGCACTCGGCGATATGGCGGCTGAAAAAAACAACCAGACGCATGTATGGCAGAACAGAACGACCGGAACCGTGGCGAGACACTTGGCACCCCTTTATGGTGCCGCAACAAATAATTACTAAAAATCCGTGACATAGCTCGATCAACCTTATAAGATGGGCAATACTTTTAATATTGCGATGAATATTTCTTATACGGGGAGACTAACATGACTACGTCAAATAACGGTTTGAGTTTCGGAAGCAAGATCCTTTTGCTCGTACTGGCGTGCAGCATCGGTTTGGCGCTATCGACGACCGGCATCGCGCTGAAGGAGTATGTCGGTTCGTACCGCAACTCCATCGAGATGTACAAGAAATCGTTGTTCAGCGATTTTGACACCCAGGCCAAGAGCGAAGTGGAGATGGCCGTCAGCATGCTGCAGGCGATCTACGACCGTTCCCAGAAGGACGGCACATCGCCGGAAGAGGCCCGGAAACAGGGCGCCGACCTGTTGCGCAGCTTGAAGTACGGCAAGGACGGCTATTTCTGGGCCGACACGACCGAAGGGGTTAACGTCGTCCTTCTGGGCAAACCGGCCGAGGGGAAGAGCCGCATCGACCTCAAGGATGCCAAAGGCAAATACCTTGTCCGTGAAATCATCGAAAAGGGGCGGCAGCCGGGGGGCGGCTTCACCGACTACTGGTTCCCCCGGGCGGGTGCGACCGAACCCGCCCCGAAACGGGGCTACTCGTTGGAATTCAAGCCCTTCGGCTGGGTGGTAGGCACCGGAAACTACGTGGACGACCTGGACGCCCTGGTCAAGAAGGCAGCCAGCGAGAGCATGCAAAGCGTCAAACAGGGCATCTACCTGATCATCGGAGCGACCGTGGTCCTGATCATCCTCATCTCCGTCATCTCGATCTTCGTTACCAAGCGCCTGCTTCTGCACATAGGCACCGAACCGGCCCACCTGGAGGAGATCACCCAGCAGGTGGCGGCCGGCGACCTGACCTACCGCTTCGAGCAGGGCAAGGGGGGGGTCTATGAGGCCATGCGCCGGATGGTGGAACAGTTGCGCCAGGTCATGGACAAGGTCAACAAAAGCTCCCAGGAGGTGGCCTCGGCGTCGGTGGAGTTGAACAGCAACGCCGAGCAGACGGCCAGTGCGTCCCACGAGGTCGTGAACCAGGCCAGTACCGTGGCTACAGCCAGCGAGGAGATGTCGGCCACCAGCATGGATATCGCCAACAACTGCCACCGCGCTGCGGAGAGCTCGAATCAGGCCGGCAAGACCGCCCAGGCCGGGGCCGCCATCGTCAGGAACACGGTGGACGGCATGACCCGCATCGCCGACAAGGTGCGCAGTTCCGCTGCCGTGGTCGAGCAACTCGGCACCCGCTCCGACCAGATCGGCGAAATCGTGGCCACCATCGAGGATATTGCCGACCAGACCAACCTGCTGGCGCTGAACGCCGCCATCGAGGCAGCCCGGGCCGGAGAACAGGGGCGCGGGTTCGCCGTCGTCGCCGACGAGGTGCGGGCCCTGGCCGAGCGCACCGCGCGGGCCACACGGGAGATCGGCGAGATGATCAAGAATATCCAGGGAGAAACCCGCCAGGCTGTTTCCGCCATGGAGGAAGGGGTTCGGGAGGTGGAACAGGGGACGACCGAGGCGGCCCGGTCCGGCCAGGCCCTGGAGGAGATCCTGGAGAAGATCAACGAGGTGACGTTGCAGATCAACCAGATCGCCACGGCGGCGGAGGAACAGACCGCCACCACCCGCGAGATCTCCGACAACATCCAGCAGATCTCCGAGGTTGTGGGGATGAGCGCCAAGAGTTCCCTGGACATTTCCCAATCCTCATCGAACCTTTCCCAGCTTTCCGTGGAGTTGCAGGATATGGTCAGGATGTTCCGGATCCAGTAGACCGTGCGCCAACCGGAGGCAAACCGCAGGGGGCGGCTCCCCCTGCGGGGCCTTTACACACTGCACGTATCAGGTCTCTGGTCCGCATGGTTCAAGGCCCGCTTGACCCGGGATACGAGGGTTATTTCCTTGATCGGTTTGGGGACATAATCGAAAAAGCCCATGGAGAAGACCTGGGCCTCGTCCTCATCCGTCATCTTGTCGCTGACGAGGATGACCGGGATGGATCGTATCTCGGGGATGACCTTGAGGGATTTCAGCAGGGCAAACCCATCCAGCTTGGGCATCACCTTGTCGACAATGATGATGTGAGGCTTGTTGGCGATAACCTCCTTGAAACCCTCCATGCCGTCATTGGCAATCACAACGCGGTATCCCTGTTTGGCCAGGAGGTCCCTCAGGACGGTCTGGGTGAGGACGTCATCGTCCACAACGAGGACCGTTGTCTGCTTTGACTCCTGAACATTCTTCCCCAGGTAGAACTTGCTGATGGCTTCGTAGATGTGCTTGCGGCAGGCAACGCACGGCAGGACCTGCAATCCGCTATTCATCGCAAAATTATCGACAACCTTCATATCGGTTGGATCGGCAACTGCAAGAGCCAGCTTACCTCCCTCCAACTTCAGGGGAAAGATCAGATTCTGGAGCGCGAACTCGGCAGTGATGGCGCCCAACGCCTCCTGACTGTAGGAATAGTTCGCCAGGTTCGAGACCTGTTTCAACCCGTACTGTTCTGCGAGAGCGCCGGCAAGCTCATCCCCCGTGACCAGTCCCAGGTCCTCCAGGGTCCAGCCGAAGCGTTTCTGTTGCCGTTTGGAAACGGCAAGAACCCGTTCAACGGAAAGGGCGGTCAAAATCCCCCGTTCCACCAGAATCTGACCAAGTTTTTTCCATGGTTGCATGTAGATGCTCCCGGCTGCCAATCTTGACAGGATATAATTACACCCTATTAATACTACGTCATCTCGACGGATTCAACCATTTCGAGACACCGGTCGCCCGGCGACGAACTGTTCCTGGCCTTATCGACCTATTCCGGCTCCCGGTCCGACGGAGGGATTGCCGCCGCGAGAGGGCATTATTCCCGAGGCTCACCTTACGGGGAACATGGGCGACGCGGCAAAAGGTTGCCCTCTTCCTCTGTTCTTCAAGAATGTCACTTCCGCAGCAAAGAGTTTGTCCAAGCCTGCCGGTTATTACTGCCATATCTCCTCGAACATGCAATGCCGTAAAACCTCCCCCGTGAAACGGGGGAGGACTGCCAAGAATTCTCCCTTTGGAGATGGCCGGACTGCCGAAGGACACGCCCTTCGCGCTGCCCGGCCTTTTTATTGGGCGTGGCAGGAGAACAAGGCCCGGCCCGGACCGCTCCGCCCTCTCAACCGTATTTAAAGGTTGCAACATTTTTTCGAAAGTATTTAAACTAGCATAAAGGACAAAAAAGACCCTATAGGAGGCAATTACATGAAGACCGAATTACTCAATCCGGCCAACAGCGCCGTCATCTTCATTGATTTTCAACCCCAGATGACCTTCGGGGTTGCCAACATCGACCGCCAGACCCTTTTCAACAACGTTCTGCTGCTCGCCAGAGCGGCAAAGATCTTCAAGGTCCCGACCATCCTCACCACCGTCGAGACCAAAAGTTTTTCGGGCAATATGTGGCCCCAACTCCTGGACATTTTCCCCGATCAGGAACCGATCGAACGCAGTTCCATGAACTCGTGGGAAAGCGAGGAATTCGTCGCCGCCGTGAAGGCGACCGGGAGAAGCAAGCTGGTCATGGCCGCCCTCTGGACCGAGGTCTGCCTGACCTTTCCCGCCCTGGAGGCCATGAGGGCGGGGTTCGAGGTCTATGCCGTCGAGGATGCGTCGGGGGGCACTTCGGTGACGGCGCACAACGCCGCCATGCGCCGCGTGGAGCAGGCGGGCGCGGCTCCGGTGACCGCACTTCAGGTCCTTCTCGAGTACCAGCGGGATTGGGCGCATAAAGAGACCTACAACGACGTCATGGCGGTGGTCAAGGAACTGTGCGGTGCCTATGGACAGGGTGTGGAGTACGCCTACACCATGGTGCACGGCGCACCTCCCAGCCGGGCCGGCGCCGGGCACTAGTATGCTGTCCGGTTAGTTGCTGGAAATAATTCCCGGTTATTTTGTCTGATGCCAAGGCGCCGCGACGCAGGTGTAGCAGGGTCTGCATCAAGGAGCCGCAACGGAGGCCGCAGGCAAAATAACCGGAATTATGACAACGAATTAACCGGAGAGTACACGAGTCTCCGTTCAATAACGCGGCGATAACAAGGAGAACAGCTATGAAGATCAATCGCAACGGATCGGCCCAATGGCAAGGCGGCATCAAGGACGGCAAGGGGGCCATCTCCACCGGAAGCGGCGCCCTGCATGCCTATCCCTACGGTTTTTCCAGCCGCTTCGAGGGGGTGCCGGGCACCAACCCGGAAGAGTTGCTCGGGGCGGCCCACGCCGGATGCTTCACCATGGCCCTCTCCCTCATCCTGGGCGAGGCGAACCTCACCGCCGAACGGATGGATACCACGGCCACGGTCACCCTGGAACAGGTGGAGGGCGGCTATGCCATTACCGCCGTCCACCTGAAGCTGGAGGCCAAGGTTCCCGGGGCGGACCAGGCAACCCTGGAACGGCTTGCCGCCATAGCCAAGGCCGGATGTCCGGTTTCCAAGTTATTCAATACCGAGATCACCCTGGAAGCGACACTCGTGCCATAGGACGCGAGGCCGTCCCTACGGCGACCTCCGGCGAACCGTCAGGAAAGCAGAGGTTAACACCATGTTAGATCAAACGATATCATCCCGACGGGGCTTTACCGTCGGTTGTGCCATCATTGCCGCACTGGCGCTGCTGATCGTTTCACCTCTCCGCGCTACTGCAGCGCCGGTCCCGGCCGGCTTTGCCGAGCGCTTCGCCCAAGTCAACGGGGTCAGGCTGCACTACCTCATAGGCGGCACGGGCAGCCCCGTGGTCCTGCTGCACGGTTATGCCGAAACCGGCCTGATGTGGCGCCCGCTCATGAAACCGCTTGCCAGGCACCATACCGTCATCGTTCCCGACCTGCGCGGCGTGGGCGGATCGGCAAAACCGGAGACCGGTTACGACAAGAAGAACATGGCCGTGGACATCCACGAATTGGTCACCTCGCTCGGCTTGGACCGGGTGAGCATCGTCGGACACGATATCGGCCTGATGGTGGCCTACGCCTACGCCGCCCAGTTCCCCCGTGGCACCGAGCGCGTCGTGCTGATGGATGCTTTCCTGCCCGGCATCGGCAATTGGAAGGAGGTCTGGCTGATGCGCGACCTGTGGCACTTCCATTTCTACGGTGCGGTGCCGCTGGCCCTGGTCAAGGGACGTGAGCGCACCTACTTCGAGCATTTCTGGAACGACTTTGCCGCAGATCCCAAACATTCGGTACCCGAAGCCGACCGCCGCCTCTATGCCAAGGCCTACGCCCAGCCCGGCGGCATGCGCGCCGGGTTCGAGTATTTCCGCAACTTCGAGCGGGACGCGAAGGACTTCGAGCAGCTTTCCCAGACCAAACTCCCCATGCCGGTGCTGGTCCTGACCGGCGAAAAAGCCAGCGGCACCTTCCTCATCGAGCAAGCCAAGCTGGTGGCTACGAATGTCAGGGGGGTGGTTGTCCCCGGCTCTGGGCACTGGCTGATGGAGGAGGCTCCCACCGTGGTGATTCCCGCGATCATCGACTTCATCAATGGTTCGCCGGGTCCAGGTATGCAGTAAGCATGGACGCGACCAAGGGGAAAACCTCGTGTCTATGGAGCGGAGAGCATCATGAACTCCCACGGAACACCTGAGAAAACGGCAGAGGTCATCGCCGTGCTGACATTGCGCACGGTCAAGGCCGGGTGCGAAGAACAGTTCGAGGCCGCACTTCACGATTTCATCAAGCGCTCCCTGCATACCGAGGGGCAGTTGGGGGTGCACGTGCTGCGCCCGGAACCGGGCAGCGGGTCGCATGAATACGGGATTGTGCGCCGCTTCAACACAAGTGCGTTCCGCGACCGTTTTTATGACTCGCCCCTGTTCCGCCAGTGGGAATCAATTGTCGCGCCGTTGACCGAAGGAGAGCCCCGGCGTCAGGAGTTGTCCGGCCTGGAAACCTGGTTCACCCTCCCCGGCCAACAGGCGCTGATCCCCCCGCCACGCTGGAAGATGGCCGTCGTCACGGTCATAGGCGTCTGGCCGGTCAGCATGCTGGTCCCCTGGCTGCTGAACCCTTTCATAACCAACCTGCCCCAGCTACTGCAAGCTTTGGCAATAGCCGTGGGCATTGTCATTGTTCTCACGTGGGCGGTCATGCCGGCGTTGGCGAGAACCCTCCGGCCCTGGCTGGAACACCGCCCTGATAAGGGGTAGCGATATGAACGCACCTGACATGATTCTGTATAACGGCGCCATTGCCACACCGGATGGCGCAAATCCTTCTGTTTCCGCCATTGCCCTGAGCGACGGGCGGATCAGCGCCGTGGGCGGTGAAGAACTGCTTGCGGGCGCCCCTGCCGGGACCCGGCGGATCGACCTCAAGGGGCGGACCGTCATCCCCGGCCTGAACGATTCCCATATCCACGTGATCCGGGGGGGGCTCAACTTCAACATGGAACTGCGCTGGGACGGCGTCCCGTCCCTGGCCCTGGCGTTGCGCATGCTGCGCGACCAGGCCCGCCGCACCCCCCCGCCCCAGTGGGTACGGGTCATCGGCGGCTGGACCGAGTTCCAGTTCGCCGAGCGGCGCATGCCGACCCTGGAGGAGATCAACGCCGCTGCCCCGGACACCCCGGTCTTTGTTCTGCACCTGTACGACCGGGCGTTCGTCAACCGGGCCGGACTCCGGGCCCTGGGGTACACGAAGGAAACCCCAAATCCACCGGGCGGAGAGATCCAGCGGGACCGGTTCGGCAATCCCACAGGTTTGTTGATCGCAAAGCCCAATGCCCTGATCCTCTACGCCAGCCTGGCCAAGGGGCCGAAGCTCGCCTTCGACGACCAAGTCAATTCGACCCGCCACTTCATGCGCGAATTGAACCGGCTGGGGATTACCAGTTGTATCGATGCCGGCGGCGGCTTCCAGAACTACCCCGACGACTACCGGGTGGTGGAGGAGTTGGCCGGACGGGACGAACTTACCCTGCGCATCGCCTACAACCTGTTCACCCAGCGCCCCGGTCAGGAGTACGACGACTTTGCCCATTGGGCCGACATCACCGAACCGGGGAAAGGCAACGATGTCTACAAGGTGAACGGCGCAGGCGAGATGCTGGTCTTTTCCGCCGCCGACTTCGAGGACTTTCTGGAGCCGCGCCCCGACCTGCAACCGGTCCTGGAGGCGGAACTGAAGAAGGTGGTTGCCCTGCTGGTGGAAAAACGCTGGCCGTTTCGACTGCACGCCACCTACGATGAGTCCATCTCCCGGTTCCTGGACGTATTCGAGGCCATCGACCGTGAGATTCCCTTCAACGGGCTGCGCTGGTTCTTCGACCATGCCGAGACCATCTCGGAGCGGAGCATGGAGCGGGTGCGCCGCCTGGGCGGCGGCATTGCCATCCAGGACCGTATGGCCTTCCAGGGCGAATACTTTGTGGAGCGATACGGGAAAAAAGCGGCCAGCATTGCGCCGCCCATCTCGACAATGCTCCGCATGGGAATACCGGTGGGCGCGGGCACGGACGCCACCAGGGTGTCCAGCTACAACCCCTGGGTCTCGCTCTACTGGCTGGTGACCGGCAAGACCGTGGGAGGTCTTGCCCTGTACGGCGAGGAAAATCGCCTGGACCGGGCCGCGGCCCTTGAGCTCTACACCGAGGGTAGTTCATGGTTTTCCGGGGACGACGGGAAAAAGGGACGCATTGCGGTGGGGCAACTCGCCGATCTGGCGGTGCTGTCGGCCGATTATTTCAGCGTGCCCGACGAGGAGATCAAGGGGATCGAGTCGCTTTTGACCATCATGGGCGGACGCATCGTGCATGGCGCGGGCGAATTCGCTTCCCTGGCGCCGCCCTTGCCACCGGTTTCTCCCGACTGGTCGCCCACCGGCGTCTACGGCGGGGCCTACCGGGACGAGCATGGCGCACCCGAGGTGCAGGCCCTGGCGGCGGCCGTCTCATGCGACGACCCGCTCCACCGGCATACCCACCGGGTTTTCGGCGAGGACGGTCCTTGGGGGGTCGGTTGTACATGCTTTGCATTCTGATATGATAGTGGGGTGTATGGGACTTATGGGTCCTATAGGTCCTATAGATCCCATACACCCCAAATCCCCTCTGAAAGGAAATCCCCCCCATGACCACGCGCACCATTGACCGGCTGTTCAAGAGCCGCCCCACCGTAGAAGGGGCCGGCGTCCATCTCAAGCGCGCCTTCGGTAACTCCCAGGTACCGCTGTTCGACCCGTTCCTGATGCTGGACGACTTTCACACCGCCAACCCGGCCGAGTATCTGCCCGGTTTCCCCTGGCACCCGCACCGGGGCATCGAAACGATCACCTATGTCCTGGAAGGGATGGTGGAACATGGGGACAGCATGGGCAACAAGGGGGTCATCGGCGCCGGCGACGTCCAGTGGATGACGGCAGGCAGCGGCATCATCCACCAGGAGATGCCCCAAAAGAGCCCCACCGGCATGATGTGGGGATTCCAGTTCTGGGCCAACCTGCCCGCCAGCCAGAAGATGATGGCGCCCCGCTACCGGGACGTGAAGGCGGCCGACATCCCGGAGGTCACCCTGGATTCGGGGATAAGGATCAAGATCGTCAGCGGCCTGATCAACGGGGTTCAGGGACCGGTGCGGGATATCGTGATCGATCCGGAGATGCTGGACGTGAGCATCCCGGCCGGCGCCGCCTTCCGCCACCCGGTCACGGCAGGCCATACCGCCATAGCCTACGTGCTGGACGGAGAGGGGTATTTCGACGAGCAACGGGACGCCTTTGCCTACGAGATGGCGGGCTCGGGATGGATGGACCTGGACCGGCGCTGCATCTGCGGACCGGAAACCGTGGTCCTTTATAAACGCGAAGGGAGCGAAGTACTGATAGAAGCGGGAGAACGGCCGGTCCGTTTCCTGTTCATCTCGGGAAAACCGCTCCATGAACCGGTGGCCTGGTATGGCCCGATCGTCATGAACACCCAGGAGGAGTTGCGGGTGGCCTTCGAGGAATACCAGAACGGCACCTTTATCAAGGGCACGTAGGGTGACGATCATTGCGATCATAACCGGCATCGCCCTGATCCTCCTGGTCCTCTGGGAGGGGTTCGAGACCATCGTCCTGCCGCGCCGGGTGACGCGCCGGTTCCGCCTGACCCGTTTTTTCTACCGGAGCAGTTGGCGCCCCTGGGTAAGGATGGTTACGCTCCTGATCCCGCCCCGGCGGCAGGAAACCTGGCTCAGCTATTTCGGCCCGTTGTCGCTCCTGCTGCTCCTGAGTTTCTGGGCGTTCGGCCTGATCTGCGGTTTCGCCCTCATCCACTGGGCCCTCGGCTCGGCGGTGGTGGCCAGGGACGGGGCCAGCGGTTTCCTCACCGACCTGTACCTGAGCGGTACCACCTTCTTCACCTTGGGGCTGGGGGACGTTATCCCCCGCACCTCTCTTGCTCACATCCTGGTGGTGGTGGAGTCGGGCATGGGATTCGCCTTTCTTGCCCTGGTGATCGGTTACCTGCCGGCCCTCAACCAGTCTTTTGCCCGCCGGGAGGTAAGCATCTCTCTTCTGGACGCCCGGGCCGGCTCGCCCCCCACCGCCTCGGAGATGCTCCGCCGCCACGGCTACGAACACGGCAAGGAAGCGCTACGCCAACTCCTGCACGAGTGGGAGCGCTGGTCGGCGGAGTTTCTGGAGGGGCACCTCTCCTACCCGGTCCTCGCCTATTTTCGCTCCCAGCACGACAATCAATCATGGCTGGCGGCCCTGACCGCGATCCTGGACACCTGCGCGCTGGTCATGGCCGGCCTTGAGGGGGCTTGCGAGCGCCAGGCCGAACTGACCTTCGCCATGGCCCGCCACGCGGTCATCGACCTGTCCCTGATCTTCAGGACCGCCCCGCGGGAGTCGATCACCGACCGGCTGCCGCCGGAACGGCTGGAGGAGTTGCGCCTCCTTCTGGCCGGCAGCGGCCAGAACCTGCGGCAAGGCGAGGCCTTCGACCGGAAACTGCGGGAGCTGCGTCTTTTGTACGAGCCGTACGTCCACGAGCTTGCCGGCCACTTCCAGATCGCCCTTCCTCCCTGGATCGCCGATGAGGCGTGGGTGGACAACTGGCGGGGAGGTTTCCGGGAACGCTCGGCCAAAGAGAGGACATCGGCGCGGAAAGGCAGGGACGAGCACTTCTGAGCGTTTCGAATGGGGGGTGGATGCGATGAAGTTTTCTCAAGCGCTTTGGGCGATTATTACCGGCGGGCTGTTGCTTGCTTTTCCGGTACTCTCCTCTGCCGGCTCCGGGAAGTCGCCGGACGGTTTCCAGGGCTATGCCTTGAACCGCGCCGACGAGGACTACGGTTACCTGCGTGATCCGGCTCTGCGCGCCGACATCTGGGACCCGGTAAAATACATTCCGCTCAACCGGACCGGCTCCTGGTATCTCTCCCTGGGTGGGGAGGCGCGGGAACGCTACGAATACTTCAATCATCCCAACTGGGGCAAGGACCCGCAAGATTCCGGCTACTTCCTCCAGAGATACTTCCTGCACGGCGACCTCAGGATGGGCGAGAACATACGTTTCTTCAGCCAGTTCCAGAGCAGCCTGGAAAACGGCCGCAAAGGGGGGCCGCGGCCGGCCGACCGGGACGAATTGGACCTGCACCAGGCTTTTTTGGATCTGAAGCTCAACCTGACCGACGCGGCCTCCCTGACCTTGCGCTCCGGACGGCAGGAACTGGCCTACGGCTCACAGCGGATCATCTCGGTGCGGGAAGGGCCGAACGTGCGCCAGAGTTTCGACGGTTTCCGGCTCATGTACCGTTCGGGAGAGGTCAGGATCGACGGCTTTGCCGCCAAGCCCGTCCAGACCAAACGGCAGGTCTTCGACGACGGGCCGGACAACACCAAGGCCCTCTGGGGGGCATACGCGGTACTGCCGTTCCCTCTTCTTCCCGGGGGAAACATGGACCTGTATTATATGGGAGTCTATCGAGGCAAGGCCGGCTTCGATCAGGGGGCTGCCAGGGAAACGCGGCATTCCGTGGGGGCACGGCTCTGGCGCACAGCGGCGCCTCTCGATTACAACTTCGAAGCCCTCTACCAGTGGGGGAGTTTCGGCACCGGCACGATTCAGGCCTGGACGGTCGCTTCGGACACCGGCTACACCGTATCGTCTCTTCCGCTCCGTCCACGGTTCGGCCTGCGGGCGGATATCGCCAGCGGCGATGACGACCCGGCCAGCCATGACCTGCAAACCTTCAACCCACTCTTCCCCAAGGGGGCCTATTTCAGCGAGGCGGGACTGATCGGGCCGGCCAACTTCATCGACCTGAACCCCTGCATCGACCTCCACCCGGCCGACCACCTCACCCTGATCTTCGATTGGGATTTTTTCTGGCGGGAGAGTACCCACGACGGACTGTACAACAACGCCGTGGCCCTCGTCCGCTCCGGCAGGACGAGCGATGCCGGCTACATCGGCAGCATGTCCCAGGGGCAATTGCTCTGGAGCATAGACCGGCACCTGTCCTTTGCCGTAATATACGGACATTTTTTTGCCGGGCGCTTCATCAAGGAATCGGGGCCGGGAGAGGATGTTGATTACCTGAGCACGTGGCTTACGTACAAATTTTGAGTGCGTGCCGGGGGAGGACACGGGGATGCCCCCCTGAACCGGCTTTCTCTTATTGCTGTTTATCCGCGGTGGGGGGGCTCTCAGGCGGTGCGGCAGACGGCTCGGCGGGTTCAGATGGAACCGGCTCGGGATTGGTTACGACAGGCTGTTCGGTCGGAGCCGGCGGAACCGGTTCGTGGTCGGTTACAGCAGGCTGTTCAGTCGGAACCGGTGGGACCGGTTCGTGGTCGGTTACGGCAGAAGCCGGCGGTTCGGGTATTGTCGGGGCGGGAGAACAGGCCTTGATGCAGTCGTTGTATGCGGCGTCATTTTTATCCATGCACTGTTTATGGTCTTCATCCGAAAATCCGCCTGCCGGCGGGCAGTACATGTCGACGGAGCGTTTATCGGTCGTACAGGCGGCGAGACAGTCGGATTTCTCGTCGGCACGGCTTGTAGCGGCAAGGGGGAAGAGGAGAAGAAGCAACAGCACGGTGACGATGAATCGCATGGTGAGAGCCCTTATGCCTTTCTTCGATCTTTTCCTTCATAGGTGTTTTTGCTGGATGGTTCCCGCACGGGGTCCCTGCTGACCCGAACCCAGCCGTCCGAACGGCGGAAGGAGAGAATCCGCCGCTTCTGCACAAACGAATCGAGCTCTTCGGCACCGACGACACCCGGCGTCCCGTCTATAAAAATAACCGGAATCTTCATAGGCCCTTTCTACCAAACTTTCACCGTCTCCACAACCCCCGAAATAGGGAAAGAAGATGACCGGTATTTTCGGTGCGTCGCGGTTCGCGACTCTTAGAGTCCAGGCCGGCGGCGGATGCCGGAGACGCAAAAAGGCCGCCATGAATGGCGGCCTTTTTGCTGTCCGATGAACGGGGGCCAGGTGAACGGTGGAGCGTCCCGCCCCTACCCCTGCACCACCCCAGGCACGGCATCGCCGTGCCCGCCCATCCTAAAAGTCATCGTTTTCGCGCTGTTTCTTGAGCATGTCGTCAAAATACAATTCCGGGGACGTCAACTTCGCTACCTCAGCTTCGCTGTATCCGAGGGCGCGGAAGTTCAACACGCCGTTGACGTTATGGCAATTCACGCAGGTCAGCGCCTTTGCCTTCGTAACGAGGTGACTGCTGGAGAAATAGATGGTCTGCCATCCCGGCTCAGCTTGGTACTTCTTTATTCCCAGCGTCTTGGCCGCCGAAGCGACACCGGCCAGCGCATCGCCGGTGGCCATGGGTTGGGCAAAGTCCATGGAGAGCAGGTTTCCGGTCAACTTATCGTAGTAAGCCTTGCCCTGGAAGATCTTGAAGGGGTAGATCTTGCTGGTCTTATCCCCACGGCTCCCCTTGGGACCGATAAAATGCGGTTCGTTACGGACGGTTTTGTTATACCAGGCATACACGGGGGTACTTTCGTTGGCTTCCCTCTTCAGGGTTGACGGCTCATAAAAGCCGTTCGCCTGTTTTTCCCATTTCGTGAAATTTTTCGCGCTCGCCCCGCCGGTCTTGGGAATATGGCAGGTCTGGCAAGCTATCCGGGCCGTATGGCGATTGTAGGCTTGATCCTTGTGGGGGTTTTCCGGGTGGCAGCCCGAGGTGGTACAGGTCAGCCGGATGCCGTCGTTCGCCCAGTTATTGGGGTCATAACCACTGGGGAAAAGGTGATCCTTGGCTTTATGACAGTCCGAGCATCCCATCTGCTTGGCGGCGTGCACATCGTTTGCCGGGGTAAAAGCGAAACCGCGCTTGATGTAAACACCACCGCCTGCCGCTTCGTGGCAGACCATGCAGTTTTTGGTCTTGGGCTTGTCAATGGCCAATGCCGCCTTGGTAGTGCGGTCCTGGCCCATGACGATCCGGCCCTTCTCGTCTTTGTACGGCTTGCGGTGACTGAAGTCGTAGGCCGACGAATGGCAGATCAGGCAGTCAATGGCGGCTTCGGCCTCGGGACCCGTGCTCCCCACGTCGCTCACGTGGTTGCCCGGATGGCAGGTATTGCAGCCAGAATACTTCGTTTTGCCGGCGGCGTTAAGCGGAATCTCCTTCAAGTTGTTGACGATGTCGTTGCCGTTGCACATGGTGTAGATACGGTTTTTCATCCCGTATTCCTTGCCGGCTTCCAGGTTGTCGACGTTGTCAACCTTTGAGGCGTGCTTCCAGTGTACCGTTTCAAGAAACTTGCGCGCGGTTCCCGGATGACATTCTTCGCAGGTCGAGGGGCCCTTATATCCGTTCTTTTCGATATATTCGCGCCCAGGATGTTCCGCGCCCTGGGCGATGCCGGATAACCCACACAGTAATGCCGCCGCTACCAACAACTTGAGATTCATGATCGCCTCCGAAACAGAAATTTTTCTAAATATACAAAATACAATATATATGTCAATACAAATTTATATATATCAAATTAATGTATGATGTGGGCCTTCGCAGCACCCGCGAGATCCCCCTTCGTTGCGTCATATCCCCCACGGTCGCGGATGGGAGGCAGGGCGAAATCACCCTTCACCTGCCATGCATCCTTCAAATATACCCACGGGGCCAGGGCCGACAGCGTGTAGCCGGGCTCCAGCTCGATTTTCTCGGAACGGATATTACGAATGAACAGGCCGCTTTTGTCGGCCACCACCTCGTGGCTGCCGTTGAACGGCAGCGCGCCGGGGTCGCCATACTCCCAGGAGACCTGCTGGCGCTGCGCCCCCTCCGGGTCGGCGTGGCAGGAGTCGCAGCTTCGCCCCTTGCCGTACTTGTGGGACATTTTGTCCATCTGGATCCAGAGCAGGGCCTTGTTGTTCTCCGGCAGGCCGCCGAAAAGCCCCACGTAGGCCCAGGCGTCGTCCGTCCGCTTCAGGCCCGGCAGGTCGGCGGGATACCGCCAGTGCAGCCCCGGCCTGAAGGGTGACGTAGTCTGGTTCATGACCGCCATGGGGAACGGTTTGACCGGAATCCACCGCCCCTGCTGATCCTTGAGCAGAAACGGCTCGGCCATGATCCCGTAATAGGCTTTGAACTTGAAGTAGGGGGTCGCCACCCCCGCCAGTTTTCCCGGCCCCCAGTAGGTCCCCTGGTAGCCCCCCACGTTGCGGATATGGCAGGCTTCGCAGGTCAGGTTCCTGTGCAGGGAAGCCTTATGTCTCCCGACAATCGCCGCGTGGCAGCGGATGCAGGAGTCGCCGGCCTGCCGCCTGACCATGGCGTGGCCGATGGCGGGGTTGCTTTTGGTACTTTCATGGCAATCGAGACACCCCACCTTGGCGGCCACGTGCACGTCCGGCGTCCCCCCCTCGGGGAAGGAAAAACTGCCGCCGAAGTACCCGGCCCCGCGGCGGCGGTCCTCAGGCCCGGCGTGGCAGACCGAGGCGCGCCCGTTACCGTAGCAGCTCTGCGGCGGCGGAGTCTTCGCAAAACTGTGCGCCCCTTTGGTCGGATCGGACGCGCTTTTGGGCTGGGGATTGTAGTGGCAGTCCAGGCACCCCACATGACAGATGCTGCAACTCTTCTGTCCCTGGGCGGCAGCCCGGTCGCTCAACGGGATTGCGGTCGCGGCCCGCATCCCCTTCACGTTCCCCTCGAACCACGGCCCGCAGTTGTGCGGCCCGCGCTGTTCGTCGAGCCACCCCTTGTACTGGCTCTGTTTGCCGTTCTGGGCCATGGTGCTGCGGAGGAATTCGGCAAATTCCCGCTGATGGCAACTGCCGCACGTTTGCTCCATCATGGTGAAGTTCTGAGAGAGGGTATCGCCACGTTTATCGTGGTACAGGATCGCGGTCACCGCCGTATCCCGGACCTTCTTCCCCCCCTTGTCGGCGCTGACGAGCAGGCGGGCGGCGGGGCTGGCGCCAAACTCCAGCGGATACCTGCGCGGGGAGGTCATGACGGCGAACCCCTTCCCTACCCGCATAAGGCGTCCCATGCCCCGGTGGGCCTCGTCCGGCAGCCGTGCGGCCGGGTTGCCGCGATGGCAATCGCTGCAGGTGGCCGGCATGCCGCTTTGGGCTTCGACCTCCTTTTGGGTGATCGTGAAGCCGGGATACCCCAGCTTTTTCATCGCCGGACCATCCTCGTGGCACCCTCGGCAGCTATCCGCAGACCAAGCCGCTACCGGGGCCAGCAGACACAAGCAAAACGCCAGGCAAAACTTCAACGGGATCATGGAGCCTCCTTTTTGCGGGTCAGGGATGCGGGTCGGCGATTTAACCAGTACCAAAAAATATTTTACCGCGTTTTAACGTAAAGTCATTGGACAGCGGTATAATAATGACAATGGCGTCGGCCACACTATTCATTCAAAAATCAATATGTTGCAATATTGTTACGACATTGGGAGAGTATAGGCACTTTTTTTGCTTTATTCAACTTTCAATATATTCACTTAAAGAAATATTTTACTATTTCTATTTAAATGATATATCTTCGTCAAAAAAAATTCATCGAGGCCAGACACATTGAAAGGGGGTGAAGGCGGAACTGGCCGTGAACCGGGTAATAGAACGGGACAATGGCGGCACGTTCCACGTCGTCATGCCAAGGGCTGATCCCTCACGAAGCTTCCGTGCGGGCAAGTTCGAAATACCAAATAAAAGGAGGAGACCGTGAAGAAGAGAATACTGCCTATGCTGTTGGTCGGGTTGCTTGCGGGGATGAACCTTCCCCACCCGGCGCAGGCCGCCGACGAGGAGTTGCTGCAAAAGGTGGACAAGCTGTACAAGGAGATTGAAACCCTGAAGGGTTCGGTCAAGAAGGTGGAGAATAAATCCATCGGCAGATGGCTGACCATCGGCGGGGATTACCGTTTTCGGTACGACTATCTGAAGGGTAGCACCAAGCCGTTTACCGATGTGAACGCAACCTTTACGAATGCTCAAAACGTTTTGCAGCAGGGGTATTTCAACGCTGTGGCGGCAGGTGATGCCGCGGCGACCCAACAGTTTGCCGGGGCCATTGCCGGAATGACGTCTTTCTCTCAAGCAATGACCGGCGTGAAGACCTATAATCAGGCCTTGACCTTCCTGGGGAACAACCAGGCAATGTTGGGCGCCTTGCAAAACTACGCCGTGACCGTTCCCGCATATAAACCGGAAAACGCCACCCTCTATACCAACAAGCTTGGCCTTGACCTGCATGCCAAGGCCACCCAGGATGTCACCGTCAACACCCGTCTCGTCATGTACAAGGTGTTCGGCTCCCAGGACGATCAGGCCGTCACCAACGGCGACGCCGCCCCCTATTTCGCCGACCGCGTCGGCGTATTCGACGGCACCCTTGGCCATGTTCCCTCCACCAGCTATCTGGACGTGGACCGGGCCTACGCCACCTGGAGCAACATCGCCGACCAGCCTCTCTGGTTCTCGGTCGGCCGCCGTCCCTCCACCAACGGCGCTCCCAGCAACCTGCGCCTCAACAATGAGCGCCCCGGCAACGGCGGTACCCCGTCGCTTCTGGTCGATTACGCCTTTGACGGTATGACCATCGGTTACGCCCCGGACATCGAGATGCTGCCCGGCGCCTATGCCAAGGTTTGCTACGGCCGCGGCTTTGAGAGCGGCTTTCGCTCGACCCCCGCCAACTCCATCGCCGACACCGATATGCTCGGCGTCGCCGTGATTCCGATCGATACCGATCCGCTGCGCGTCTGGCTGCAATGGAACCGCGGTTTCAATATCTTCGACGCCCCGACCATGAACAACACCTACTTCGGCAACACCGCACCCAAGGTCAACCTGGGCGATATCGACTGGTGGGGCGCCGGTTACATGAGCACGCTCAAGAAGGTCGGCCCCGGCGACCTGAACTTCTTCACCGACGCCGCCCTGAGCGTAACCCATCCCAACAACAACGTCTCCGCTCAGTTCGGCTTCCAGGGACTCATGACCGGGGCCTTCTTCAACCCGGAAGCCCCGACCAGCAAAACCGGCTGGGCCGTATCCGCCGGGGTCCGCTACGACCTGCCGTCCAAGACCAAGCTGGGCTTCGAGTACAACCACGGTTCCAAAAACTGGATCACCTTTGCCCCTGCCGCCGACGACATGTGGACGTCCAAGGTCGGTACCCGCGGCAATGTGTATGAAGGGTACGTCATTCAGGAACTCAACCTGAAACCGATCTCTTCCTACTTCAGCAAGACCTTCTTCCGCGTCGGTTACCAGTATTACGATTTCGAATACACCGGCAGCAACAACTGGGTCGGCGCACCGGTCAAGATGTCCGAGGTGAACGGGCAAATGATGACGACCACCCCGCTGGAATCCGCACATGACGTGTATGCGACCTTCGAGGTCCATTTCTAAGCAAGGTTGAAAATGCCCGCTCTCAGCGGGCAGCACACCGGGGGAGTGGAACCGTGCCTCCCGCTTCCCCGGTTTTTTTTGCCGCCCAGGATCATCCCCCCCACTCGGCGGGAGGCACAGTACACAACATACATAGTATGAAAAGGAGCAAACCGATGAAAAAGATTCTCTCACTCGTTGTCCTGACGGCCCTGTTGGCATTCACCTCTCTGACGGTCGTTACAAACGCCAGCGCAGAAGACGTCAAGATGATCGGCGTCATCTCCAAGATCGAAATGGCCAAGGACGGCAAGTCGGCAACGGCAACCCTCAAGGACAACAAGACCGGGGAAAGCGTGCCCATTCTCATTACCGACGACCTGACCCTCGACAAATTCAAGGACAAGCGCATCGTGGAAGGTGATGAGATCCGCTGCAAGTTCGAAAAGGTAAACGACAAGAACAACAGCAAGATCTTCAAGAAAACGGCCGGGTGCTAACAGGTTGTTGAAAAAGCCGTAAAGAAGCCCGGATGCCGCGCAACGCCGCAGACGGCTCTTTACATTCGTTTTTTAACAAGCTCTCCAAGGGGCGGGTTCGAACCGCCCCTATCGCCCTGCCTCCCGTCTTCGGGTCAACGAAACCTCTTAAGGAGGATAAGTCCCATGACCGGAAATCCAGTTCTCCCCCGCATCCTCGCCGTCACGGCTGTAGCCCTCAGCCTGGCGGCAGGGACGCCGGCAGGCGCAGAAAGTGCGCCCCAGGCAAAATCTCTCATTCCCAAGATTTGTACCAATTGCCACAAAGCGGAAGCCAACACCCTTCGGGGCTATTTTGATAGCGTCGCCTTCAAGGCCAGGACCATCCAGGTAAAGATCGACGATTCGGTGGAATTGGTCAGGTTCGACGAAGACGAGATCAAGGTGGTGACCGCCGCAGGCAAGGCAATGGATGGCGAGGCGCTGCGCCAGACGAAAAAAGGCCAGGAAATCAAGATCGAGTACACGGAAGCGAACGGGGTCAAGACGGCGACCCGGCTGATAGAAAAACCGCCCGTAGCCGTTTCTCCCGGGATGCTCATGGCCACGGCCGAGGTTGAAAGGCTTGTGGCCCTTGGCCCGAAAAAGGGCGGGTACTTCCTGTTCGACTCCCGGCCGCTGCCCCGCTTCCGGGAAGGCTCCATCCCCACCGCCGTCAGCCTCCCCTTCGTATCCTTCGACAAACAGGCGGGCGAATTGCCCGCGAACAAGAACGCCCTGATCATCTTTTACTGCTCAGGCCCGACCTGCAACATGAGTCCCGGGTCTGCCGCCAAGGCCCGTAAACTGGGCTACACAAACCTCAAGGTATTCAGGGACGGTATCCCGGCCTGGTCCGAAAAAAACTACACCGTCCTCTCGTCCCAATCCCTGAAAGAGGCCTGGCTGGACACGGGCACCCCCCATGTTCTTCTTGATGTCCGTTCTCCCAAAGAGATGGGCAGGGGCTTCATCAGCGGTGCGGTCGCCTTCCCGGCCGCCCGGTTCGCAAGCCTGGTCAAGGAACTGCCGCCTGCGAAAAGGAAACCGCCGATCATCGTCTATGACGGCCCGGGTGCCGGGCAGGCCGTGAAGGTGGCCCGGCAGTTGCTCAAGGCCGGTTACGGCGACGTGAAGGTCCTGCAGGGGGGCTTTTCGGGGTGGCGCGCCGCCGGATACGCCGCGGCAAACGGCACACCGGCCGCCAGAGCCGTCTATGTAGCCAAGCCCCGCCCCGGCGAGATTGATGTGGCGGCGTTCAGGAAATACGCGGCTGAACTTCCGCCAAACGTAACGATCATCGATGTCCGCAATGCCGACGAGGTGAAGAAAGGCATGATCGCGGGCGCCGTCAACATCCCGGTGGAAGAACTCAGGGAACGCGCCTCCGGGCTTTCGAAGGACAAGTTGCTTATTACCCAGTGTTCGACCGGCGTACGCGCCGAGATGGCCTATCATGCCTTGAAGAATCTGGGATTCCCCTCGGTCGGATTCCTGAATGCCACGGTCACGTTCGGCAAAGACGGCAGTTACACCCTGTCGACGCCGTAACCGGGCAAAATTGTTTCATTACCGGTTGGACGGACCACAAAAAGACCGTTCTGGCCGAGAGACCCTTACGTTGTGCCCGTATCAGTTCCGAATGACTTCGTCATCCCGGGTTCCATGAGCGACATTTCGTCTGGGTTTTCTTTTGCGCAAAGCGCATGAAGCCATGCCAAGTTTTCATTTCACTCCTGAGGGAGAAACATACTATAAACAGGCATGGCGGCAAGATCAGTGGCGATGTCCCCTGTAACGCAACGACACCGGAAACCTTCTTCCGGAATACTCCAACGAGGTGACAGGACGTGGCTACATCAATCTCTCGCAGGTCCTTTCTAAAAATCAGTGGCGCAACCACTGTCGGGTTATCCATGGCAGCGACGCTGCCGGACAAGTTTCTGCTGTGGGCTGAAGAACAGGGGATGCTGAAGGCCACCTACGTTCCCACGTTCTGTGAGATCTGTTTCTGGAAATGCGGCGTCATGGCCAAGGTCATCAATGGCAGGGTCGTCAAGCTGGAGGGCAACCCGCGCCATCCCGGCGCGCGCGGCAAGCTCTGCGGCAGGGGAAACGGCGGCGCCGGACTCCTGTACGATCCCGACCGCCTCAAGACCCCGCTCATCAACACCGGGGCGCGTGGCGAGGGCAAGTTCAAGAAGGCGTCCTGGGATGAGGCGCTGAACCTCGTCGCGGAGAAACTGACCCGGATCAAGCAGCAGTACGGCCCGGAAGCGGTTGCCCTGTTTACCCACGGCACGCCGACCGACCACTTCCTGCCGCTCCTGTCGGCATTCGGGTCCCCCAATGTGGGAATGCCCTCCTTCGCCCAATGCCGCGGCCCCCGTGATGTCGGCCTGGAGCTGACCTTCGGGGAAAGCATCGGCTCTCCCGAACGCCTGGACATGGTCAACAGCAAGGTCGTGGTCCTGCTCGGCTCCCATCTCGGCGAAAACATGCACAACTCCCAGGTTCAGGACTATGCCGAGGCGGTGGGAAGGGGCGCCAAATTCATCGTGGTCGATCCGCGCTACTCCATTGCCGCCGGCAAGGCCCACGCCTGGCTGCCGATCCGTCCGGCAACGGACATGGCGCTTCTTTTGGCCTGGATCAACGTCATCATCCGTGAAGGGCTGTACGACAAGGAATACATCGGCGCCTATGCCAACGGCTTTGATGAGCTTGCGGAGGCGGTCATGGACTGCACCCCGGAGTGGGCGGAAAAGGAGACCGATATCCCCGCCGCCACGATTGTGGAAACCGCCCGGCTCATGGGGAAAAACGCCCCGGCGGTCTGCATCCACCCCGGCCGGCATGCCACCTGGTACGGGGACGATGTCCAGCGCACGCGCTGCCTGGGCATTCTCATGGCGCTCCTGGGGACCTGGGGGAAACAGGGGGGAACATTCTTCGCCACTACCGCCTCCCTCCCCAAGATGGAGTCGAAACCATTCCCGGAGCCGGCCAGGGCTACCCTGAACGACGGGGGCTACCCGTTTGCCGGGGGCGAGGGAATAACCCAGGCGATCCGCACCTCGACCATCAACGGAAAACCCTACCCGATCAAGGGATGGTTCGTGAGCGGCACAAACCTCATGAAGGCTATTCCGAACGAGAAAGAAACCCTGGAAGCCGTCAAAAAGCTCGACCTGCTGGTCGTGGTGGATGTCATGCCCTTTGACACGGCCATGCTGGCCGATGTGATCCTGCCGGAATGCACCTACCTGGAACGGCACGATGCCCTGGCTGTCGGCAAGGGCAAGTCGCTGACCGTCTCGCTGCGGCAACCGGTCATCGAGCCTATGTACGAATCGAAACCGGGATGGTGGATCGCCAAGGAACTGGCAAAGCGCCTGGGCCTCGACGAATACTTTCCCTGGACCACCTACGAGGAGAAGATCAAGGCCCAGTGCGACCATTGGGGGATCAACTTCGAAGAGTTGAAAAAGGCGGGGACCATCATGATTCCCGACACCGCCGCTCCCTTCATCACCGCCGACAATCCGCCCAAATTCAAGACCGCATCCGGCAAGATCGAACTCTCCAGCAACGAGCTCAAGGAAAAGGGGTTCGATCCCGTGCCGCGTTACAAACAGCATCCGCAGCCGGCTGACGGCGAGTTCCGGCTCATCTACGGCCGCAGCCCGGTCCACACCTTCAGCCGGACGACCAACAACCCGGAACTGCACGAGCTCTACCCGGAAAACGAGGTATGGGTCAATGCACCCAAGGCCCGCGAGATGGGCCTTGTCAACGGGACATACGTCACCCTGGTGAACCAGGACGGCGTAAGGAGCAAACCGGTCAAGATCAAGGTCACGGAGCGTATCCGCAAGGACTGCGCCTACCTGGTCCACGGGTTCAACTCCTCAAGCCCTGCCTTGAAAAAAGCCTTCGGCAAGGGAGCGGATGACCAGGGACTCATTACCCGTTATGAAGTTGACCCGATCTGCGGCGGGACCGGCATGCGGGTGAATTTCGTCCGGATCGAGAAGGAGGCCACCCATGCCTAAATACGCCATGGTAATCGACCAGCGCCGCTGCGTGGCCTGTATGGCGTGCGTCGTCGCCTGCAAGAAGGAAAACGAGGTGCCGCCCGAACAGTACCGTACGCGGGTCGTCGAAAAAACCGAGGGTGAGTTTCCCCTGCTCCGCATGGAACTGCGTTCGGAACTCTGCAACCACTGCGACAACCCTCCCTGCGTCTACAACTGCCCCACCGGGGCATCCTACAAGCGCAAGGAAGACGGGCTCGTCCTGCTGAAGAAATATCGCTGCGTCGGATGCAAGTCGTGTCTGGCCGCATGCCCCTACGATGCCCGTTACATAAACGAAGAAAAGGGTTATGCCGACAAATGTACGTTCTGTGAGCACCGGATCAAGGAGGGCAAAGAACCGGCCTGTGTTGCAACCTGCATCGGGAGATCGAGGATGTTCGGCGACCTGGACGATCCCAAAAGTTCCGTCAGCATCGCGCTGCGGGAGAATCACGCCGAGGTCCTGCTGCAAGCGGCAGGCACCAAACCGCGGGTCTACTACATCAAACGGTTCGGGAAACCGGAATAGGAGCGGACGGCATGGAACTGACCATAACAGGAGTAAACGCTGTCACCACGCCACACCTCCATGTCTGGGACTGGCGGGTGTCTCTCTACCTTTTCCTCGGAGGGCTTTCCGCGGGACTGGCCATCATGACCTCGATCCTGCATGTCCGAAAGGGAGGAGCACTGGCGGAAGGAGACCGGGCCGCCATCAGTGCGCCCCTCTACGTCCCCCTCATCCTCAGCGTCGGCATGCTCTTCATTTTTCTCGACCTGGAACGCAAACTTAACGTATTCTGGTTCTACCTGACCATTCAACCACTCTCCCCCATGTCCTGGGGTTCCTGGGGGTTGATCGTCTTCTATCCCGTCAGCATCATGTACGCCCTGGCCACGCTCCCGGAGTCGAAACGGCACTATCTCAGATTTCCGGTGCTGGTGAACCTCGCCGAACGGCTAGGCAGGTTCAGGTTGCAGCTTGCCGCTGCCAATTTTGCCATGGGAATCTTCATCGGCGTTTATACGGGAGTGCTGTTAAGCTCGTTCGTCGCCCGCCCGTTGTGGAACTCGGCGATCCTGCCGGTCCTCTTCCTGACCTCGGCCATGTCGGCCGGAGCGGCGTTCATGATCATGATCGCAGGGAAAAAGAAGGTGAAGCTGTTCTTCACCAAGGTGGATATCTGGCTGATACTGGCCGAAATGGTCATACTCCCGTTATTCTTCTACGGCCAGTACACCTCGTCAGGGGCGCACCGCGAATCCATAATGCCCTTTTTCACGTTTTCCCATGGTTACTTTTGGTACGGTCTGGGCATGATCCTGCTCTTGGTCATCTTTCCGGTGGCCCTGGTCCTCAAGTATCTTGAGGTGAAGGAGGAGCATGGAGAGGAATTGAGCGCCGACGCCCTGCTGAAGATGAATTTGAGCGCCATCATGGTGCTGGTGGGAGGGCTCATCATACGATTGTCCTTTGTCTATGCCGGCCAACTCAGCCACCTGTCGTAAGCGGTCCCGCCGGAAGTATTGCAGGACTGGTGCTTCACTTTAAAGCGACCGGCACGCCGGAGCTTATTCCCCCAAAAAAGGAGAGATTAGATGAAAAGAATCGCAGCAGTCATGGTAGCGGCATTGATGGCCCTGAGCTTTGCAACGGTTGTCCTGGCGGAGGAAAAGAAAGAAGAAAAAGCAGCTATGGAAAAGGTTGAAAAGAAGGATGCCAAAAAGGACAAAAAAGAGAAAAAAGCGAAGAAAGAGACCAAAAAAGACGACGCAAAACCCGCCAAAAAGGGTAAAAAGGAAGTATCCGGTTGCTAATCTTCGCCGGGAATCAGCTCCGGAGGCATGCGAAGGCATGCCTCTTTTTTTGTATACTGCGTGAATTTCCCGCCATGCCAACAGGTACGGCGCCTGTTTGGCCACTGGTGGAATAGTCCACATTCAATGTCCCAGGAGACGTTATGAACCTCGGAATTAAAGCAAAACTGCTTTGTTTGTTGGTGATTATGTCGGTGCTGATGGTTGTTATCGGCGGTATCGGCCTTGCCGGTTTTCGGGAAAACAACCTTTCCCTGAAAAACATCTATGAGGACAACATGAAGGGGTCGAGCCAGCTTACCAGGATCGATGGCTTGATCAGAGCCAGCCGTATCCAGATGCTCCTTGCACTCCAGCACGATCCCCAAAACGAGTTCAGCGCGCTTCACGACCACCCTACCGGTGCCCACACCGAGTTGGCTCAAAAAAACATTGATGAAATCAGCCGGACGTGGTCCGAGTTCTACGCACATCAAAAATCGGAAGAGACCCGGCAGTTGGCCGATGCCTTTTCCAAGGAGTTGACAGCCTACGAGAAAGAGGGGCTGGAGCCCGCCATGAAAGCGGTCCTGGCGAATGACTTCACCGAGGCCTACCGCATTACCTTCGACGCCATAAACCCGTCCGTCAAGAAAGCCAACCAGGCCATGGACGCCTTGATGAAGCATGAGGTCGCCCTGGCCCAGACAGCCCATGAAACGGCTGTTGCGCATATGGCATGGTACCGGAACATCATCCTCGTATCCATCGTCATAGCGCTCATTTGCGGCGGAGCCCTCGGATTTTTGACGATCCGCTCCATCAGCGCGTCATCGGCCATGCTCAGGGATGTCGCCTCCCACCTGGCCGGCGGCAACCTGTCGGCGCGCGCCGCAATCCTGTCGCGCGACGAATTGGGCGAGATCAGCCAATGTTTCAACCAGATCGCCGACACCTTCCAGGCGTTGGTGGAACAGGTCGAATCAAGCGCTCACGCCGTATCGGACGCAGCAGGTTCCCTCAGGGCAAATGCCGAACAAATCGCCTCGGGCTCCGAACACGTCGCCGGTCAGGCGGTAACCGTTGCGGCCGCCGGCGAGGAGATGGCGGCCACGTCCATGGGAATAGCGGCGACATGCGGCAAGGCGGCGGAAAATGCCAACCGCGCCTGCACCACGGCTACAAACGGGACAGCCATCGTGCAAAAGACCGTCGACGGCATGAATCGCATAGCCGCCAAGGTTCAGGATACGGCGCGAGCCGTGGAGAATCTGGGGGTGCGTTCCGACCAGATCGGGAACATCATAGGAACCATCGAAGATATCGCAGACCAGACCAACCTGCTGGCGTTGAACGCAGCCATTGAAGCGGCCCGTGCCGGCGAGCAGGGGCGGGGATTTGCCGTTGTGGCCGACGAAGTCCGGGCGCTGGCCGAACGGACGACACGGGCGACCCGCGAGATCGGCGAGATGATCAAGGCCGTGCAAAACGAGACCAAGGGTGCTGTGGCTGCCATGGAAGAGGGGGTTTTGGAGGTCGAAAACGGCACCGAGGATGCCGCCCGCTCGGGAGGGGCTTTGACGGAGATACTCAAGCAGATTACCGAGGTCACCGGCCAGATCGACCAAATCGCCACCGCCGCCGAGGAACAGACGGCGACCACCAACGAAATCAGCAACAATATCCAACGCATAACCGATGTAGTCAAGGAAACGGCCGACAGTTCCCAGACAACAGCCGAGGCGGCCACGCGGTTACTGAACCTGGCCGATGAGCTTACGGCGGTGGTGAGCCGTTTCCGGCTGGCACGGTGAAGATTGCCTCTGCAAGACACGGGTGACGAAACACCCGGAATGGAGCAACCGGGGCCATACCGCCCCCGTATGGCCCCGGGGCCGCAGATGGTGCTCCGCAATAGTTTTTCAGCGGCCTGGCGGCCGAGAGGAGCTTACGCCCTACGCGGCGGGTCGATAAACGGTGCAGAACTGCGTGGCCCGGGAAGCGGCCAGATCCGTATCGCTGGTGTCAAGAGCCGCGAGAATACTGGAGATGAAGTTGTCAAGCAGGAGGGATTCGGCCGCGGGGACCGCCCTGTTGACTATCAACGTGCGCCGGTAAGCGTGCTCGAATCCGGGAACCCGGTGCTGCCGGAGCAGACCTTCCTTCACCAGTCCCTGCACCACCGGACGCGAGATAAAGGCGATGCCTCCTCCCGTGCGGACCGAATCGATGATGAGGTGCAGGTCATCGTAGTAGAGCACCCTGCTGAACTCCCCATAATCCCTGCCAAGCTTTTTCATGTTGTAGTCCAGCAGCTTGCTTGAGCAGCAGCCCTCTTTCCTGGTGTACAGGTCGTGGTGCATCAACTGGTCGATGCTCACATCCCCATCCGCCAGCCCGAGTTCGGGCGCACTGACAAAAACCACCTCATCCCCCGGCATCTCGAAGGTGTCAAATTCCGTCAGGTCGAAATTCTCGTTATGTTCGATGACCCCTACCTGGTACAGCCCTTCCCGCATGCCGTCCACAACCTTGTCCGGCATGTCGAAAAAGAACCTCAATTGCGTCGTGTCGGGGTTCGACAGCATAAAGTCCTTCAGGATATCGGTGAGGTACACAACGCCGAACGCCGGGGTGCAGCAGAACATGATGCCGGGCTTGGAGGAAATGCCCTGAAGGTCGTGAAGCAATTCCTTTTCCAGGGAGAGCATCTTCTCGGCCTTTTCAAGCACGATCCGGCCCGCCTCGGTGGGCACCAGCACGGGGCCGCTGCGGTCGATCAGCGGAAAACCGTACTGGTCCTCGATGAATTTGATACGCCGGGAGACGGCGGACTGGGTGACGCAAAGATTTTCCGCGGCCTTTGAGAAACTGCCCGTGGCTATAGATTCGACAAGTGTATGTAAATACTCCGATTTCATTCCCACTCCCTTTTGCAGGACATCGTTGTGCGCAATACGCATGGGTACATGAAAAACTTTCGTTTTAACTATAAAGCATGTCGAGGCTAGAATACAACCGCAATCCAGGTGGTTGAGCGTTAAATTGCATTGAAGAATTCTTGAGGGATGTGACCGGGAGGGTACGATGAATCGCTTGTGCAGCGCGATGCTCTGTTTGACATGCCTCTGCCTCACAGGCCCCGCCTATGCCGATTCCCTGATTATTACCTATCGAAACGGAAACACGCAAACCGTTCCCCTCGACGAGAAAAGCTCCTCCATACAGTCTCTGCACTATCTGCCGGCCGATGCTCCGGCCTCGATAAACAAACCCGTTATTCCCAAGCCGCATGATGCGCCGGGTGTTCAGGACAAACCCGAGGCACAGGCGCAGGAATCCAGGGAAAAGGCGCAAAAACCCGCTTTCCGGATCAAATGGGCGGACCCGGCTACAGAGCAATAGAGTTTTTGGGAGAAACGGACCTATGACATTTTTGGGACTTCAGGTTACGGGATGGACGGGCGATACCGCCCTGTTTCGCTTCTACCGGAGCGGGCGGATCAACATTTTTCATGTCATACCGACGTCATTACGTCGGTTTTTTTTGTCCGGTTGTCGCACAAAGGGCACGAAATTGAGGGATCGGGAGGAGGTGAGCACGAGTTCGGCAATGCTTTGTTTTGATACGCTGGTACAGAGTACACAGTAATTACAAGGAGGAGTTATGTCGGAAAAAATGATTAAAAAAAGCAGAGTGCTCATTACCACGCTACTTGGGACCCTGGTGGTCGCCGCTCTTACCATATGGGGCTGCGGAGACTCCGGCACGAAGGGGTACACGGACGTAACGGCCCAGCAGGCGGCATCGATAACGACAACCAAGACAGCCAATGCGCTCATCGAGCCGGCCACCCTCAAACAGTGGATGGACGAAGGCAAGGTTAACAACAGCGACGCTGCCAGCCTGGACAAAGTCGTAATCATAACCGTAAGCCCCTCGACCAATTATACTGCGCTGCACATCCCTGGCGCTCAACTCCTCAACTCAAGCTCCGAGCTTGCCATAACCCGGCTGGAAGCGGTCGCCACCAACACCAGCGAGATACCGACCGGTCCTTTGATGGATGGCATGATCCAGCGCTTCGGCGTCACCAAAAACACCACCCTGGTGTTCACGGTGAGCAAAGGGCAGAGCCTGATGAACGCAACCAGAGCCTATTATACCTTCCGTTACTGGGGTTTCCCCAAGGAGCGCCTGAAGGTGCTGAATGGTGGAGACGATGCCTGGAACGATGCGGCAACCGCCAACTCCTGGGACACCGCATACGCTTTGACGACAACCGTACCGACCGTCACGGCCTCCACGTTCAGCGTACGTGACCTCTATGCCGGAAGCACCAGCAACTTCAACGTTCGTTATTCCATCGGCGAAATGCTGACGCTTGTGGACAAGATAAACGCCGGCACGCTTACGACCGGCACCACCGGCGTATCACTCATCGATGCCCGCGGTGGGGTTAACGCGACGACAGGTGTTTATATTCAAAACTCCATAGAAGACAATTACGCCAGCTATTGGACCGCTGCAGCAGGGAAAACAGGGGTACTGAACAGCGTCGCCGACCAGACCGCCTATCTTACCGCTGAAGGCGTGACCGCAGCCAAAAGCATGAATTACGTTTACTGCGCCTCAGGACACCGGGCGTCCGTCCCCTACTTTGTGCTTGACGGCATGCTCAATTGGCCGGTGACCCTTTATGACGGTTCCTGGCAGCAGTGGTCTTCCTATTTGTCCACCGCTACCGCAAACAAGGTTGCGGCAGCCTGGCAAACGGATGCGCTGACTTCGGGAACGACCATCAGCCGGACCTATAACGGCTCCGGCGCAGCCCTTACCCCCGGCACGTCCGTAACCCTGGATGCTGCTTCCAACGCCATGTACACCTCCGTCACCGACTCCCGCGCCAATCAGCAATTGCTTGAAGACAAGGCGTATTTCACCAGCGGGACCACCTCGTCGACAACGCCTACTACCGGCGGTGGCGGCACCGGCAGCGGTTGTTAGCGTCGTAGAATCATGTGTTCCGGCTTTTCGGTAATTATATTTCGAGCGAAGGAGATAACTCCATGTCTATAATCAGTAAAATCAGTACGGCGACTGCCCTGATATTAGGTTTTGCCGGCACGGCCCTTGCGGGCCCCCAAATGACCTTTGGGCCGAATGACGAGGGCCTGCTGCAATTGGATTACAAGGGACAATTCCAGATGGTGGTGCGTGACACCGGCACCGGAGCGGACAAGTCGAATACCACCACCGACTTCAACTTCAGGCGCAACCGCCTGGCGTTGATGGGGCGTTACGGCGACATCATGGGCCTCTATGTGCAGACGGAATTCACGGAGAACCAGAACGTCACGCCGCTGACCGTCACCGATGGCGATGCCGGCACCGATTTCTCGCTGCTCGATGCGGTGGCGCGTTTCGACTTCAACAATGCCTTCAACGTGTATGCCGGCAAGTTCAAATACAACCTGACCCGCGAGAATCTGGACGCCTGCGAGAACCCGCTGACCCTCGACCGCTCGCTCTTCATCCGCGCACCGTATGTCAGTACCCGCGACAAGGGGGTCGCCATCTGGGGCAACCTCTTTAACGACATGTTCCAGTACCGGGCCGATGTCATGAACGGCCGCAGCGCCAGCGGCGACGTCACGCCGAAATCCAATTTCCGCTATTCCTTCCGCGGCCACGTGTCGCTCCTCGACCCCGAAAACACCTACGGCTACAAAGGGACCTACCTGGGCAAGAAAAAGGTCCTCACCATCGGCGGGGCCTATCAGTTCGAACCGGATGTCGCCTATTCCGACGCGGTCAACAAGACCGGCTCGGTGGATTACAAAGGGTGGACGACCGACCTGTTCTTCGAATACCCGCTTGAGGGCATGGGAACGGTCACCTTTTCCGGGGCATACGAGGACATCGACCTGGGCGACGCCTACAAGGGAGCCAACCCCGATGCCGGCACCATCGGCATTACGGGACAGAAAAACGGCTGGTACGTCAAGGCCGGCTACATGCTTCCCACCGTGCCGCTCCAGATCTTCGGCCGCTATGAGAAGTGGAAGTTCGCCGCCCTCAACCTGAGCAGCAGCGGCCTCACCACGGACACCATCTACGACCAGCGGGTGGACTGGTTCGGGGTCGGCGCCAACTACTATTTCCGCGATCAGAACCTGAAGCTCACCTTCGAGTACAGCAACACCGATTTCGACAAGACCAACGCATCGACCAAGGACTACAACACCTTCATCACCCAGCTCCAGGTTATTTTCTAGCCTGGACCGATCAAACGCCGTTCAACCTGGCAGGTCTCGCAACCTGCCAGGTTTTTTATATTCAAAACAGGCGTGATGACGTGCTATAGTGTATCAATTTTAAGAAGTTAAAGGTCCCTTCTCAGCACATGCCGATTCCATTTACGACCCACGGCAGAGTCCCTGCCCTGCTTCTGCTGTTGTGCTGGTTTCCGGTGATGTTCGCCGGATGCCGGGGAGCAGAGAAGACATCCTCCTGCGTGCAATGCCACAAAGGTATCGAGGATGTCTCGAAGAGCCATGGGGAGTGTGTTTCGTGCCATGGCGGCAAGCCCAGGGAAATGGATAAGAAAAAGGCGCACCAGGGTATTTTCGGCATCTCCAGCCCGGAGTACATCGGACGTTGGGAGAACGGCTGCGCCCCTTGCCACCGTTACCAGTTCGAGCGGATGAAGAGTAACCTGATGTACACTGCCGCCGGGATGATCCGTAACATCCAGTTGACCTGGGAGGGAGAGGACGGCAACCGCTACACCGCCCATGGCGAAAAACAGTACGATGCCGAAGGCATGCCGATTTCCCCCAAGCCGGTGGCGAACCTGAATAACCTGTCCGGTGAACTGTACCGTAAATTCTGCGCCCGATGCCATGTGGGGGCACAGACCTCCGGCGTCTATGCCGCCAGCCACGGCTCCGGCTGCGCCGCCTGCCACTTTCCCTGGAACGACGCCGGCACCTACGAGGGGGGCGACAAAACCATGCGGGGCAAGGGAGGGCATTCCGCCAGCCATGCCTTAAGCGCCCTGCCCGACACCCGCACCTGCTCCCGCTGCCACAACCGGAGCGGCAGGATCGCCCTCTCCTACCAGGGGTTGTACGACGGCAACAACGGCCTGGTCCCCACCAGGGGGGGCGAAGGGGGGCCGGAGATGGCCAGCGGGGCGCGGAATCTGGTGCACATCGCCCCCGACGTCCACTTCAGCGCCGGCATGGAGTGCATCGACTGCCACACCTCGCGGGACGTGATGGGGGACAGCTATTCGTACCGCAACATGTATCTCCAGACCGAAACCGCCTGCGAGGATTGCCACGGCAGCGCCACCCGGCCGCCCCGCTACCGGGAGATCGCCCGGGAGAACGACGAGGCGCTGCGGGAATCGAAGAGCTACAAGATACAGATGCGTCCCGGCATGAAGATGATCCTGACCGCAAAGGGACGCAGCTATTCCAACGTGTTTTTCCGGGACAACCAGGTCTGGGTGCTGGGCAAGCGGAGCGGAAAACTGCACCGCAGCAAGGTGATCACCGGCACCCCGGAGCATACCATCGCCGGGCACGGCCGCCTGGAGTGCTATGCCTGCCACTCCCGCACCTCGGTGCAGTGTTACGGCTGCCATACGAAATACGACAAAACGGTCGCGGGCAGGGATTTCATCAAGGGTGCGGACACGCCGGGCGCCTTCAGCGAAACCGAGGACTACCGCACCCCCTACCCCTTCCCTCTGGCGCTCAACCAGCGGGGCCGCATCTCGCCGGTGACGCCCGGATGCCAGACCTTTGTGACCGTGGTGGAGGCGGACGGCCGGAACTCCCGGACCGAGTACGTGTCGCGCTTCAAGGGGCGGCAGCAGTTGCGCTTTGCGCCGTTTTACTCCCACAATACCGGGAAAAGGGCGATCGGCTGCGCCGAATGTCACGGCAACCCCGCCTTCCTGGGGTTCGGCCAGCATGTGGTGGAGGGGAACGCCATCCGCGGCACCCTGATCTGCGAGCGTTCGGACGGCAAACCGCTGGACGGGTTCCTGACCCTGGAGAACGGGCGGGTCAAGGCCTTCTCGGCCATAACCAGGGAGAACGCCCGGCCCCTGAACGGCGGCGAGATCAAGCGGGCGCTCTCGGTCAACCTCTGCCTCCCCTGCCACGTCCGGGCCAACGACCCGATCTACCGGAAAGGACTGGACTACCGTGCCCTGGATGACACGCTTCATCGCCGCCTGCTGTCTGACCGCTAGTCTGGCACTGGCGGCGGCCGCCTCCGGGGGGCTCCCGGCGACACCGGGAAAAACCGCCCGGTCCGCACCCCACAGCGCCCTGCCTTGCGTCGCCTGCCACAGGCTCGGGGGGAGATACAGCGATCCCGCGTCCAGAGGGAACCGCGCCGCGGGGTGCATTACCTGCCACCGGGGGTACGACGCCATCTTCGACCGGCCCATGGCGACCCGGCTCGGGGAACAGCAGTTCGTCCAGCGCAGCTATGCCAAATGGGACAGCGGCTTCTTTGCCAAAAACTGCTCCTCCTGCCATGTGCGGGGATGCCTGGACTGCCACGGCAACGCCCACGCCATGGTCAGGCCGGGCATGGCCGCCTGCCAGACCTGCCACAAGGGGTACTACACCGGGTGGGACTATGCGGGGCGGGCGCCGCGTGAGGATAACATGCGCTATCAGCGGGGCCTGGCGGTCAACGGCGAAACCTTCCTCAAGATGCTGCCGGACGTGCATTACCGGGCCGGCATGACCTGCTCCACCTGCCACACCATGGCCAGCCTGGCCCAGGGGAAGAAGGCGGCCAAGGGATGCCGGGAGTGCCACCGTCCGAGCCCGAAGGTCGTTGAGCACCGCATCGCCGCCCATCTGGAGCGGCTGGAATGTTATGCCTGCCATTCGGCCTGGGCACCCCAGGAGTACGGCACCTTCTTCCTCCGTTTCCGAGACCCGCGGCAGAAGGAGGATTTCGACCTGAGGCCGGGGGAAAGCGGTGAATACCTGCGGAGCGCGTACCTGAGAAAACAGGACGCTCCGCCCCTGGGGTTCAACGCGGCGGGGCGGCTGAGCCCGATCCGGCCGCAGTTCATCGCCTATTACACCGATATCCAGTCGGCCCGGAACAGCGGTCCCGAGAATATCCTCCTGGCCGCGGAGTGGCGGGCCTTCTTCCCCCACACGGTACAGCGGGGGACCGTCACCTGCGAGGGGTGCCACGACAACCCGCGCCGGTTCCTGCTGGAGCGTCCCTCGGAGCGCATCTATCAACTGAGGCGGGACGGCATGCAGCTTGACTCCTTCTGGTCCCAGGAGGGGCAGAAGATCGTGAACGGCACTTTCATGACAGCTTCCCGCTACCGGCGCATGGCCGGCAAGGGACCTGCCTACACAAAGGCGTACATCGAAAAATGGAAAACGTTCCTCAATCGCGTCGAACCTTCATCGCGTCCCTGACCGCGCTTTTCTGTTCCGCACTGCTGCTCCGGCGGTACCTCACGCCGCGCAAGGCGGCCGGCGGTAAGGCACTGGCCAGCGTGGCCAAGACCGAGATCCCCGCACAGGGAGCCCTGGTCTTCCGCGAGGCGCGGGTTGCGCTCATGCGCTCCGGCGACGATATCTACGCCCTGAGCCTGGTGTGCACCCACCTGGGCTGCACCGTGAACGTCGCCCCTGACGGATTGTCCTGCCCCTGCCACGGCAGCCGGTTCGACCGCAGGGGAATGGTGACGCAGGGGCCCGCGGACCGGCCGCTCCGGCGGATGAGGGTTGAGGAAAGAGAGGGCATGATCGAGGTGACCGCCGTATGATCCGGGAGTTCGTCAAACACCTGTTCCCGCGGGTGGTGCTGGAGCGCAATCTGGCGATCAGTTACACCCTCTGCCTGGGCGGACTGGCCTTCACCGCCTTCCTGCTGATGGCCGCCAGCGGCCTGTTGCTCATCGTCTATTACCAGCCGACCCCGGAGCGGGCCTTCACCTCCATCCTCTTCCTGGAGTCGTCGGTGTGGGGGGGCGCCTACCTGCGCAGCCTGCACCGGCTCTGTTCCCACGCCTTCCTGATCCTGATCTTCCTCCATACCCTGCGGGTCATCCTCACCGGAGCCTATCACCGGCCGCGCCAGCTCAATTGGGTGATCGGATTCCTGCTCCTCTGCCTGGGCCTTTTCGAGGCCTATACCGGCTATCTGCTCCCCCTGGACCAGTTGGCCTACTGGGCGACCCAGACCGGCATGGAACTCCTGACAACCGCCCCCCTGGGCGAACACCTGCGGGCCATGCTGGTGCCGGACGGCGTCGGCCAACCCCTGTCCCTGCTCCGTTTCTACGCCTTGCACATCGTCATCATACCGCTGACCCTCGGTGCCCTCTCCATGCTGCATTTCTACCGGGTACGAAAAAACAAGGGGGTGCTCCCCTACCTATGAAACAGGGATTCGTCAAAAGCTCTCCCGTTTTTTTCCGGCTCATCGCCCGGTCGGGGCTCTTCTTCGCGGCGGCGCTGCTGGCGGCGGCGATGGTCGTCCCGGCGCCGCTCCAGGAGGCGGCCAACCCGGCCCTGACCCCCAACCCGGTCAAATCGGCCTGGTTTCTGCTCTGGATCCAGGAACTGGTCAGCTATTCCCGCTTCATGATCTACCCGGTCATGGCGCTGGGAGGCCTGTTCCTGCTCCTCCCCTGGCTCCCCTGCGGAGGGCGTCCGTATCAGGCCGCCTGGTTCCCACGGGAACAACGGGCCGTCAACCTGCTGGCGTGCGGCGCTTTCATCGTCATCGTGGCGCTTACCGTCATCGCCCTGTTCTTCCGGGGGACAAATTGGTCGCTCTCCTTTCATCCCTGACCGTTCTCCTTTGCCTGCTCTCCCCGCCCGCCTGGGCCGGACAGGGGCAAAGGTGCCTGAACTGCCACCCCTCCCATTACGGGGACCGGGGCGCCTGCACCGACTGTCACCGGGGCAACCCCCTGTCCAAACGGAAGAACGTCGCCCATCACCTGCTGATTCCCGGACGCTACGCCCGCTTCACCCTGGGGGACACCACGGAGGTTGTACAGGGAAACCGCCTGCTGGAACAGCTTGCCTGCCGGCGCTGCCATGTGAGCGGCGGCAAAGGAAATCGCCTGGCCACCTCCCTGGACACCCTGCCCGCGACCAGGGTGCCGGGGGAGATTGCAGCCTCCGTCATGTCGCCGGCCCTGGGCATGCCCGACTTCAAATTGGACGAGGCCCAGGTGGTGACCGTCGTCAATGCCCTGTTTGCCGGAGCCCGGAAGGGGGAACGGCGGGAACGGGAACGGCCGCTGGTGGTCTTTTTCGAGAAGAGCGGACCGGCCGCGAAGGATGTGTTCAGCCGCACATGCGGCCCCTGCCACCGCATGCTCACCATGGGGCGGGGCCTGCTCGGGTCGGGGACCATAGGCCCGAACCTGTCGGGCCTCTTCTCACCTTTCTACCCTCCCACCTTTGCGGGCGGAAAGCCCTGGACCGCGGAGCGTCTGACGAAGCGCCTGCACAATCCCCGGCAGGTTTCCACCTTCGCCCTCATGCCGCCGGTGCCCCTCAATGCTTCAGATTTGAAGGAACTGAAGGCCCTGCTCGCGACAGAGGGCGACGGCACGGCGAATATGCTTGTGCATCCACCCGGAAAACAATATGATTTCCCCTAAAGCACCCAAAAGGAGTTGTGCATGACACGAAACACAACACTGATCGGCATCACGGTGGCACTGTCGCTGTCCGCAACGGCGCAGGCCGCCCTTGCATTCCCCAAAGACGGCTTCGGCAACCACTCCGCAAACAAAACGGTTTCCCAAAAGCAGCCGGCCCTTTCCGGCACGGTGGCGGAACTTTATAAAAACAAGAATACGCTCAACAAGAAAAAGGTTGCGGTACGAGGCAAGGTCGTCAAGGTTGCCACGGGGATCATGGGGAAAAACTGGGTCCATCTGAGGGACGGCAGCGGCAGCGCCAAGAAGCGGACCAACGATCTGACCGTCACCACCCGGGCGTTACCCAACGAGGGGTCGACGGTCACGGCGGTGGGGATACTCCACAAGGATCGGGATTTCGGCGCCGGCTACAAGTACGAGTTGATCATCGAAGATGCCGAACTCCAGCCCTGACCCCGCGCCCGTACCCATCGCCGTGGGCGTCAGTTCCTGCCTTTTGGGGGAGCGGGTCCGCTACGACGGCGGCCACAAGCATGACCGTTCCATAACCGGCTGTCTGGGGCGTCTGTTCCGGCTCGTGCCGGTCTGCCCCGAGGTGGGATGCGGCCTGCCCACGCCCCGGGAACCCATGAGCCTGGAGGGGGACCCGGCCGCTCCCCGCCTTGTGGCGAACATGAGCCGGATCGACCTGACCGACCGGATGCTGACTTGGTGTGCAAGGCGGGTTGTGGATTTGGAAGGCGAGAATCTGTGCGGTTTCATCTTCAAGAAGGGTTCGCCCAGCTGCGGTCTGTACCAGGTGCCGATCCACGACGGCGGAGCGGTCAGGAACGGCGCCGGCCTGTTTGCGACGGCCTTGACCCGGCGCTTCCCCCTCATGCCGGTGGAGGAAGAGGGACGCCTGAGCGACCCAGGCTGCCGCGAAGAGTTCATCCAAAGGGTCCTGGACTATCGGCGTGAAAGGCTTTAACGGCATAGGACTTATAAGACCTATAAGTCCCAGAGTTCCCATAAGTCCCATTTGTCCTATTTCTTTTCAATCACCCCTTACTCCCCCTTGAAATCCGGTTTGCGTTTCTCGTTGAAGGCGTTCTTCCCCTCCAGGTAGTCGTAGCTGTCGTAAACCTTGCGGCGCAGTCCCTGAATACGTTCAAAGGTCTCGGGGCTCAGGGGGTGGGAATTGCCCAACAGGCGCAACTGCTCTTTGATGACGGCGATGGCCAGGGGCGAGTTCTCGGCGATCTGGTGCGCCAGGCCGTAGCAGTAGCGCTCCAACTCCTCCGTGGGCACCAGGTGGTTGAGGATGCCGATCTGGAGGGCCCGTTCCGCGTCGATCGGCCTGGCGGTGAAGAACATCTCGCGGGCCATGCGCGGCCCGACCACATTGATGAAATGCAGAATACCGGTGGAGTTGTAGGGGACCCCGATCTTGGCCGGGGTAATGGCAAAGGAACAGGCGGGACAGCCGACGGCCATGTCGCAGATAAAGGCCAGATCGCAAGCCCCGCCCCAGACGCTCCCCTCGATCATGGCGATCACCGGCGCCGGGAAGAGCTGGATCTCCCGCAGTGCCTGCTCCAGGGGGTCGTTGTAGGAAAGCGGGTCGCGTCCCGGCACCGGCAGTTCATTGATGTCGAAGCCGGACGACCAGACCTTGACCCCCGGATGGGCTCTGATGATCACGGCCCTCGCCTTGCGCCGGGCAAAGAGTTGCAGGGCTTCGATCAACTCGTGAAGCAGTTCGTTGGAGAGGCTGTTGCGGGTTTCCGCGTGATTGAAGGTCGCGGTGCCCACGTGGTCGCTGTAGGATGACAGAATAAGGGACATGAGATTCCTTTCACAGGCTCGGATGTTTTCCTTATACCTGCACCTGAAGTAAAAGCAAGCGACCGGCGGGCAATTTTCCCGACATTCGCACCTGCCGCTTGACTTGCGACGTCAAACGCAGTATGTAGCCAAGTAGGATTAAGGTTAACCGTTCCCGCACGCAAAGGTCATCCATGCACCTGCGTCTCTCCCTCATCGTCAAACTCACCCTCGCGACCTCGCTGATCCTGGTCGGCTTCATGAGCCTTCTGGACTACGTCAACCTCAAAAACTTCAAGCGGGCGACCATCGAGTACGCCGCCTCCAATGCCGACCAGTTGACGGAGATCATCAACCAGAGTACCTACGACGCCATGATGAAGAACGACAAGGCCAGTCTGTACCAGATGATCGACCGGATCGCCCAGAGCAGGAGCATCGAACATATCAGCCTCATCGATCGCACCGGCACGGTCGTCTACTCCAGCCACAGGAGCGAGGTCGGCACGGTCATCGACCAGAAGAACGAGGCCTGCATCTTCTGCCATCAGCCGAACAACACCCGGCTCTATTCCCCGACCAGCAACAGCAGCCGGGTGTACCGGATCGTCGGCGGCGCCGAAGTGCTCGGCTACACCAAGGCCATCTACAACCAGCCGGAATGCTCTACCGGCGCCTGCCATTTCCACGACAAGGACCACCATATCCTCGGCGTGCTGGACATCACCGTGTCCCTGGAAAACCTGCGGCAACAGTCCCACGAGTACCGCATGGAGTTCATCGTCATGACCTGCCTGCTGCTCCTGCTCATCGGGGTCCTGATCACCTTCATGACCCAGCGGCTCGTTGACCGCCCGGTGCAGCGCCTGGTGCAGCACACCGCCCAGGTGTCGGCGGGGAACATGGACGCCCGCATCCCCATCACCAGCGCCGATGAACTGGGCGACCTGGCGGAGGCGGTCAACGACATGACCGAGAGCCTGGCCAAGGCCCAAGAGGAGTTGAAGGACTGGGCCGACAGCCTGGAGCACAAGGTTGAGGAGCGCAGCCTGGAGATCAGGCAGATGCAGGCCCAGCTCAACCGCTCCGAGAAGCTGGCTTCCCTGGGTAACCTGGTGGCGGGTATCGCCCACGAGATCAACAACCCCCTGAGCGGCATCCTGCTCTACGCCTCCATCGTGGATAACGACAAGCGCCTCGACCCGCTCCTCAAACCGGACCTGGAACGGGTCATAGCCGAGTGCCGCCGCTGCGCCGATATCGTCAAGCAACTTCTGGAGTTCTCCCGCGAGGCCTTGCCCCACAAGGGACCGGTGTCGCTCAACGAGCTTCTCGACAAGGTTACCGGCCTGCTCCAGCACCAGCCCAGCTTCCAAAACATCCGTATCGAACGGTCCTACGACCCCAGCCTGGGCCCGGTGTTTGTGGATGCCAACCAGATGCAACAGGTGTTCGTCAACCTGTTCATCAACGCCAGCCATGCCATGCCCAAAGGCGGGCTGATCAGCATCACAACCTCAAAAACGGATAACGGCGGCTTCGCCCGGGTGGACATCGGGGACAGCGGCTGCGGCATCTCCGAGGAGGACCTGCAGCGCATCTTCGACCCCTTCTTCACCACCAAGGCGGAAGGAACCGGGCTGGGGCTCTCCATTTCATACGGGTTCGTGGAAAACAATTCGGGGAAAATCGAGGTAACAAGCAAGGTAGGGGTGGGAACGACCTTTACCATCCTGCTGCCGCTTCAGGAGGGCGGAGAGGAAGAGCAGGGGGCGACATGATTGATAGGTTTTATAGGACTTATAGGATTTATAGGATTTATGGGACTTATAGGACTTAAGTTCATAGTCTTATAAGTCCTATTGATCCTATAAGTCCTATTGATCCTATAAGCCCTATTGATCCCATAAGCCCAATATCTTTCACTTCTCCATCTGCGCCTTCACCGAGATCCCCAGCCGCTTGAGCATCCCCTGGAAGTTGGGGCGCAGGATGCCGGTCTCCTCGGCGGCCCGGGTGATATTCCAGTTGTTCCGCTCCAGGGCGCTCATGACAAAGGCCTTTTCGATGGATTCCACCGCATGGTCCCGGATGTGGCGCTTCATCTCCTTCAGTTCGTCCGCCGTGTGGGGAACATATTCTTCCGTCTCGTCGGGCGGCGCACCGCCGTCATCCTCCGCCAGCAGTTCCAGATCCTCCTTGTGGATGACCTCCCCCGCCGCCAGCACCACCGCGCGCTCAATGGTGTTCTCCAGCTCCCTCACGTTGCCGGGATAATCGTAGGATTCCAGAAGCGCCATGGCATCCGGCGAGATTCCCCGGATATTCTTGCCGATCATGGCGGTGAACTTCTTCAGGAAGTGGTTGATGAGAAGCGGAATGTCCCCTTTGCGCTCACGCAGGGGGGGCAGTTCGATGGGGATGATGTTGAGGCGGAAGAACAGGTCTTCGCGGAAGGTTCCTTCGGCGACCATGGTCCTGAGGCTCCGGTTGGTGGCCGCCACCAGATGGATATTGATGGGGACCGGTTGGGTCCCCCCGATGGGGGTCACCATGCGCTCCTGAAGGACCCGCAGCAGCTTGGCCTGGGTCGCCATGCTGATGTTGGAGACCTCGTCCAGGAACAGGGTGCCGCCGTCCGCCACCTTGAAGAGCCCGGTCTTGGCCTGGATGGCCCCGGTAAACGACCCCTTGACGTGACCGAACAGCTCGCTCTCCAGGAGATTCTCCGCCAGGGAGCTGCAATCCACGGCCACAAACGCCTTGTCGCTCCGCGGGCTGTTCTTGTGGATGGCGCGGGCGACCAGCTCCTTGCCGGTGCCGCTTTCACCGGTAACCAGCACCGTACTGTCGGTCATGGCCACCTGCATGATGCGGTGGTAGACCTTCTGCATTTCCTTGCTCTGGCCCACGAACAGGTCGAATCCCTGGTGGGAGATCGCATCCTTCTTCTGACTGAACTCTTCCAGCAACAGGACCCGCTGCTCCAGGGCCCGTTCGACCTTTTCGAGAAACTGTTCGGGGGAAAAGGGCTTGGCAATGTAGTCCACCGCCCCGTTCTTCATGGCCTCCACAGCGGTATCCACGGAGGCGTAGCCGGTGATCATGATGACCGGTGCCTCGGGTTGGAGCGCCTTGACCGCCTTGAGCACCTCGATGCCGTTCATGCCCGGCATCTTCAGATCGGTGACGATCAGGTCGAAATCCCGCTCATGCAGGGACTCGATGGCGCTGTGGCCGCTCACGCACGTTTCAACACTGAATCGTTCGCCCTCAAGAATGCGCTTCAGCGCGTCCCTGATCACTGCCTCGTCATCCACCACGAGCACCCGGAACTGTGCCATCCTGTTCCCCCTCCCACCAGGTTTCAGAATATGTCAGCCGATTGATAATTACTTTTTTCTTTTAGCAAGACAATACTTTAATTCACGAAAACTTCAATATGTATAATTTTGCTATACGGCTGTTCCATCACCCGCCTCAGCGTAAAATCAAAATCATTCCGAGCAACTAGCAACGCACATGTTTTTGCTCGCGTTTTTTTGACTGTATGCCTTTGCTATACATGCGGCCGGTTCATCCAGCCGGATGAACTCCGGCGCAATTGTAAAAATAGCAACTGATTCAAGCATGTTATCCCTGATTTTTCCACAGTCGGCAGGCTATGGCACGGTCGATGCTTTATCAGTAAGCAAGAGAACAATGCAGACAGTCGAAACAAGAAAGGAGAGAGCCATGAGAACCGTATCAGCAACGTTATTTTCACTGATGATCACTGCCGGCAGCGCGCTGGCGGCGGGAGGCGGAGCAGAAGGGGAAGGCCTGAGCATGTTCGGCGCGCTCTTCATCGCATTCGGTATCCTGATCGTCCTGTTCCAGTTTATCCCCGGCATCATGCTGCTGGTCGGAATGCTCAAGGGGATCTTCTCGGCAAACGAGAAAAAAGCGCACAACGTCAACAAATAGCCTAAAAAGGCCCGGTGTAACTTTTAAAACAACCTGCGAGTGCTATACTACAATCCGAGGAGGCTACCATGAAAACCACAGCTTTGAAAAACGCTCTCATGATCACCATCGGCTCCGCATCGAGCGCCTTTGCGGCAAACGGCGCGCGGGAAGACAACAGCGGGCTCTTCGTCTGGATCTTCCTGGGGTTCTGCGCCCTGATCGTCGTTGCCCAGCTCATGCCGGCGGTACTGATGATGCTCGGCTTTGCCAAGGCCATGGGCAAGGAGAAGGTGGCTGAACCGCAGACCGTAACCCACAAATAGCGCGGCACAGATCAAGCACTTTATGCCGGTTTCACATCAAGGACCGGAACCGGAAACACGTCAACGGAACATTGCGCACCTGACAGCAACACTATCCTCTTGCCCCGCACGAGACGGGGCCAGGGAGAAGGAGAGCTCACGTGAAGACGGATGTCTGCAAAGTGATACTGTGCCTGGCGATTTTCATGCTGCCCGCCGCCGCGCTTGCGGCCGACGCGGGCAATGACGCCTGTCTCGCCTGCCACGGCAACCGGGAGGTTGTCAAAAACGGGGGCGAGCGGCTTTATCTGGAGGCGGGCAAGTTCGCCTCCACGTCCCACGCCCTGATCGGCTGCACCTCATGCCATGACTCGGTAACCGCGAAGCATCCCCATGACGGCTCCCGGCCCAATAAGGCCCGGTGCAAGGAATGCCACGCCCCCATCCAGACGGAATACGCCGCAAGCCTCCACGGCAGCAAGGCGACCTGCAACGACTGCCACAACCCCCACGAGGTCAAGCCGAGCATCGCCGTATCCGGCGAGTACCTGAATGGCAAGTGCGCCAAATGCCATGACAAGGAAAAGACCGTCAAAAGTCATTCCAAATGGCTCACCCAGGCGGATCTGCACCTGGATTCCCTTCCCTGCATCACCTGCCACACCGGCTCCAAGAATTACGTCATCAACATGACCATCGAAAACAAGAAGCCGGGCGAGCCCCACGGCGATTTCAAGACCGCCGGCTATGGCGAACTCATCGCTCTTCGGCCCATAAACGGGGATATCAGCCGACTGGTCGACAAAAACGGCGACGGCCTCATCTCCCTGATTGAACTGAGGGAGTTCAACCATGAAGCGCGCGGCAAGGGGATGCGGCTGTGGGGCATGATGACCCCGGAGACGGTAACCCACACCTATCAGATCAACGAAAAATGCTGGGACTGTTCCTTCTGCCACGCTTCGGGTCCCAAGGCGATGCAGACCAGCTATGTGGAATTTCCCGACCGAAACGGCGGCGTGACCAGGGTGGCGGTTGAAAAGGGCGCCATCCTCGACATCCTCTACGGCACGCCCGACTTCTATATGCTGGGAACCACCCGCAGCACCACCCTCAACATCGTCGGCGCGCTGATCATCGCCGGGGGGATGATGATGCCGATCGGGCACGGCACCTTGCGGTTTTTGACCAGAAAAAACAGAAAGGACCATTGAGCCATGAAACACACCGAACAGATCTACCTCACCCCCATGCCGGTCAGGATCTGGCACTGGCTGAATGCCTTCGGGATCGTGACTCTCTGCGTAACCGCCCTGCAGATCAGGTTCCCCGACTATGTGAACATCTTCGGCACCTACAAGGCGGCCATCCGCCTCCACAATACCGCCGGAGTCGTGGTCTCCATATCCTACGCCCTCTGGCTCATCTACTACATGTTCGTGGCCCGCACCATGATCAAACTCTACGTCCCCACCCTTGAGGACATCAAGCACGGCCTGTTCCGCCAGGCGTTCTTTTACTTCTTCTATTACTTCCTGGGGCGTCCCAACCCGCACCACAGCACCCCGGACAGCAAGTTCAACCCGATGCAGAAGGCTGCATACCTGGTGATCATGTTCATCCTCCTGCCGCTGGTGGTCATTTCGGGCTATTTCCTGATGTACGTCGCCCCGTTGCGGGAGATCTTCGTCGTGGTGGGGGGGATCAAGACCCTGGTAAGCGCCCACTACCTGATCGCCTGCTGCTTCTGCGCCTTCCTGTTCGTGCACATCTATCTGGCGACCCTCGGCCACACCCCGTTTGCCCACTTCAAACCGATGTGGAACGGCTGGGAAGAGGAGGAGGTGGAAGACGGCGTTCCCGAGCAGGCGGCCGGAACGGAGACGGCAGCACCGGCCCACGCGGTCGGCCATCATTCCGGCACGGAAGCGGCGTAAAGAGGTTCCATCGGGAACCCTTGCGCTGCGCGGTAGTGACAACATCCTCAGGAGGACTTCATGCGTCGCAATCTCATCTTTTCCATCATCCTGACGTTTCTGGTCTCCGGTCTGATCGCCCAAGCCGTGGACATAAAGGACATCACCTTTGCCACCGAACATGCCGGCAAGGTCGTCTTCAGCCACAAGAACCATATCCGGCAAAAACAGATGGCCAACAATTGCAAGGCCTGTCACGACACCCTCTACCCGTTCAAGAAAAAGGCCACCTACACCATGGCCGATATGGAGCAGGGGAAATCGTGCGGCGCCTGCCATGACGGCAAAAGCGCTTTTGCCCTGAAGGAATGCGCCCGTTGCCACCGGGTGAAAGAGATCACCTACACGGTGAAAGCCACCGGCACGACCCGTTTCAGCCACCAGAAACACCTGGTCGCCAACCCCAACTGCACCACCTGTCACCCGGCGCTGTTCGCCGCCGGCCACAACAAGCCGACCACCATGGCGGAGATGAAGCAGGGGAAATCGTGCGGTGCCTGTCATGACGGCAAAGCGGCCTTCAGCATCGACAGTTGCGCTTCGTGCCACCCGACCAAGGACCAGAAATACGCCATCAAGGGTGCCGGCAACGTCACCTTCAGCCATGCGACCCATACCGGCCACTACCAGTGCGGCAGTTGCCATACCAAGCTCTACGCCATCGCCCACAGCAAGGCGAAGGTTTCCATGAAGGCCATGGAAAAGGGAAAATCATGTGGCGCCTGCCATAATGGCAAGGCGGCCTTCAGTGTCAAGGCCAACTGCGCCACCTGCCACAAGGCCGGCTGATCCAGATAAATTTCCTGGGGCCTATAAGTCCTGCAAGTCCCGGATACAACAGATTGGAGCAACTACCACCAGGGAGAGATAAACCATGTTCAAAACCCTTGCAGGCCGAGCCCTCGTTCCGGTCGGGATAGCAGTCACGGGATTCGTCATCGTATGCTTCCTGCTCCTCTACTCGGTCATCAGGAACGTCGTCAACCGTGACACGGTCGGATGTGCCACCAACCTGGCCGACACGATCCTCAAATCGACCCGGTACGCCATGCTCAAGTCCGACCGGGAGATGCTCACGACGATGATCCAGAACATCGGCCAGCAGAAGGGGGTCGAGCACATCAGGGTCTTCAACAAGAAGGGGATCGTCAACTTTTCCAACCGGGCGGAGGAGTTGGACCGTCAGGTGGACAAGAAAGCCGAGGGGTGCGTCGGTTGCCATGCCGGCGCCATCCCCTCCGCCTCCCTGGGCCGGATGGAACAGACGCGCACCTTCACCAACGGCGACGGCCGGGAGGTCATGGCCGTCATGGCCCCCATCTACAACGAGCCGGAATGCTTCAATGCCCCCTGCCATGTCCACCCGCCGGCGCAGAAGGTGCTGGGGACCCTGGACATCGGGCTCTCACGGGAGATGCTGCTCAAATCCCTGGCGTCCATCCGCAACCAGATGATCATCTTCACGATCATGATCCTCGTCCTGACCGTCGGCGGGGTCACGGCGCTCCTGCGCAGGAGCGTCTTCCTGCCGTTGCAGAAACTGCGCCGCCTGGCCGAACAGGTGGAGGCGGGTGAACATCCCGAAGCCCATCCTTCCCACTTTCCCCGCGAGCTTGACAGAATCGCCCAATCCCTCTATAACCTGAGCCAGAAGGATTACGCCACCGATGGGGACCCGGCCGCCAGGGAAAAAGGAAATGTCCCGAAGGATTCATAGGTGCAACTGAACTCTCTCATCCGGAACATGCTTCCGGTTTCGCGCACACCGGGTCATGCCATGACACAGACCATTGACAATCAGCCGGCGACCGGCATGGCGCCGCAGCAGAGCCAGGTCGAGTTGGTCGAGCAACAACTCAGGGCTGACGTCAAGCACCTCAACCGCTTCTCCAGCAGGGGGCTGTGGGCTTTCTCCCTGTTCATACTGGTCTGCCTGACGGCATGGCGCGACTTCCCCATGCTCCCCCTGCCCGACACGGTCATTGCGGCCCTCGGCCCGCCGCCGCCGGCCCATATCATCAGCATCGTCCTTTTGTTCTACACCTTCTCCGCCATCATCTTAAGCCTCTCGCGCATGACGGCCGGCATCGAGCACAAAAGCAGCTTCTGCCACGTGGGCTATCTGACCGGTTTCCTGCTCTTCTACCACTTCGCCAAAGCCCTGGACGACAACTTCTGGGCCGTTTTCGGCGCCGGGACCACCATCCTGGCGGTGGAGAGCTACCGCATCTGGAGTTTCTGCCGGGATGCCCTGAGCCGCAAGGCCGAACAGCTCGAATTCATCCAGAGGACCGGCAGGGTCCCGCCGGAAGAGGACTAGGCGGCAGAAAAAGGTCTGTGGGATCAATGGGACTTATGGGACTTATGGGACTTATGGGACTTATGGGACTTATGGGACTTATGGGACTTATAGGACTTATGAGACTTATAATCCCATACGTCCCATTGGTCCTATAAGTCCCAGAGGCCGGAGGCCAAAGACCAAGCCCAAAGCCACAAAGACCAAGCCACAAAGCCAAATCCACTCCCAGGAACCACCATGAATATCCTCAGCATCGACTCCTCCACCAACCTGGCCAGCATCGCCATTGCAGCCGACGACACCATCGTCGCCGAATCTCTGTTCCGCTCCGACAAGGCCCTTTCGGCCCGGGTCCTGCCGGAGATCGAACACATGCTGGCCGCAACGGGACTTACGGTGAACGCGATCGACCTGTTCGCCTGCGCCGTGGGCCCCGGTTCCTTCACCGGCGTGCGGGCCGGCGTCGCCACGATCCAGGGGCTGGCCCTGACCACCGGCAAGCCCTGCTTCGGCTTCTCCACCCTGGCTCTGGTTGCCATGAACTTCCCCCTGGCCTCCCTGCCGGTTTGCCCCCTCCTGGACGCCCGCAAGAACGAGGTCTACGCCGCCCTGTACGACTGTTCCTCCCCCCTCCCCTCCGCCATCATGGCCGACTGCGTCATGGGACCGGAAGCGTTCCTGGACCAACTCTCCGCCGCCACCCAGGGTCCGGTGATCTTTGCCGGGGACGGCGCTGTCCGCTACCGCGAGGTCATCGCCGCGCACCTGGGTGAACGCGCCCGCTTCGCCTCCACCCGCCACAACGTGGGCCATGCCGGAAACGGCGCGCTCCTTGCCCTCCACGCCTGGCACAACAATGCCACCTTGGAACCGGCCCGGTTGCTGCCGGTCTACCTGCGCCCCTCCGAGGCGGAATACGCCAAACTGGACCGGCAGAAGGCACTGTCCGCCAAATAAATTTTATCTAAAATAAAATATTTCATCTAAAGTAAAATTTTCTTGTCTACACCCTTTTTCCTGATATACTCCCCCAAAATCCTAACGGACGGAGCTTGCCATGAACATTCATGAGTACCAGGCCAAGGAGATATTCACCACGTTCGGCATCCCGGTCCCCCGCAGCAGGGTGGCCCTGACCGCGGACCAGGTGGAACGGGCCGCCAAGGAGATGGGGGGCCACTGCGTGGTCAAGGCCCAGATTTATGCGGGCGGGCGCGGCAAGGCGGGGGGCGTCAAGGTCGTCCACCATCCGGAGCAGGCCAACGACGTGGCCAAGGAGCTGTTCGGCAAAAAGCTCGTCACTCCCCAGACCGGGCCGGAGGGGCTCAAGGTCCGCCGCATCCTGGTGGAGGAGGCGGTGGAGATCGCCCGGGAGTTCTACCTCTCCATCACCCTGGACCGGGCCACTGCGCGTTACTGCCTCATCGCCTCGCCGGAAGGCGGCATGGACATCGAGGAGGTGGCCCACAAGTCCCCGGAGAAGATCTATGTCCTGACCATCGACCCGCTCATGGGGCTGCGCCCCTACCAGGCCCGCAAGATCGCCCTGGCCCTGGGGCTGACCGGCGTGGTGTGCGAGGACTGCGTGGAACTGATCCTCAACCTGTACCGCTGCTGCCTGGAAAAGGACTGTTTCCTGGTGGAGATCAACCCCCTGGTGGTCACCAAGGCCGGATGGCTGCTGGCCATGGACGGCAAGGTGTCCTTCGACGATAACGCCGTGTACCGGCACCGGGAATACCCGGACATGGTGGACTACTCCCAGCTCGACCCGCTGGAGATCAACGCCGGCAAGTACGACCTGGCCTACATCAAGCTGAACGGCTCCATCGGCTGCATGGTCAACGGCGCGGGCCTGGCCATGGCCACCCTGGACGTGCTGAAGGAGTTCGGCGGCGAGCCGGCCAACTTCCTGGACGTGGGCGGCGGGGCAACGCGGGAAAAGGTGGCCGAGGCGTTCAAGATCATCCTGGAGGACTGCGACGTAAAAGCGGTCTTCGTCAACATCTTCGGCGGCATCATGCGCTGCGACGTCATCGCCCAGGGGATCATCGAGGCGGCCAGCGAGGTGCAGTGCCACCTCCCCATCGTGGTACGCATGGACGGCAGCAACGTGGAGGAAGGAAAACGCCTCCTCATGGAATCGGGGCTGAACGTGCAGGTGGGCGACAACCTGGGAGACGGCGCCGAACGGATCGTCAAGATGCTGGGACAGGGGGGCAAATAGGCCATGTCTATATTGATCGATAAAAACTCCAAGATCGTCGTACAGGGAATCACCGGCCGCAGCGGCCTGTTCCACACCCAGCAGTGCCGCGCCTACGGCACCAACATCGTGGCCGGCGTCACCCCCGGCAAGGGGGGCATCCACATCGACGGCATCCCGGTGTTCAATACCGTGGAAGAGGCGGTGCGCTACACCCAGGCCAACGTCTCCATGATCTTCGTCCCGCCCCCCGCGGCGGCCGATGCCATCCTGGAGGCCTGCGCCGCCGAGCTGGACCTGGCGGTGTGCATCACCGAGGGGATTCCGGTGCGGGACATGGTCCTGGCCCGGTCGGTGCAGGAGCGAAGCAATACCCTCCTGGTGGGCCCCAACTGCCCCGGCGTCATCACCCCCGGCCAGTGCAAGCTGGGCATCATGCCGGGCTACATCCACAAACCGGGCAAGGTGGGCGTGGTGTCCCGCAGCGGCACCCTGACCTACGAGGCGGTCAAGCAGTTGACCGACATGGGCTTGGGTCAATCCACCTGCGTCGGCATCGGCGGCGACCCGATCATCGGCATGAAGTTCATCGACGTGCTGGAGCAGTTCAACAACGATCCCAATACCGAGGCGGTCTTCATGATCGGCGAGATCGGCGGCGGGGCCGAGGAAGAGGCGGCCTACTGGATCAGGGAGAACATGAAGAAACCGGTGGCGGCCTTCATCGCCGGGATCACGGCCCCCCCGGGCAAGCGCATGGGCCATGCCGGGGCCATCATCACCGGCGGCAAGGGCAAGGCCGAGGACAAGATCCGTACCCTGAACGAGTGTGGGGTGGTGGTGGCCGAAAGCCCGACCAAGATGGGGCATGCCATGAAGGAGGCGCTGAAGGCCGTGGCTAAACCCGCCCCGAAACCGGCGGCGAAAAAAGCGAAGAAGTAGGACTACACAACAAGGGTGTGAACTGGCCCCGTTTCCCGTGAGGGAGGCGGGGCTTTGTTATTGTGAATTGTATGTGGCCATTCACACAAACTTCCTCCCCTCACGCCGCTCGCTTGGCCGGGGAGTTTTGCGCCGCAGCTGCGCGCCTGCCGAGCCCTTCTGCAATGAGCGCGAGCACGAGGGTATTGATGCTGACACCTTCCGCTTTCGCCCGTGCCTGCAACGAAGCATGGAGCGAGCGGGGAAGCCTCTGGACGAACTTCACCGGCTTGCCTTCCTCGTCGTAATGGGTTGGGGCCGGTATCTGCCTCCCCATGTCCACCTGGGCCGCCATCCAGCTATCGAAAGCATCGCGGCCGTTGGCAAGGACCTCTTCCAGCGTCTCGCCGTCCGATATGCAGCCGGGGAGATCAGGAAACGTGATCATGTACCCGCCTCCATCCTCGGAGGAAAGGGGCGATACGATATGGCCGTATGCCTCGAAAGGAGCTGGTGGGGTAACAGGCTCGATTTGTTTTATGCTCATGGCGTATGCTCCTTGATAGCGTCAATCATTGCTATGAAATTTTTGACATAAACCGGCTTGATGGGACGATGCGCAGGGACGCACAGGCTTTCCGCAATCCCCTTCGCGGAGAAAACGTGATGGCTCCCCCCATTGTTACGTACTTCTATCCCATAACGCTCGGCCACGGACAACAGATCGTCAATACGCCAGTCACGAGGATTGTTCCTCATCCGTTCAAGTGTCTTGTCCGCTGTCGTCATGCTTTGATAGTATCATATATAACATTACAATCAAGATTTTTCGATGAAGCGACGGGGCTTCTTCATGTCCCCGCCCGTTCCAGATGGTCTTTGCTTGACAAGACGTTACGTTATAATAGAATGAGCAAATGGTGTGCAAATCCCCGCATAGGCGTAGGAATTGTTTTCGTCATCTCAGCGCTCTGGTGCTGGGGGCGATATATATTGTCATCGTCCTGGCGCCGCTTGCGCCCATGGCGCTGCATTTCAAGACGGTCGCCCATGCCGTGACGGGAGAATGTTCCGGCGACTGCGCCATCTGCGGGTGTTCGCCGGAAACGCGGGGTAAAACCTGTTGTTGCGTCAGAAAACACCGGTTTCTGGAAGACCGTGCGGCGGCCGCGAAGCAGGGCTGTTGCGCCACCAAGTCCACACCCCATGCCGAACCTGCCGCCAGGAAACCCACCTGCTGTTCGACCAAACCTGCGCCACCCGAACCGCCTGAAGACAGCGCCGCCCTTCCCCCCTGCTGCACCGGCAAGGGCAAAAATCACCGGTACGATGGGCATAAGGAGCCGGAGCAGGCCCCCGACCATGCGGTCACCGTACTCAAATGCGGCTGCCCCTGCGGCAGCGGTAAAGTGTTCGCCATGAGCGGGGTATCCTTCGAGATCCTCCCCGGCTCAGCACCGGGCAGCATACCTCCCCACGATTATTCTTCGGAACAACTGACCATCACCCACCTCATGAACTCCCGCCATGCGGAACCGCCCGAACCGCCTCCCAAACTCGCCCTTTTCTCCTGATACCATCGTGTAATCCCCTTTGCCCGTTCGGGGCATTGCCGCCCTCTTCCGGGGGCTGGTCCGGCATACGTATATGCGGGGCACGTCTCCACGTGCATGCTCCGGAAGGGTAATGCCGAACGTCGCGACATCCGGGGGATGACCTGCACATCTGAGCCGTCTTGCGATAACAGGCCCCGCCGGTCGAGCTTTTTCAAACGACAGCGGAGACCTCAGGCCGGTCGTGCCACCGGCCCCGCAGCGGATTTCGGCGGAACGGAACAGTTCTGCGTCCGGCCGCACGCCTGCAATGAAACTATAGGAGAATATCTCATGCGCACAACGATCACAGCGACCATCATGGTCTGGGCCGTGGCGGCCTGCCTGGCCCAGGCCGAAGAGTCGATACAGCAACAACAGGTACTTGACGATGCGGTGGTAACGGCAACCAGGCCCGCCGCCGGACCGGTCAATGCCGCAACCCTTAAACCCGCGGAGATCGCCGCCAAGCGCCCCGCGGTGAGCGACACCACCCAACTGTTAGGCGATGTGCCGGGTGTCAGTATCTACAGCGCCGGCGGCGTTTCCGGCCTGCCGGTCATTCACGGGCTGCCCGACGACCGTATCCGCATCAAGGTTGACGGCATGGACCTCGTCTCGGCCTGCGCCAACCACATGAACTCACCGCTTTCGTACATCAGCCCGGCCAATGTGGGGAGCTTGACGGTATTCCCCGGCATAAGCCCGGTCAGCCTCGGCGGAGACAGCATCGGCGGCGCGATCATCGTCACGTCGAGGGAACCGCGCTTCGCCGGTAACGGCGAACATCTGCTGACCACCGGCGAACTGGGGGCGTTCTACCGTTCCAACGGCGATGCGTTCGGCGCCAACCTGTCCGCAACGGTTGCCAGTGAAAATACGAGTATCGGCTACAACGGCTCCGTCGCCCAATCGGGCAACTATAAGGCGGCAAGCGACTTCAAGCCGGGGGTTCTGGCCACCGGGACCGTTGACGGCGACCATTGGATCGCCGGCGACGAAGTCGGTTCGTCCAGCTACCGGGCCGAAAACCATCAACTGGGTGTCGCACTGCGCCATGACAACCACCTGCTGGGCCTGAACTTCGGCTATCAGCACATCCCCTACCAGGGCTTCCCCAACCAGCGCATGGACATGACGCTCAACGAAAGTTTTCAGGGCAATCTCAAATATACCGGGAACTTTCTCTGGGGAACCCTGGAAGCCCGTTTTTACGACGAGCACACGCGGCACAGCATGAATTTCGCCGACGACAAGCAATATTATTACGGCAGCGCCGCCACATTCATAGCACCCGGCATGCCCATGGAGACCGAGGGCAACAACCTGGGAACCGTCCTCAAAGCGGACATCATGCTTTCGGAACGGGACCTTCTCCGCGTGGGAACGGAATACCAACGCTATCGCCTGAACGACTGGTGGCCGCCCTCGCCGTCGGTCTTGCCCGCGGGATACACCACGGGTGGCATGGCCCCCAACACGTTCAAGAATATCAACGACGGCCAGCGGGACCGCCTGGCCCTCTTCGCCGAATGGGAGGCGCAATGGAATCCGGAATGGCTGACCCTTTTCGGCGTGCGCGGCGAGTGGGTGGAAATGAATACCGGCCCGGTGCAGGGATACAATGACGGCTCCGCATACAACGGCGCGCCGTTGTACCCGGTCACCACCTTCAACGCCCTCGATCACCACCGTTCCGATTACAACGGGGATCTGACCGCCCTGGTCCGCTATACCCCGAATGCCCTGTGGTCGTTCGAAACCGGGTACGCCATAAAGAGCCGGTCGCCCAACCTCTATGAGCGTTACGCCTGGTCGTCGAACCGCATGGCCATGGAGATGGTCAACTTTGCCGGCGACGGCAACTATTACATCGGCAATCTCGACCTGAAACCGGAGGTGGCGCATACCATAAGCGCAACCGCCGACTGGCACGACGCCGCGAGAGAGCGGTGGGGGCTCAAGATCACCCCCTACTACACGTATGTCCAGGATTACATCGACGCCCGCCGCTGCCCGACCGGCGTATGCGGCACCAGCGCCGCCGTGCAGAGCAGCCTGACCGCCACCAGCGGTTTCGTCTATCTCCAGTTTGTCAACCAGTCGGCCCAGCTTTACGGGGTCGACGTCTCCGGGGCCGTGCCGGTGGTCTCAACCGATGATTACGGCAAGGTTACCGCGACCGGCGTGTTCAGTTACGTCCGGGGCACCAACGAGACAACCGGCGACAACCTGTACAACATCATGCCGCCAAACGCGAAACTGGCCCTCATTCACAAGATCTGGGGCTGGACCACCACCGCGGAAGGCGAATTCGTCGCGGACAAGACCGAGGTGTCCCAGGTGCGGGACGAACTGAAAACCGGAGGCTACAGCCTGTTCAACCTCCGCAGCAGCTACGAATGGAAATATGCGCGGCTCGACGTGGGCATAACCAACCTCTTCGACAGGTTCTACAACCTGCCGTTGGGAGGGGTCTATACCGGTCAGGGCGCAACCATGTCGGGAACCGCAATCCCGGCAAACATTCCGGTCCCCGGTATGGGGCGCTCGTTCTATGCCGGATTGACCGCCAAATTCTGAGTTCTTTGGCGGCAGAGAGGTGTGCCGCGTGCCGGCGGTGGTGCCTGCAAGGGAGGAACAGCAATCCGCATGCAGACGGAGGAGCCCAATGAGTAGGCCGTTTAAGGAATTGATCATTTCGCTCGCAGCCCATGTGGGGCTCGTGGCGTTTTTGGTAAGTTTCAGCGCGCACAGCGCGAAGCCTACCACCCCGGTAGTTATTGATCTCACGCTCAATAACTACCGGGCCCCCGAGCGGCCCGCGGTGAAAAGCCGGGCACGGCAGGTCGTCCCACCCCTGCAGGCCGCTCCACCACCGGCATCTCCGGCACGGCCGGTTCGCGTCAGGCCGGAGCCGCAGGTGCAACCGGCGCCGGTTGTCAGCCGCCAGGCGGCTCCGGCGCCCGCCGCCCCCGTAACGGCGCAGGCGGTGGTCGAAGCGCCGCATCAGGTCGTTACCGTCCTGGAACCCTCGGCTACCCCCGCCATGCACGGCGCCGGAAGCGAGGATGGCCGGATCACCGCGGAGAAGGCGCAACAGCGCTATGTGAAGGAGCAGTATACCTATATCCACGACCTGATCGTCAGGAGGCTTGTCTACCCGCAGGCCGCCCTGCGCATGGGGTGGAGCGGCAGGGTGGTGCTGTCGTTCGTCGTTGCCGAAAACGGCAGTGTCCGCTCCCTGCAGGTCAAGGTGAGCAGCGGCTATCCGGTTCTGGATGCCCGCGCCGTGGACACGGTCCGGCAGTGCGTTCCCTTTCCCCGCCCGCCGGTGGCCGCCGAGATAATAATGCCCGTGCTCTTCAAGTTGCAGTAACGGCAGGGATGCCGCAAAACGGGGATGGTGTGGGACGGATGACTTTTAGAAAGGATTTTTGCGGCAATACATGATATTTTGCGGAGACACCGGATGAGGAACAGGGCAGCGTCCGTTCCGCACCGTTGACAACAAACCGGGGAGAGGAGAGCATTGAAGTGATTACCGCGTTTTGTACGACCGAGGCGTTTGACCACCTGGAGCTTTACCGCACTTTTCTTGAGCGGGAGACCGATACCACCGGCACCGTGGTACTGCACCACGGCCGGGTGAAACGTCCGGGAAAGCAGGTGCCGGACTTTTCCACCGTCGAGTTGAAACCGCTTGTTCCGGACAGTGACGACCGTTTGGCCGCCCTTGCCCGCCAGGCGGAGGAGCAATTTCAGCTCAACCAGGCTCTTGTGGTGCACCGGCTCGGAACAATCGGCGCCGGTGATTCGGTGCTGCTGGCGATTGTTTCCGGCAAAACCCGTGATCGCTGCTTTGCCGCCTGCTCCTGGATCGTGGACGAAATCAAGCGGGAAGAGTTCATCGAATTGATAGAGCGCCCCTGACGCACATCGGGTCGTCATGCATGGGGGCGGGCCGGCAAACCTCGAAACACCGGGGCTTCTTCCCGGCCCCTACCCTCCCCCCCACAGCGGATCGGTCTTGAACTGCTGCCAGATGCGCTCTTCCGGGTTCTGCTCGTAAAACTCCTCCTCGGCAAAGGAGAAACGGTACTCCTTGACGTAATCCAGCAGCACCTGATATGCGGCGTTCACGTTGCGTATCATCTCCGGGTCGCTGTCCTTGCCCGTATCCGGGTGGTAGCGCTTTACCAGACCCCGGTGCCGGGCCTTGATCTCTTTCAGGGAGGCGCGTTCGCCAAGGCCGAAGAGTTGGAGCGACGTTTTCAGATCCACATAGGTCAAGGCGACCTCCTCGCCGTTAATTCCGAACGATCTTCAGGGGTCCGCTCTTTAGTCGATTTTTTGCGGTATAATCAACAAAGGGATCGCGTACCGCCGTCACCTTCCGGAGGTAAAACTAGGAACAACGGCACTCGCCATCCTGTCCTTTTTCGTACATAAGCCTGAATCCGCACTTCTGGCACCGCCAGAAGAGGCCGCCTCAACCGGGCAGCAGGAACATGGTGCCCTGACATTCGGGACACTTTCTTTCAGTTTCCATGGTGGGTCCCTCCTTTGTCGCAGGTAATGTCGCCGCCGCCAGCGACCGGGCGTGGCGCTGACGCGCGGTTACGGCAAAGCCAGTGAAAGCGCGGAAGACGGCGGCGCCGGGCAGCGCACGGGAAAGCGAATTTTAGTGGTTGATTTACTCTGCTTTTTAGTATACCCAGAACAATATTCAAATATCAATATGTAAATATATTAGCCGGACGGAATACGATGGGGCAGGGATTCGCCGGGGCGGGGGAGAACATCGGCGCGAGGCGCAACGGACGCGAGTGAAAGTCAAAAACAGCACAGGAGGATACCATGAAAGCCAATCGCATTAGTACGTTCCTGATCGTTATGGTGGCGGTTTCGATTTCGGCGGCAATGACGGCCTTCGCAGCGCCCGGCATGGGCGGGCGCGGCAGCGGCGGCTGGGGCATGGGGGGCTCATTCCAGCGGATGTACAACCCGGCGACCGTGGAGACCGTGAGCGGCGAGGTGGTCTCCGTGGACCGGATGACCCCTATGAAGGGGATGGGCACCGGAATCCACCTCAAGCTCAAGACCGACAAGGAAACCGTTTCAATCCACCTGGGCCCGGCATGGTTCATCGATCGGCTGGAGACCGGGATCAGAAAAGGTGACAAGATCGAAGTCAAAGGCTCGCAGGTGACGGTTGCCGGAAAACCGGCCATCATTGCGGCGGAGATCAAAAAAGGGGATGCGCTTCTCAAACTCCGCGACGACAACGGGGTTCCCATATGGGCCGGATGGAGACGCTGAAAAGATATCCGGTTCAACCCGGAGGATCATTGTGAACATCGAGGAGTCGTTATGGAACTGAAGATCACCTTCCCCGGCGGGAAGAAAGTTACTGCGGAGATCGACGGCAGGTTTGTTCCCACGGACCAGCCGGTGGAAGACGGCGGAGAAGGCTCGGCGCCGAGCCCTTTCGACTATTTCCTTGCCTCTCTCGGAACCTGCGCCGGCATTTATGTTCTCAGCTTCTGCCAACAGCGGCAGATCGCCACGGAGGGGTTGGCGCTGACCCAGAAGATGGAGTTCTCCACGTCTGCGGAAGGAAAGAAGAGGCTCTCCAAAGTAACCATCGGGATCGACCTCCCCCCCGGCTTCCCGGAAAAATACCAGAACGCCGTCATCAAGGCGGCGAGCCTCTGCACGGTGAAAAGGGTGCTCATGGACCCGCCGGAGTTCGAGATCACCGCCAAAATGGCATAGCCATACCGGTGCCGACGCGAGAAGCGGAAACATACCACAGCGAACCACAGCCCAGGAGACCAGCATGCACCTGAAGAAGAAAGCCCCCGCAGCATTTGTCGCGATCCTCGCGCTCGGCATGTTCGCCGGGACGGCGCTGGCCGCCTCGCCGGTCTTCGATGTTGACCGGACGTTGTATCCTTACTATCCGTCACTCATCACGTGGAATAAATCCAGGGCCGAATTCACCCCGCCAAGCGTCTGCAAGGATTGCCACGTCAAGCAGTACAAGGAATGGACCGGTTCGGTTCATAGCCTCGCGTTCCGGGACCCGGTCTACCTGGGAGAACTCAACAAAGCGAAAAAGGCGGTCGGCCACGAGATCACGCGGCAGTGCGAAGGGTGCCACTCCCCGGCCGGCATGGTAACGGGTGAGATCAAGGGGCCGGGGAATGCCGGACTGAGTGAAATGGCCCTGGCCGGGGTTTCCTGCGACATCTGCCATTCCATCAGCGGGGTCACCCACTGGCAGACCCCCTCCCATGAACCGGAAAACGGCTCCTTCATCCTCACGCCGGGCATTGAGACCAAGGAAGGGGTGCAACTGGTCAAACGCGGCCCGATCAAGCCATACGACGGATGCGGCGGCGGGTTCCATGAATGCGCCGAGTCCGGGCTCCATCTTCAGGCCGACCTCTGCGCCTCATGCCACCAGGTCTATCACTACGACGCCCACTTCCCCCTGGAAGCGACGTACATCGAATGGAAACACGGTCCCTACGCCCAGAAGAACATCATGTGCCAGGACTGCCATATGGTGGATATCCAGGGATTCAAACGTTCCGCCGAAGAATTCAAAAAACCGGAGCGGAGCGAGTACCGGCATTATTTCAGCGGGGCCAACTACCTGTTGACCTATCTTGCCGCCGGAGCCGCCAGGAAAGCAGGGGATAACGATCAGGCGAAAATCCTGATGAAGCAGTACGAGATGGCGGTGGAACGTTTGCAGTCGGCAGGGGACCTGGAGCTGTCCCCGGTGTATCGGAACGGACGGCTGGCGGAGGTCCGGGTGCGCGTCAAAAACATCCGGGCGGGGCATAATCTGCCCACATCGCTCACCAATGTCAGGCAGATGTGGCTGGAGATCACGGCAAAGGACGAAACGGGAAAGGTCGTCATGACCAGCGGCGCGGTCAAAAGCGACGGCACGTTGCCCGACGATACCCGCATCTTCAACTCCGACGGCATGGGGGATAATTTTCACTTTGCCGTGGACCCGTGGGTGGTTACCGCCTTCTCCCGGCACGACACCATTCCACCCCGGGGCTACAAAGACGTCTATTACGGGATTGCCGCCCCTGAAAATGCGAAATCGCTGTCCCTGGAAGTAAAACTCCGTTACCGGCAGGCGGACCAGAAGGTTGCCGAGGCGTTGTTGGCCGCCGTGCCCAAGGACATCGACCTGGAGAAAATCTACGGGCTCAAGGTGGTGCCGCCCCTTCCCGTGGTTGACATGGTGGTCAGGCAGTCGGCATTTGCCACGCAACAGCCTTGACCGGAGCCGTTGCGGCAGCGGCAAACGCACGTGCCCATAACAAACTAACGGAGACGCTATGGAACAGTTTCTGGCAACGGTAAAGGAAACCGTCAACCCCGCCACCCACCCCGTGGGCGTCAACCTGGTACGTGATGCCGCGCAGGTCGAAGGATTGAAGATCAAGGTGCGCGGCAAGCGTCTGGCGATTTGCCAGCAAATCGCCTACAGCCGCATGTATTCCTGGTCGACCTGGACCGAGGCGGAGACGGGACATTGTGTGCTGGGAGCGTCCTGTGCCGGCATGATACCCCCGCCGGAGCGGGTCCTGGACGGTTCGGTCAATGCGGGCATCTATCAGGAGACCAAAGAGGCGGCGGCGGCCATGCAAAGACTGATGCCGCGGGTCGAACCCGGCGTCGCGGGTGTCCTGACCTACCCGCTGGCCCGCCCTTTCGAGGGATTGCCCCCCGATATGGTCGTGGTCTATGTGAACTCGGCCCAGGCGATGCGCTTCGTGCAGGCCTTCCTGTACCAGGAGGGCGGGGAGTTCGTCATGAAATCGTCCGGGGACGCGGGGGTCTGTTCCCGGACCGTTGCCCAGGTAAAACTGACCAATGAGCCGACGGTGGAGATACCCTGCATGGGAGACCGGCGCTTTGCCATGACCCAGGATCACGAGTTGATCGTCGGCATCCCCTTCGAATGGCTGGGCCGCACCGCAAAAGGGCTGGCGGCGACCCACAAGGCGGGAATCCGTTACCCGGTACCGTTCCAGATCCCCGCGGAATGCGAATTGCCGCCGGATTACATCACCAGCGGGGACGATGCCGGACCGGCCTGACGGCCTCACGGGCGGGAGATATCATGAATAGATTGCTCGACTACCAGTTTCTCATCCCGCTGGTCCTGCTGCTCGGCTTTGCGCCGTTCTATCCCCAGCCGCATATCGTGGAGAAGATCAGGATGCTGCTGGCCGGAACCCTGAAACGGCCCATCGATATCTTCGACCTGTTCTGGCACGCCTGGCCCTTTGCCCTGCTTGCCTACCGGATAATCCGGGACCTGGGGCGCCAGGCCGGGTGACGCAACAGTTTGAAACAGACATTTTCAACAAAGGAGAGGTAATGGAACCGCAAGAACTGCTGAAACGCATGAAAACGAAAAAAGCGCCGACGGTGGTGGATGTCCGCACGATCTTCGAGTTCCGCAAAGGTCACATCCCCGGAGTAGTCCACGCCCCGACCTGGAAGATCCTGCTGAAGCTGGCACGCCTCCCTTCCGACAGGGACACCGAGATGGTGGTGACCTGCGAGCTTGGCCCCCGCGCCCAGATAGCAAAGGGATTGCTCAATCTGTACGGCTACCGGAACGTGGTGCTTCTCGCCGGGCAGATGGCCGGTTGGCGGAGGGCCGGGCTCCCCCAGGAAAAATGACGCACGGTACGGTGTCGGCCGTTCTTCCGGCGCCACGGGTCGCAACCACGGGGATGGTCGCGACCCGTCCGCGCCCAGCGGACTACCGGAATCTTCTCACGCGGGCACCGGACGCACGGTCAGCACCGGACAGGGAGAGGTTTTCACCACCCGCTCCGCGGTGCTGCCGAAGATGAAGTGGTCAAACCCCTGCCGGCCGTGAGTGCCCATGACGATCAGGGATGCTTTTTCCTCGGCGGCCTTCCTGAGAATCTCCTCGTGGGGTATCCCGATTACCACGCATGCCGTTGCATCGGGAAACCGCTCCGTCAATCCTCCGCAAAAATCCGCCATTCTGCTTTTTGCCCCTTCCTCAACCTGCTTGTCCAACTCGTCGAAGGAGACGTCGGGCACGTAGAAATTCCGCAAATCCACCTGATGGGCAACCACATGAACGATGACCAGGCGGGCGCCGTAGGTCGTGGCCAGGGTCGCGGCGTAATCGAAGGCATAATCCGATACTTCGGAAAAATCCGTGGCAAACAGGATGGTGTCGATGGTTTTCATGGCATGTCCCTTTCCGTTGTAGCCTGCTTCAGCTAATCCAGCCAATGAGTATGGCCGTTGCACTCGTTACCGACACAATCGCCCAGAGTATGACGCCTTGAGCCAGCGGTTTTACGCCCGTTCTGCCCAGGACCTCCCTGGTCAGGCCGCAGCCGATCAGGAAGAGCGTAACCACCAGGCTCTGCTTCGCCACGCCGTTCAGCGGGTTCCAGACCTGATTGAACTGGGGCAGCGCTGTTTTGATGGCCGCGGCTGCTATGAAGCCGATGATGAAGAGCGGAACCTTCACCTTTCCCTCCGACTTGGTAAACCAGGCGGCGACCAGGGCGGAAGGCATGATCCACAATGCCCGGGTCAGTTTGACCGTTGTGCCGATGGCCAGGGCAAGCCCGCCGTAGGCCGCCGCGGCCCCCACCACGCTGCTGGTGTCGTGGATGGCCAAGGCGGACCAGAGCCCGAATTGGCGTTGCCCCATGCCGAGAAGGTGCCCCAGGGGAGGAAACAGGATCAAGGCAATGGAATTGAGGGTGAAGACCGTGGCCAGGGCAACGCCCGTTTCCTCGGCCTCCGCCTTGATAACCGGGGCCATGGCCGCTATGGCGCTGCCGCCGCAGATGGCGGACCCGAAACATATCAAGGTTGAGGTGCGCCGGGGGATTTTGAACGACCTGCCCAGCAGATACCCTACGATCATGGTGAAGCTGATGCTGACGGCGGTGTACAGGAAGGCATCCTTGCCGGTTTTAAGAAGCTCCGGCAGATTCATGCCGAATCCCAGGCCGACCACCGAGGCTTGCAGCAAGCGCCTGCTCCAGGTGGACGTGGTCGCGCTCCAGGGATTGCCGATCGCGATCCCGAAGGTGATCCCTGCCACCAGCGCAATGGGGGCGCTTACCCCCGGCCAGCAACAAACCGCCAACAGCACCCAGAACACCGCTTTCAAGAGATTACCGTTTTTCACACCGGGCTCCTTTGCTACGAAGATATTGACACTATAGACAAAGCCGAATATAAATAAAAATGAATAATATTTATATTTAGCATCAATTGGATTGAACAATGTCATTATCCCTCCGACAGTTGGAGATATTCGAAAAGATTGCCGCCACCGGCAGCGTCACACGAGCGGGCGAGGAATTGTTCCTGACCCAATCGGCGGTCAGCATGGCCTTGTCGCAGTTGGAACAGATGAGCGCGACCCCTCTGTTCGAACGGGCCGGAAGACGTCTCCTCCTGAACGACAGCGGGCGCTTGCTGCTGAAAGACGCCCGCGAGGTCCTTCTGGCCGTCAAGCGCATCGAGCGCCAACTCCAGGGCGATGGCGACCAGGAAATGGTGGGTGAATTGCTGGTGGGGGGGAGCACCACGATCGGGAATTACCTGCTGCCGGCACTGCTGGGAATCTTTGCCAAACGCTATCCGAAGACCAGGGTGGAATTACAGGTGGGCAACACGCACCAGGTGGCGGAGTGGCTGGAAAACGGCTCCCTCGATATCGCGTTCGTCGAGGGACCGTGCCACAGCAGGGGGCTGGTCTCCGTCCATTGGCAGGACGACGAACTTGTGGTGGTGACGGGCCCGGAACATTCCTGGGCCGGGGTTCGGGCCGTCACGCCGGACATGCTCGCATCGGCCCCCTGGATCATGCGCGAAAAAGGTTCCGGCACCCGCGAGATCTTCGAGGACGCCATGGAGAAGGCAGGGATCGGCTATTCCATATCGCTGGAATTCGGCCATACCGAGGCCATCAAGAACGGCGTCGCCTCGGGGCTCGGGGTAAGCTGCCTGTCGCGTATAGCCGTGCGCCGCGAGCTTGAGTATGGCCTGCTTGTGGAAGTGGCAAGCCCGCTGATGCTCAAACGTTCCCTTTCCCTGCTCAAACGGCGAGAGAGTCACTGTTCGCCCCTGTTGGCGGCCTTTCTGGAGGTGTCCGGCGGGCGGTGGGAGGTGAGGTGACCGGACCCCACGCCTTCCCCGACAAGATGGAGAAGCGCGCCGGAGAGTACACAGGATACGTTTTGCTAGTTTACAGTAATCTTTATTATATTAATAAGGTTTATAACCTACTAAAATAGTTTGCAATAGTTGTTAGCCCATTTATTTTGAGGTATATCCGTTTCATTCTTGACACTTAAAATCTCCGTGCTATTTTGAAGCAAATTAAAATCCTATAGTTTTGGCAAAGGCGCCGCGGACAACTACAAATCCACGGCGCCTTTTTCTTTTTTTGTCCGCTGGCGGCGGTGCATGAGTCCAAAAACTCCCGCGGTAGTAATGTCGCGGAAGCCGGCTATGGGACACAATCTATTCGGAAAGAACGCTTCCACCTGTCATAGGCATAATGTCGTCATTCCAAGGGAGAAGGAGTACGCAGCCATGTTATTTTCCCCGGTAATTCACTTGATGACCCAGTTGAGGATCAGCCAGAAGGTACTTCTTCTTATCGTCATCATGACAATACCGTTGGCCATGATGTCGTATTACCTCGTGGCGGAGACACGGGAGAATATCAATTTCTCGGGAAAAGAACGGCTTGGCATGAAATGCATGCCCTTTGGATACGGCCTGCTCGATTCCGTGATAAGCCTGAGACAGAACGGCAGCGGCAAGACGGATATCGCCGCATTCGAAGGTTCCGTCAAAGGGATTGACGGCGGCCTGCTCTCGAAGGATGCGCTGGATGCGCTGCAAAAGGCCGGCGGTGCGCAAACCGGGAATATCGACGCCATCGGCGATGCGGTTGTGGCGGCCATAGCGGATATTGCCGACAATTCCAACCTGACGTTGGACCCGGACATAGACAGCTACTACCTGATGGACATACTCACCACCAGACTGCCGGCCATTATGGATACGACATCGAGGGTGACCGTCCTGGTCCGCAGGATAGAGGCAGCCAAAACCCTCTCCGCCGACGACAAAACCCAGCTCATTGTCTATCTCGGCCAGATTGCGGCACTCAGGAACGCCATTTCCGGGGATGTGGCCAAGGTGTACAAGGTCACGCCCGCCATCAAAACCAAGCTGGACAGCGCCATCCAATCGATCATATCCCCATCGGCGCAGTTCGAGGAAGCGATCAACAAGACCTTGCTGGCCCCTTCGGTTGTTTTCGACGAATCCGTTCTTGCGCCGGGCCTCGCAGTCATCCAGCACGGGGCGGCGACGTACGCACCGCTCGGCAACGAACTCGACTCCCTGTTGGAGGCGAGAATACACAAGTACAGCTCCAGGATGACCACACGCCTCGTTATCGTGAGTGTAATATTTCTTGTGGCGCTCTGGATCGCCTCGGGCTTCTATTTCGCGACCCGCAGGGCGGTCGGTGCCATCCATGAAGGAATAAGCGCCGTGGCCGCCGGAAATTTCAAAGCGGAGATCACGGTGGCGTCCAAGGACGATTTCGGGGATATTTCCCGCAGTCTGTCCAATATGTCGGCGGATTTGCGGCTCATGGTCGATGCCATAGCGGCGTCGGCCGTACACGTTGCCACGGCTTCGGCGCAATTGCACGCAACAGCCAACCAGGTTACGGACATTTCCAGCGATATTACGGAACGCGTCACGACCATGGCGACATCGACCGAGGAGATGTCGGCGACAAGCAACGAGATTTCAAGAAGTTGCTATTCGGCGGCGGAGGATGCGATACATTCCGGGAATGTAGCCCAGGAAGGGGTCACGGTTTTCAATGAGGCGGTCGCCGGGATGGTTGCAATAACGGACATCGTCAACAATGCCGCTCTCTCCATCCGCAATCTCGGCGCCAAGTCCGAGCAGATCGGCGCGATAATAGGCACTATTGAGGACATTGCCGACCAAACGAACCTGCTGGCCCTGAATGCGGCCATCGAAGCCGCACGGGCCGGCGAGCAGGGGCGCGGTTTCGCCGTGGTGGCCGACGAGGTGCGCGCCCTGGCCGAAAGGACGACCAAGGCGACAAAAGAGATTGGCGATATGATCAAGGCCATACAAACGGAAACATCCCAGGCGGTCAGGGTTATGGAGAGCGGGGGCAAGGAGACGGAGAGTGGCGGGGCATCGGTCAAAAAAGCGGAACAATCCCTGGGGACCATCCTCGAGAAGGTGACATCGGTTTCCACGCAGATCGCCCAGATCGCCACGGCAGCCGAGGAGCAGGCGGCCACTTCAGGCGAAATCTCCGGCAGCATCTATCAGATCACCACTGCCGCGAAACTGATGGTGCGCAGCTCGGAAGAGACAACCTCGACCGCCGCGCAGTTGGCCCAGGAATCACAAAATCTCCGGGGGATGGTGGACAAGTTCGTCCTCTGATGCAGCACCCAATCGGGGCGGGGCCATACGTCGACAAAACATGCCCTGAGGCCAAGGTTCCACACAAAACAAAAAATAACGCCCGCATTCCGGCCAGTTACACATATCTACTTGTAATAAAAGCACTAACTGCCGATTGACGTACCGGCCAAAACCGGGCATACTATCCGCACATACCACCGGACGGGAACTCTTGAGAGGTCCCGTTCTTTTTTGCATCCGGCTCCGCTTCCCCTTCGTCAATAACGCTTGTTCGCTCTCAAAAGGTCTTGCCATGGAAACACCGCCCTTCGTCCATCTCCACCTCCATACCCAGTATTCCCTGCTGGACGGCGCCATCCGCGTCGAAGACCTGGTCCACAAGGCCGAGGATTATCACATGCCGGCCCTGGCCATCACGGACCACGGCAACATGTTCGGCGCGGTGGAGTTCTATCTCAAGTGCCAGAAGGCCCACATCAAACCGATCATCGGCTGCGAGGTCTACCTGGCGCCCGAGTCCCGCTTCTCCAAGGAGGCACGGGGAATCTCCGACGCGGCCTACCACCTGATCCTGCTCTGCCAGAACATGGAGGGGTACAAGAACCTCTCCTACCTCACCTCGGCCGGCTACAAGGAGGGGTTCTACTACCGCCCCCGCATCGACCGGGAGATCCTGAAGGAACACAGCGGCGGGCTCATCGCCCTGTCGGCCTGCCTCAAGGGCGAGGTGGCCATGCAGTGCGGCCGGAACCGGATGGAAGACGCCGTGGCCACGGCCCGCTGGTACGGCGAGGTCTTCGAGGACCGCTACTACATCGAGTTGCAGGAAAACACCCTGGCCGAGCAGGATGTGGTCAACAAGCGCCTGCTGGAGGTGGCGAGCGAGCTTTCGCTGCCGCTCGTGGCCACCAACGACTGCCACTACCTGAACCGGGAGGATGCCCGCGCCCACGAGGTGCTGCTCTGCATCCAGACCGGCAAGACCATGAGCGACCCGACCCACATGAAGTTCACGGCGGACGAGTTCTACGTCAAGTCGCCGGAGGAGATGGCCAAGGCCTTTTCCTACGCACCCGAGGCCGTTGCCAACACCGTGGCCATCGCCGAACGCTGCAACCTGGAACTCCCCCTGAACAAGGAATACTTCTTCCCCCACTTCGAGCCGCCCGCCGGCAAGACCCACGACGAGATGCTGGAGCAGTTGGCCACGGAAGGGCTCAAGGAGCGCATGGTCACCATCCTGGACAAGTACCCGGACATGCCCCTGGAGCGGCAGCAGGCCTACTTCGACCGCCTGCGCATCGAGCTGGACTGCATCCGGCAGATGCAGTTCCCGGCCTACTTCCTGATCGTGTCCGACTTCATCAACTGGGCCAAAAACCAGGGTATCCCGGTCGGACCGGGCAGGGGTTCGGCCGCCGGTTCGCTGGTGGCCTACTCCATCAAGATCACCGACCTGGACCCCATGCCCTACAACCTGCTGTTCGAACGGTTCCTCAACCCGGAACGCATCTCCATGCCCGATATCGACGTGGACTTCTGCATGGACCGCCGGGAAGAGGTCATCCAGTACGTGGTGGAGAAATACGGGCGGGAACGGGTCTGCCAGATCATCACCTTCGGGACCATGAAGGCCAAGGCCGTGGTGCGGGACGTGGGGCGGGCGCTGAACATGACCTACGGGGACGTGGACCGGATCGCCAAGCTGGTGCCGGACGATCTGAACATGACCCTGGACAAGGCCCTGAAGCTGGAACCGCAGTTGAAGGAGATGGCGGCGGCCGACCCCCAGGTGAAGGACCTGCTGGAGACCGCCGTCTGCCTGGAAGGCCTGGCCCGCCACGCCGGCACCCACGCCGCCGGGGTGGTGGTGGCCCCCCAGCAGTTGGAGGAGTTCCTGCCGGTGTACAAGGACCAGAAGACCGGTTCCATCAACACCCAGTACTCCATGAAGTACGTGGAGATGGTCGGCCTGGTGAAGTTCGACTTCCTGGGGCTCAAGAACCTTACCGTGATCCAGAACGCCGTCAAGCTGGTGCGGGAGGGTAAAGACCCGAACTTCGACATCACCCGCCTGCGGGACGACGACCAGGCCAGCTACGACCTCATCTCCTCGGGCAACACCACCGGCATCTTCCAGCTCGAGTCCAGCGGCATGAAGGAGATGCTGGTCAAGCTCAAGCCCTCCTGCTTCGAGGACGTGATCGCCGCCTGCGCCCTGTACCGGCCGGGCCCCCTGGGATCGGGCATGGTGGACGAGTTCATCGACCGCAAGCACGGCCGCCAGAAGGTGGTCTACGACCTGCCCCAACTGGAGCCGATCTTGAAGGATACCTACGGGGTCATCGTCTACCAGGAACAGGTCATGCAGATCTCCCGCACCCTGGCCGGCTATTCCCTGGGCCGCGCCGACCTGCTGCGCCGCGCCATGGGCAAGAAGGACCCGGCGGTCATGGCCAAGGAAAAGGAGCCGTTCCTGGCCGGGGCCAAGGCCCAGGGGCTGGACCTGAAAAAAGCCGAGGCGATCTTCGACCTCATGGCCAAATTCGCCGAATACGGCTTCAACAAATCCCACTCGGCCGCCTACGCCCTGATCGCCTACCAGACCGCCTACCTCAAGTCCTACTACCCGGTGGAGTTCATGGCCGCGCTCCTCACCTGCGACATGGACAACACGGACAAGGTGGTCAAGAGCATCGGCGACTGCCGCGAGCAGGGGATCGAGGTGCTGCCGCCGGACGTGAACAAGTCGGGCCTCTCCTTCACCGTGGTGGGCAACTCCATGCGCTTCGGCCTGGGAGCGGTCAAGGGGATCGGCACCGGCGCCGTGGAGGCGATCCTGGAGGCGCGGGCCGAAGGCCCCTTCAGGGATATCTACGATTTCTGCGAACGGGTGGATATGCGGCGCGCCAACAAGAAGGTGCTGGAGGCCCTCGTCAAGTGCGGCGCCTTCGACTCCACCGGCGCCTTCCGCATGCCCCTGATGGAGGGATTGGAACAGGCCATGGCCTACGGCCAGAAGATCCAGGAGGAGAAGTCCAGCGCGCAGGTTTCCCTGTTCGACACCGCCGAGGTGGTGAAGAACAACGGCAACGGCGGCATGCGCCTCCCCGACCTCCCGGAGTGGCCGGACAAGGAAAAGCTGGCCTACGAGAAGGAAGCCCTGGGCTTCCTCATCACCGGCCATCCCCTGGATCGCTACGTGGACGACATCAAGCGCCTGGCCAACTCGGAGATCGCCAACCTGTGCGAGCTGCCCGACGGCTGCGAGGTACGGATCTGCGGCATTGTCTCCGCCTTCCGCGAGATTCCCACCAAAAAAGGAGATCGCATGTGTTTCGCCACCATCGAGGACCTGACCGGTTCGGTGGAGATAACCGTGTTCCCCGACACCTATGTGGAAACCTCCAGCCTGCTCAAATCCGATGACCCGCTGCTGGTGACCGGCAAGCTGGAAAAGACCGAGAAGGGCGCCAAGATCCTGGTCAGCCGCCCCAGCGCCGACAACGGGCGCAGAGGAGGCCACCAACGCGACCCCGGCCCGGCGGGCGACATCAAGCTGCTCCAGGAGGCCCGCGCCCAGACCACCAAGCGGGTCTGCTTCACCCTGCGCACGGATGAGCTGCCGGTGGAGCGGCTGGACGCCCTCAAGACGATCATCCAGCGCTACCACGGAAGCGTGCCGGCCTGCATCCAGTTCCTCATACCGGAGCGAAGCCGCGCGACCATGCCGCTCCCGCCGGATTTGAGCGTCATGGCCATTGATGAATTAAGGCTGGAAGTGGAGCGACTGTTCGGCTATAATGCCGCCACTTTCGAGTAAGGCCTTATAGGACTTATAGGACCTATGGGACTCATGGGTCCTATAAGCAAAATCAATTGAGGTGTCATTATGGCAACCCCGTTTCATCTGGAATTCGAAAAACCGATCGTTGAACTTGAGAAGAAGATCGAGGAGTTGAACGCCCTGGCCGCCGACGGCCTGGATATCGGCGCCGACGTGTCCACCCTGGAGGGGCGCGTGGAGGAGATGCGCAAGGAGATCTTCTCCAACCTCTCCCGCTGGCAGACCGCCCAGGTGGCGCGCCATATCAACCGCCCCTTCACCCTCGACTATATCGGTAACATGTTTACCGAATTCGTGGAGCTGCACGGCGACCGCAACTTCGGCGACGACCACGCCATTGTGGGCGGCCTGGCCCGCTTCGACGGACAGCCGGTCGTGGTGATCGGCCACCAGAAGGGACGCGACACCAAGGAGAAGGTCTACCGCAACTTCGGCATGCCCAACCCGGAAGGGTACCGCAAGGCCCTGCGCCTGATGCAGATGGCGGAACAGTTCAAGCTGCCGGTCATCACCTTCGTGGATACGCCCGGCGCCTACCCCGGCATCGGCGCCGAGGAACGCGGCCAGGCCGAGGCCATTGCCCGCAACCTGCGCGAGATGGCCAGCCTGCGCACCCCGATCATCGTCTGCATCACCGGCGAGGGCGGTTCGGGCGGAGCTCTTGCCATTGCCGTGGGCGACCGCATCCTGATGCTGGAACACTCCGTCTACGCCGTCATCTCCCCGGAAGGATGCGCCGCCATCCTCTGGTCCGACGGCACCAAGGGCGAGCAGGCCGCCGAGGCGCTCAAGCCAACCGCCAAGGACATCATCGGCCTGGGGGTCATCGACGAGATCATCACCGAACCTATCGGCGGCGCCCACCGGGACCACAAAGCCATGGCCGCCACCCTGAAAGAAGCCATTGCCCGCAACCTGGCGGAGTTGAACAAGCTCACTACCTCCGACCTGGTGGAGCAGCGCTACCGGAAATTCCGCGCCATGACGCGCTGCGTGGAATAGAGTAGATCAGGGAAAAACAGAATCCGCCACAGAGACACGGTGACACGGAGAAAGGCGAATCTTGAAGGGATGAGATTTCATAAGTCCTATCAGTCCCATTCGTCCCAGTTATTTCCGTGAACCTCCACGGCAAAGGCATTTTGCAAGATTAACAGGGGCGGCTTGACCGCCCCGTTTTCGTTAAAGAGGTACGACTATGTTGGAACGCCTGCAAAAACTCATCTCACAGGCCGGCATCACCTCCCGCCGGGCCGCCGAGGAACTGATCGTAAGCGGCCGGGTGACGGTCAACGGGGTGGTGGTTACCGAACTGGGGAGCAAGGCCGATCCGGCTGCGGACCGCGTCGCCGTGGACGGCAAGCCGCTCCAGTTCAGCGCCAAGCATCTGTATATCCTGCTCAACAAGCCGACCGGCTACATCACCGCCCTGAAGGACTCCCAGGACCGCCCCCTGGTGACCGACCTGCTGAAGGGTGTGGAGGAACGAGTCTATCCTGTGGGCAGACTGGATTACAACACCGAGGGGCTTCTGCTCCTGACCAACGATGGTGATTGGGCCAACCGCCTGATGCACCCGCGCCACGAGGTGGAGAAGGAGTACCACGTCCGGGTGCGCGGCAAAGTGTTGGAACAGCAGTTGAAACGGATGGCGGGCGGGGTTGAACTGGAGGACGGCGTCACCGCGCCGGCGGTGGTGCGGTTGGTGAAGAGCAGCGACCAGAACGACTGGATCTCGGTGACCATCCATGAGGGAAGAAACCGCCAGGTGCGACGCATGTGCGAGGTGGTCAGCCTCTCCGTGGTGCGCCTCAAGCGGGTGCGCTACGGCTCCCTGGAGATCGGGGCGCTGAAGCCGGGCCAGTTCCGCTACCTGACCGAGGCCGAGGTGCAGGCGCTGCTCCATCCGGGGCAGGCACCACAGCCGGAACCGCAGAAGATAAGGAAGCCACACCCTTCCCGCAGCACGACAAAGGCTGACCTGGCGGCGACCGGACATCCCCGGAAACCACGCAGTACGACAAAAAAAGTCGCAGAGGCGGCAGGACGCCCCCTCGCCCGGACGACCGATAAGCAGACGAAAAGGCAGCCCTCCCGCACGAAGCCCGGAGAATCGCCGCGCCCGCGCCACCGATAAGGTGCCCCGTTCTTACGTTCCGCCGGGGCGGCGTGCCCTCCCCCTATGGAGCCAGGATTCTCAAAGCATTTCTATGGGGATTGCCCTGACGACTATGGACTCCTGCCTGAAAAGGCGCTCCAACCTCTCCCTGAACCCTTTCCACCATTCGCGGTCCACTTCCCTTACCATGACTTCGTAGATAACGATTTCATCCTTTACCGCGTCGCTTAGTCCCTCTTTCCACAACCCTTCGGCGGGAGACCTGACATAGGCAGTTATCCCCCCGAACTGTTCGGCGAGTCCGTCCCTGACCTGAAGATACATCGATTGCGGGAAAGGGTGCCCATCGTTGTCGCACAGGGGGAGCAAAAGCTGAATCAGGTTCATGAGATCACCTTTTTGTCAGTGGCATGACGGAGAGAGCAAAGCGGACGGGCGGTCTTTTCATTTTTTCCACAAAAAAAGGCCGCACGGTCAACCAACGTTGACCGCCACGGCCTTTGTCCTCCAGATGAAAGACCCCGTCCCGGACGAAATCATTCTTCTCTCCGTTATTGCTACTTCTTCGCCAGCGCCTTCCTGAGATTGGCCTGGAACGTCTCGGGGGAAAAACCGTGCATGACGACCTCGTTCGGCCCTGCCCCCAGGACAATCACCGGAATGGACTGGCTCTTGTACTTGCCGGTCAGAAGCGTCATAGCCTGGGCATCCTGCTCCACATCGCGGTTGGTGAAGGGGATGTTGTTCTTGGCAAAGTATTCCTTGGCCTCGCGGCAATGGGGACACCAGGATACCGAATAGAGCACGATCACTGGGTACTTCCGGGCCTCCTGGGCCTTGACGGGGTTGAGCTTGCTCTGGGTCGCCGGTCCGGCGGCCACCGCCCCGGACGCCACCGCCAGCGTAAGCACGACAGCGGCTACAATCTTCCTGATCATCGTTTGTTCTCCTTGGGTGAGTTGACCATTAGTTGCTGTCGCTGCAAGGTAAAGGTCAACTCCTTCTCCTCGCCCGACCGCCGTACCTTTAAAACGACCGGGGTTCCGGCGATCCCCCGCAGCCGTTTGTAAACCATCTGCCGGAAATCGCTGCCCCGGGTCGGTTTGCCGTCGATATGGGTGATTACGTCCCCCACCCTGATCCCGGCAATGTTGGCCGGCCCACCGGCCACCAGTTGCCTGACCGTAATCTCGCCGTCGGGCGCGGCCACGCCGTCGATGCCGACGCCGCCGAAGTTTTTCTCGCTGTTGGCCGCCGATACGGTAAGCGCCGTCATCATTACAAACAGGATAATCAGCACGGTTTTCATGGTTTCAATGTAGCACAGGGCGGTCAGGCAGGTCAAACGAACAAGGGGCTTGAACCTGTGTCCGATTGCACGTATCATCCTACACAAGCACTTACATGACACGGGGAACGATAAACTATGAAGACTCGGATACGGACACTTCTGGCGGGCGGCGCAAACGGCCGGGAATGCGCGGTTGCGGGATGGGTGCGCTCGGTGCGCGCCTCCAGGGAGGTGGCCTTTGTAACCCTGAACGACGGCTCCGACATGGCCGGGCTCCAGGTAGTGGCCGGGAAGGATCTGGCAAACTTCGACGCGGTCTGCCGCCTCGGCACCGGCGCGGCCCTGCGGGTGCACGGCACGCTGGTGGAATCCCCGGCGGCCGGGCAGCAGTGGGAATTGCACGCCACCGCCATCGAGATCGTCGGCGAGGCTGACGACACCTATCCGCTCCAGAAGAAACGCCACACCTTCGAATACCTGCGCACCATCGCCCACCTGCGGCCCAGAACCAATACCCTGGGGGCCGTGTTCCGCCTCCGTTCGCGCCTGGCCCAGGCCGTGCACCGGTTCTTTGCCGAGCGGGATTTCCTCTACGCCCACACGCCGATCATCACGGCCAGCGATTGCGAAGGCGCGGGTGAGCTGTTCCGGGTGACTACCCTGGATGCCGGGGCAGCGCCCGATTTCGATCAGGATTTTTTCGGCCAGCGGACCGGTCTGACCGTCAGCGGCCAACTGGAGGGAGAACTCCTGGCCCTGGCCTTTTCCGACATCTACACCTTCGGCCCCACCTTCCGCGCCGAGAACTCCAACACGCCGCGTCACGCGGCCGAATTCTGGATGATCGAGCCGGAGATGGCCTTTGCCGACCTGGCCGACGACGCCGAACTGGCCGAGGAGTTCATCCGCTATCTGTGCCGTTTCAGCCTGGAGGAGTGCGCCGACGACATGGCGTTCTTCGACCGGCATATTGAAAAGGGGCTGTTGGAACGCATCCGGCAGGTGGCCGAGGCCGACTTCGTGCGCATGGACTACGGCGACGCCATCGAACGGCTCCAACGGTCGGGCACAAACTTTTCATTCCCGGTGGAATGGGGGCTGGACCTACAGACCGAGCACGAACGCTATCTGAGCGAGCAGGTGGTGGGAGGGCCGGTGTTCATCCTCAACTACCCCAAGGATATCAAGGCCTTCTACATGCGCCAGAACAGCGACGGCCGCACCGTGGCCGCCATGGACCTCTTGGTGCCCAAGGTGGGCGAGATCATCGGCGGCAGCCAGCGCGAGGAGCGGCTGGACCGGCTGACGGCGCGCATGACCGAGATGGACATCTCCCAGGAGCCGCTCTGGTGGTATCTGGACAGCCGCCGTTGGGGGAGTTGCCCCCACGCCGGTTTTGGCCTGGGCTTCGAGCGGTTGGTCATGTACCTCACCGGGATGGACAACATCCGGGACGTGATCCCCTTCCCGCGCACGCCGCGCCACGCCGAGTTCTGAATCATTTTTCCTTCCCTTGCGTTGGCGTAATGATGGCATTGTAGCGTTCGATGGTGGCGTTGCACTTCTCCAGGGCTCCCCGGTACAGTTCCAGGTTGGTCAGGATGCCGATGCGCCCCTGATCGGACAGGCAATATTCCGCCCCCGGCTCCGAAGGATCGAGGGTTTCCACCTCGGTCAAGACCGGTTGCGGTTCAGTGGGCAGTATGGGCCGGACGCACGGCGGGCAGGTCTGGCAGCCGGCCAGCAGGTACGAGCACGCCATGATGAGCAGGGCGCGGTTGAGCACGAATAGAACTGATACATTGTTGCGTGGCCTTGTCGACAGCTTGTTTCCCATTTTGGATGTCCCCCAGTAATGTTATCGAGCCCTGCGCGGCCTGAACCTGCACCTTGAGATCGTGGTTTTGCGTTTGAAGCCGGTCACGTTCGGCCGGCACGTGGAAGCCGAACCACCATATGAGACTCACTATCGCAGCGATCCCCGCCGCCTCGGCCACAACCTTCCTGTTCTCCCACAACCAGGCGGCTATAGTGGCTACTGTCACGACGCACCTCCCGGCTCAGTGCGGGCTTTCTGCCCAATGCCGAAGCCCCCGGCCCCCAGGATCGCGGCCACCGCGCCGCCGAAAGCCAGCAGGTCCACCGGCTGACCCTTCCATAACTGAGTGATAACGGCCCCGATAACAGTTGCCAGAGCGGCGGCAATCCCCACCCTGATATTGTCATATGTCCGGCCATCGATGCCGGTCAGAATGTCCCTGATAAATTTCATAATGGCCTCCGTTACGCCTCACGGCATTGATATGCGCTTTATGCGCGTGCTTTGATCATCTCCTTGAGCTCGGCGACCTCTGCATAGGTCAGACCACCTTGGACTGCCTGCATAACCTGGTTGATCTCTTCCGTTGATACCCCATCACGCCGAAGCCACGATGGGAGGAACTGGATCTGCGATGGGTTTGCGGCGGCCTTGTCCAGCCGGTAAAAGGCGGCCACGTCCTCGGCCTCCTGAAGGAGCGTCGCTGGGTCGGCGGCGTTGATCGCGGCGATGGTGGCCGGACCGATCTTGCCGTCCGCCGCCACGCCGGCGGCCTCCTGTAGCCACTGGATTCCCCGCGCCGCACCATTAACCACGTGGTCATAGAGCCAGGTAGCCACGGCCTGATCGTTGATCTCGGACAGGCGGTATTTGTCCCAAAAATTGACTTTGTAGAAATCAACAACATACCGCTGAAGTTGGTTGATCTGTATTAGAAGCGAGTTAAAAAGCTTTACCCACTCGTAATATCCACTAGTCCCAAAATGTGGTTGTGCTGTGACTTTACTTTTTATGCCGTCAACAAACCTCCAACCGCTCCATGACGGCCAGAACTTGCGAGCAATACCCTTATAGGTCTCCCCGCCAGCGTCGGCCGGGTTGTTGGCGTAACCGCCTTCGTTCTCCATTGCCTTTGCGTGTGCTGCGTTGAAATCTGCCATAGTGTGCCTCCTTAAATAATTGTCCCATCCGTCAATCCCGACGGTTTTCCGTTCTTTTTACGCAGGTTGCCGCTGCTGTCGATCCACAGATAATAACTCCCGAGCTTCAACATCTGTTGCGCCTCTAGGATGGCCGGGGCCTGCTCGGTCGCATAGGCCGAATTGGTTGCCAAACGCTGGATGGCGATCATGAAGGCGGCATCCACAATGAACATGGTGCCCAGAGGCGAGAAGCCCTGACGCAGATGCAGGCGCTTTGCCTTCTCCACCGCCTCCAGGGCCTTGCCGACCTCACCACGGTAGCGCACCGCCAGGTAGGCGGGCATGAGCGTGGGAAAGGCATCGATGTTGCGGCCCCACCAGGAGGGTTGATCCCGGTCCAACTTCTCCCAGCCGTGGTTCCACTTCACCCGGTAGATCTCCGGGGTGGTGCCCACCGGCACCTGGTACAGCTCGGGGAAGAGCCCGGCCATACATGACGGATACCATTCGCTGCCAATCTCATCGGGTATCAGGTTGGTCGTTGACCAGTTCCATTCCTTGCTTGAGGTCTGGTAAAAGAGACCGATCCCCACGGCCAGGGGAGCGAGGAAGGCGGTATAATAGGCCGTGTCCGCATCGCCCCGCGCCGTCATCTCGGCAAGCAACGCCCGGAGCCCGGCGTACACCTCGCAGTTGTCCATCAGGTAGGACGTGCCCCAGATGGCATGATCCCCGGTGAAATCGTTCTGAAAGGTTTTGGTCAGTCCGGTGTAGGTCGGGTTGACGTACATCCATTGCGCGCTGCCGTCCACGATGATCGCCCCGTAGATCGTGCCCGACGGCGCTGCCGCCCCGGTGGTCCCCGACAGGATGCAGCGGTAGGTGTTACCGTTGGCGGTGTATTCGTCGCCGACCTTTACCGCGGCCGTCGCCGTCCAGGGTGTATAGCCCTTGACCTGGGTAAGGACGTTGTAATACATCAGGTTCTTCATGGTGGCGTAATTGGTCTCCCCGGCCGCGTTCGTCGCATCGAACCACGCAAAGTCCATGGTGTTGTTGACATAGGCGCAGGCCAGGGCCACGAACATGGCGGCATAGGAATCATTGGAATCCGGGTTGCGGTACTGGCTCATATCCGCATGGGTGTCATACCAGTAATATTTCCATCCGGCTGCGTTCGCCCGCAACCATGTCCACGTTATCCCGCTATCCGTGAACGTCCCGCTGGTGGCGTTGGTCGATCTGTTGGGCAAGGTGCTGCCACACGCCCGGGTGACCGCCGTTGTCGCCTTCCAGATATCGCCGTTGGCGACGCGCAGATCTCCGCTTGCAATCATCTCCCCGCCGGTAAAGTTTGGGTAATCGCCCGGATTCTTAAAAAGATACTTCCAGACCGCCGTGCCGTCGCTGATCCCGGTACCGGTCCAGTTGGGAGCCGTTACCCCCGTGGTGCCAGCCGTGGTGCACTCATAAACACCGTGGTTCGCGATCCGCTTGCTGCCCACAACAACGGCCACTCCGCTAAGCCACGGCACGACTATATGCTTTGTCGCACAGTTGAGCAGGGCCTTGATCCTGGAGGGGTTATAGTCGGCAATGGAGAGGAGGCCGCTGAAAACGAAGTACCAGAGGACACCGTTGTTCTGCCCGTAGCGGAAAGCTCCCTTGTACGGTGAGTCGGCAAAATAAGCCCACTTTACACCGCCATCGTTGATGACAAAGACTCCAAGGCCTGCATCCCAAAATGTGGGCATGCCCGTTGGAGCGCTGTCGCCGGTCACGCCGTAGGTGAAGGCCTGGTAGATACGGCCGTTGTTCTCGCGCAGGTTGCCGTAAAAGATGGTTTCGTTCGCCGTCCACGGGGCGATGGTTGCCGGGATGTCGAAGGTCTGCATGACCGAATCGGCGTTAAACGCCCCCTGCACCGGCTGCTTTGGTGTGGGAGAGGTCACCCGCCAGTCAAGAACCCCCTGGATGGTATTGACGCCGCTGTTGATGATCCGGGCGATCTTCAGTTTGTCCACGTACCCGGCCAACTTCCAGTAATTGTCCCCGGATTCGATCACCACACCGCCGGCGGAATCAAGGTAGATATCCATGTACCCCGCTGATTGGATGGCGATGATTGCTCCCGTGAACTCGATAAGCCGACCGTCAGAGTAATAACGTCCCGCACCGATGGTGAGTTCCGTTCCTCCGGCCGTCCAGTTCAAGGCCATGCCGGACAGGACATAAGGATAGAACACATCGGGGTAGACAACGGAATCCGAACCGCTTCCCCCATTGCCGCCGCCTCGCTGTTGTACTACCATCGTCAATCGATCCAGGGCGGTTTCCACGATCTCCGGGAAATAACCGCCCTGGTTGCGCAGGTCTATCGGTTGCAACTCCGACACCGTACGCACCAATTGCAAGGTTTCGCCCACAGCCAAGGGAGACTTGAGCGTGATCGTCCCACCGGCGTATCCGGCCGCTCCGGTCAGCGTATAGTTTGCATCCTCGATCAGGACCAGCGAGGCACCCTGGGAATTGGTTTTGGTCACCGTGATATCGGAGTTGGTCAGGAACCTGAACCCGAAGGAAAATGGCCCTGCCGTGCCCTTGCCGGTGAACGTCGCTGTGCAGGCCGTGCTGGATACCGTCATTACTGGTGCCTCCTGTAGGAGAGAATACCCGTAGCCGGGTTCCGGGATATGGCAGGGTTGTAGTCCCCGGTCAGTAGATCGTGAAGATATTGGGCAGTGATTGTTGCCGGGGCACCTTTGCCGCGGCTGGCGTTCGACATAAACCGTGCAGCTTCACAGAAGGCCTTTTCCGCTTCGGCTATGGGCTGGCCGGACGCTTCCCCCATGATCTGCCCTTCCACATGGCCGGCCGGTTCACCCACATGTGTGTCCAAGACCATCGGAGGCAGGTGCGCCAGAAACCATGGCAGGAATGCGTCGCCGGCATCAGGCTGGCGGCTATGCAGAGATTCCTTCAGTATCCCGGCAGCCACGATGCCGAACAGGAAGGCCTCGACACCGTCGGCAGGGTTTGCGCCAAGCACCCCTTGATTGGCGATACGTCGGCCGACCGATACATCATTGCCGTAGCGAACCAGGGCCGGGGCGATGAGCATGGCCATCTCCCGCGCTTTCGCGATGAGCGCGCTCGTCGACAGATCGCCGACCCGGCAGGCGTCAGGGATCATGTGGAACGCCTCGTCGGCACGGCGCACCGCCTCCATACCGTCCATACCCTTGGCCTGGGCTTCCCGGTAGCCGGAGATCCACACCATCATGGCCGCGACCCCGGCGGCCCCTGCCCGGCTTTCCACAATCCAGCGCTGCACGCCATCCATAACCGCGCCCTTGCCGGTCGCCCCCTCGCGGACCTCGGCCCTGATACGTTCAATTTCGCGGTTCAGGAGCCGCATGTGCTCGGAAGCCTCCGCGGCGAAGCGGTGCACGGCCACGGGATTACGCAGGTACTCGAACGCACCGCGCACCACATGGGGCACATCCATATTCTGCATGGCCCGGCAGGCGCTGGTCGTGATGTCGGACACGGCGTCGGCCGCCTTCTGGCCGACGATGCGGGCAAAAACGCTGGTGAGCAGCGCCCTGCGGGTATTCTCGAGCCAACGGGACGAATCGCGGCCCAGGGTGTCCTGTTCGATCATGTAAGCAACCCAGTCCAACATATTCTTGTGGGCCGGGCCCCCCAGTCGGCCCACGATTGCCTCCTTCACTACCGCGTTCTTCAACAACCGCTTCGACTGGGCGGCGAATTCCCCGAAGGTGATCTGGATGGCGACCCGGTCCAGATGCCGGACCACGACGCTCTCCAGATCAAGGGAGAGGGGCCCCACACCCACCTCTTCCATCCCATCACGGAGGAACATCCGGCCCGGCAGCGCGGCATCGGGTATCGAATCCCCATCGCCGGAGTAGTGCGGATCGAATACGATCGGATAATACCCACCCTCCAGGATGCCGTTGGCAATCCTGATCGGCCTGGTTTCAATCCAGACCGGCTCCGTGCCGGCCTGCCGACGCACGAGCGCTTCCATCTCGGGCTTCAGCGTCTCAATGGCCTTCCAGACACCGTTCACCACCGCGATCTCATCGGCGCTCAAATGCCCCAGGATTTCCCGGAGCGTGTCCGGGGACAGCCCGGGAGCGCCGCCGCCGTGGGAAAAACGGATACCGCCCCGCATCAGCAGGTCCAGGTTGCGCTCATTGCCGCAGTTCAGGGCGATGGCCACGATCTCGTCCTTGGTCAGACTGCTTCCCAGTCTCTCCATAAAGATCTTGCCATGGCTCCGGTCCACGCCTTTACCCTTTATCAGATCGAAGATAGCCGGAAAGATCGACTCCCGGACCCGGTTCAGGTGATTGGCGGCCGTGTCATAAGGCTTCCGGAAGAGGTCGTGCCACGGCCCGGAAACGGCGTGCCCGTCAATACGCTCGAAAAGGGCTTCAATCCTGATAATGGGGATGTGGATCTCCGGGGCACGCTCCGCGACCCGATCGAGAAACAACAGAGCGCGATCATCGACGATGCCCGCATTCCCGGCGGGGATTGAGGCATTCAGCTGCTCCACCAGTTGGCGTTTCGCCTCCCCCAGTGCAATCCCGGCCCCACCATTGCGAACCGTATTGACCACACCCGCCGCATGTCCGATCATGTGCAGCGTTGCGGAGACGGCCCGCAGTCCGTCCATGGGCAGGTCCCGGTAACTCACCACCCCGCGCCCCTCGTCCAAAACGGCGGCCGGGACCGGCAGGTCGATCCCCTCGTCCCGCCGCAGGTGGTCAAGAAACCGCCGCAGGCCTTCCCGCCGGGCGGGTGGTCCGTCAAGCGGCGCGTCGGCCAGGCCGAAGCGGGCAAGGAGCGCGTCTATTTGTTCCCGGAAGGGGCTTCCCGCCAGCCCCGGCACGACAAGCCCGGCGTCGGCCATGGGGCCGGTCTCCGCCACGGTTACACTGGTCTGATGTACTATCCGGATATTGACATCTCCGAAGGATGGTGCAATACTTTGAAAGAGGGTGGTAACACCTTCGGGATCGCCTCCAGGCTCACCGGGACTCTTTCTCCCGCTACGCTGCTTGGAGGCTTTCTTTTGCTCATGTTCTTCCGCATCAGGAAAAAGATCATAGAATTTATTGCCAGCCTTATCCTCTCCGACTTCTACCTGCACCCGATAGAGTTTTCCCGCCATCTCAACATCAGCATCAATCAGGTGAAATTTGACAATGCCATCCTTTCGTGGATGATCGGGTTGTTCTTCTCTTACATAATCTCCTGACTCAATGATTTCTCTCAGGAGCGGAACCATCTTCAACTTGTTGGGATCAGCACTGAAATGCTCAACCTCTTTACGTCCCTTCCGGGTAAATGCGATCTCTCCGAGATCATCCCGGTGCGCTGGCTCTTTAACTTGCAAATGTTCCCGGTACCAATCAACCGCTGCCTTACGCAGCGCCGCGAGATCATCGCCATGATCTCCAAGCTCTTTGCCGGTTAATCTGACAGGCGGCTTGGCCGCCTGATACATTTCCCGCACGCCATCAACTGACAATGATCCGGCGTCGGCAGACATCCGCCCGGCCTCCGCCCGGATCGCGTCAACCTCATCCAGGGCCGCAACCGCTTCGCTGTACAGAAAATGATTCAACAACTGGCGGGTCCTGGCTGCCGCCGCTCCGCTGAAATCCCCCCTGCTGAACAGGTCGAGAGCCTCGCGCGCCGCCGTGCGCCCACCGTCCAGGTACAGCAACGGATCGATAGTTCTGACCGGTTTTGCGCCGACCTGTTCCCGTGCCGCCTGCCGAAAGACCGCCACCGGCGGGGCGGCAACGTCGTCACCATCCCTGTTCCCCTTTCCGTGCAGAGCCGAAATCTCGGTCCGCAGCACCTCGGCCCATTGGTCGTTGTGTACAGTTTTCATGGCCTCGCCGGCCATACGGCCATCCCGCAGCAGGTCGCCGTGGCGATCCTTCATGCGTGCCTCGGCCTCGGCGGCAACGGCATTGCCCAAGGGCGGTGCCGCCAACATGGCGCGGATCATCTCGTCGGCCGAACTGAAGCCGTAGCGCTCCGCCACCAGTTCCGGGTGCGCCCCGCCCTCAACTGCGTAGAGGTAGTCCGTGGCGCTCCCCTTCGGCAGCCGTTTCAGGAATTCCTCGCCGTACATCCGCACCAGAACGGACCGGTCCAGCTTTAATCCCGGCGTGACGTTCCCGGCAAAGTCCCTGCCCTTGAGGATCTCCTGAAGCGCCCGATATACCGGGCCGGCCTGGGCCTCTGCCGTCGCCTCGTCCCGGAGCGCGGCCTGTTCGTCCCGCCACCAGGGTTTCCGCTCCCGGCGTTTCTCGGCCATCAACGTGCGAAGCAACCCCTCCTTCGCCAGTTCGCCCGCCTGCCCGGCATCCTCCCGGTACCGGTCAAACTCCGCAGGGTGCATCCCGGCATCTCCGGCCGTGGCAAAGAGCGGTTTCATCTCCTGCATGCGGCGTATCCGCCCGATCTCGGCGTCGGTTGCCGACATGCGGTCGAACACCTCCCGAACCTCCGGGGTCAATCGGACGTTCAGCGCGGTCAGGTCCTTGTAGATGCCGACCATCCAGTCTTTCATGCGCCGGAACAGGGACCGCGTCTCCACACTCGGGGCGCGGCCCTCCATGATGTACGCCTCGAAGGCCTGGGCGAGCTTCTCGTGGTGTTCCGTCCGGATATGGGCGCGGGAATCCACTCCGGCAAACGTGAGCAGGGCGGCATAATCCTCCTTGATCTGCCGGGGGGCATCGGGTCGTTCGGCCAGGTCGCCCAGGATCTCGGTGAAGAAGTGCCCCGATTCGTGGATGAACGTGGAGAGGTTGGCGTCTTTCAGCAGACCGATCTCGAAATTCCGGTCGCTGTCGAAACGGATGTAGCCGCGCTTGACAATCGGGCTGTTTTGGTGGAGAATTGCTTCCATAGATCCACTCTGGCCCGATAGACCGCGCAAAGGGGACCCGTTACCGGGTTGATTGGTCTGCGCCCTTTCCCAGAGTGGGTTTTTATTTTTAAAAAAGTCATCCCTGGCTACAACGGCAGTCTTGACATCGTAATAATCTCCGTGTGCCGAAGGGGCAAGCCGGATATAGAGAACCGAATCCTTACTTCCCTTTCTTACCAGTAACAGATTTCCCCTCTGTCCCTTGTAGATGGCATCACAGCCTGAAACAACCGCATCAACCATGCTTTCCGCCGAATCATATCCCTCGGCCTGTAACTCTTTTAACCTCTCGGGACGTTCTATGTGGATCTTCCCTTCTTTCTCGTCTCCGTTGCGCAAAAGTATAGGTGCCGACTGTCTCCCGATAACCGCTCCGATTTCGGGAGTGATTTCACCGAAAACATACCTTCCATCGGGCGCTGGAACAAAATCGTGGGATGCCGGGGCATCCGCGCTCTGGAAAAAGTGGCCCACACCCTCTGGCATGCGGCCGCTTTCCACGAATGAAATCCCGTTCTTCATTTCGATGACATCCAGTAACGGGGCACCGAACAGAGAGCCGAACGAGATCATGTTCCGTGCCGCGGCAAGGCTGCCGGGAAGGCCGGGAATAACCAGGACCATCGCCACGCCGTTGCCCTTGTGGAAGGCGGACATGATTGCCGATGAACCCGATGCGGGGTTGCCGGTCTTCAATTTGGCCATTTCAGACACGGACATGGGGACAAGAGAAACCGGCCTGGCGCTGGAGTCAACGACAATGACCCCGGAAACGCCTTCACCGTGCGATCGGGCGTACTCGATCACGTGTTCGATATAGGCAAATTGTTCCGATGTCGGTAACGCGACAATCTCCCTGTCGTAGGTCTTTATTTTCTGCGTGCGCTCTTTGTCCGTCTGCAACGAGCTGAGCGGGATTTTCTCACTCCTGTTGTCTTTCCCCTCCATCCAGACCGCCCCTTCCGTCTGGCCGACGACAACCATGCCCCTCGACTTGATCCCCGATCCGTCCAGCAACGTGGTCAGCAGCGAGATTGCACCATGGTCGGGAGGCGACGGTGTGGGGTCGCCGTTCGGGTGATTGTGGGCGAACCAGACTTCGGCGGCGCCGGGGAAATCGTGTACGACCCCCAACAGGTCCCTCGGCGATATGGAGGTGCTGTCCATCGCGCCGGTGGAATGCTGGATAATCCCGAGCACGTTGCCTTTTGCATCGGTAACGATGGCGATGGCCGCCTCTTGGGCCCGCTTGGTAAGGGGAAAGGCTATGTGGGCAGCGTCGGCTGGGGTTTTTATCCTCGTAATCGCGGAATGAAGGACACCGGTAACGACCTTTTTTATATAATCGTTGTTGGCGGGCGTACCCGATGCGCTGGTTTCTTCCCGGCCGACAGCGTCATTCAAGGCCCGAATATCCGCATCACCGGACGTTGGCGCCGCACCCCGGCCGCGGGCGGTTGCATCCTCGCCCGGGGCTTCCGAACGGCCCGTGACTTTGCTCGCGGCACCCCGTTTGGAGGATTTCTTCCTCAATGACGCGCTATCGTCTCCAAACCGCTCCGATTCATTACCGGCCGGCTCGATCAGATGCTTATCCGACTGATACAACTCCCTGACCTCATCTGCGGCAAGGCGGTTGACGGCTGACTGGAAAAGTGCATTGACAGCACGTGATTTTGAATCGATAATAAAATCAGTTAGGGCCTGGTGAATCGGAGAGTCCGGTTCGTCACTACTGGAAGCGCCCGTCCTCTTTCCAGTGCCAGGCTCTTTTTCTTTTTCAAACTCTGTCAATAACCACTGTTTTCCTTCTCCATCCCAATCCAGACGGACGACGGCCCGATGTTGGTCCGATTCGAGACGGATTCTGTTTTTGCCCCTGCTCACAACCGACGTCGTATCTAAAATGTTTTGCAGGTCGCCGGCAACTTCGGGATGTTTGATCCTGATTTTTGCAAAACCAAACCCATCCTCGTATTCTTTTTCCAGGGAACCTTCTTTCCCCCACACAAGATCGATATCCCCAACCTCGGGATGATGTAAGGCCGCGATCGCTTCGCCGGTCCGGTACTTCGCCAATCTCTCGACAGCCCTTAGGGCATCATGTTTCAGGTCGCGCCAGACAGGACCGAAACTCGAAACCCCGTCGGCCCCATATTTTGTCTGCCAGAATTCATGTGCACTTTTATCCCCGTCCAGCGCCGAGTCCATGGGGCGGGCCAACGTGAGTCCGCGCTTGACATTGTCCTTACCGGGCTGCACAAATTGAATATTGACACCATTAGCAGTATCTGAGATACTTTGATTGAGGGTGGTTTCACCCTCAAGAGAAGCCGCCGCAACGTCCGACTTGATCTCGGGCCCCCTGTGGCGGTTTCTATTTCGATCATTCTCTTTTGCATCAGGGAAAAGTTCATAGAATTTGTTCCCCCTGCGGTCTTCTCCGACAAACACCCTTGACCTTCTAATCTCTCCTTCAAGACGTACATCCGCTTCAATGACATGAAACTTGATTATGCCGTCCCGGCGTGGATGGTCCAAATTCTGAGTCTCTATATAATCCCCGTTCCGGATAATATCGCGCAGGGCGGTAACCATTTTGATTTTTGCCGGGTCGGCCCCAAAATGGCTAAACTCTTCAATGCCCTTGCGCGTAAAGGCAATGCTGCCCAAGTCGTTACGTTCCACTGGCTTGCCGTGCAGATTGTCCCGATACCATTGGAAAGCGGCTTTACGAAGCTCCTTGATATCCCCGAACTCTCCCAGTTCCTTGCCCGTAAGCACGGCAACCGGCTTATGCCCGGCCTGATACAGCTTCTTGACATCTTCCGGGGCCCCAACTATACTTAAACCATTCCCCCCATCGGTTTTGGCCGTTGAGTCCAAGGTGGAAAGAATACTTTCTGCACGCGACGTGGCGGGATATTTAAAAGAACCCGCTCCCAGGTCAGAACGACTAAACGTAGGTCTGGCTTGCGTAGCGCCGGATTGAGTACTAACCTCGCCGGAGGCATCGGGTTCTCCAATTTTCCACCCGGTTAATAGCCACGTCTTTTGCTGGCCGTGTTCTTCCAGAGAGAGCACGGCCTCTCTATCTCCATCAACTATGTGAACGTTTTTTTTGCCTTTCACAAATTTTGTGACTTTCCCACTAATCACAGTTTGAATAACCTGCCAAACAACATCAGCACCTCGCTTTTCTCCAATATGCCGGATGCCTTTTTTCTCGTCGCCCCATAAAAAAGACACATCGCTTGAACCACCATATTGTTCAAGATCAGGCCGTAATCCGTAGGCTGTGCCCTCCTCGCTTCCATTCAATATTTTATCTATTGCGGACTGAACAGTGCGCACTTTTTCCTGGTGTTCTTCGCTCTGCCACAACTCCTGCTGGCCTTTCAGGCGATCACGCACCTGCCGGTTGTCCATGCTGTTGAGATCAATCCCCGACCGATCCAAGTGGTCTTTCAACCGTATCAATTCCAGGTGGTCGTCCGATTGCTTCGGTATATCCCCTTCCCGCAAGTGTTCCAGCATCTGGTCGATTGACGCGTCCGCGCCGATCCGGCCGGCAAGGTCCGAGCCTAGAGGCCGGGCCAACTTGAGATTGTAATGCGAGTACAGCTCATAAGGATCGACACCGGCACGCTCCCCCATAACCCGGAAAGCGTTGGCAACCAAGCTGGCATTGTGCTCCGCCGTGCTGCGCTCCATACCAATGCCCATCTGCTGGCTCACCAGATCGTCATAGACCTTGTTGTACGATTCGTTACCCTTGACCGCCTCCTGCGACCGGGCAATCATGTTTTTCAGCGCGTCCACGAAACCGCCGCTTTTGTGGGCGTTCTCCTTCACCGCCTGAACGCGGGCAGAGGCCTCGCGCTGGGTGCTATCCCCCGGCGACAGCCGGGTATCCTTCACCAATTCGCCGTACTGTTCCAGCCGGGATAACGTTCCGGTGAACTCCCCGAAGGGAATCACGATGTCGGAGCCGGTGGCGAGCGCCTCACGGTACGCCTCGGGATTGGCGAGGTTTTCTGCCGCCACCCGGGATGGGTCGAGCCCGGCCGAGCGAAACAAATCGTTCCACCGCTCCACCGGGACATAGGCGTTGTCGATGCCGGCGTGTTCCGCGGCCACGCCGTCCAGATGCCGCCGCACCAGTTCAGGCGCGCGGTTATTGGCCTTGCTGTCCCGGACGGCCGCGCCGATCCCGGCAAGCGCGTCCGCCCGCCGCCCGGCCCGGTAGTGGTCGTAGAACGGGACCAGCGACTCCATCAGGCTGTCGCCGACCATCGGTCGCCCGGTCTGGAGCGCGTGATGAGCGCCGAAGAGGAGCCCCATGGCAAGGTCGTGGGCCATGGTCCCTGGGTCGAGCGGATCGATATCATCGGCCTGCTTGCCATAACCCGCATAGTTCAGCCCCGCCTTCTCCAGGCCCCGGTCCAGGGCCCCGAAGAGCGGATTGAGCGTCGCCCCCCTGACCAGGCTGCTGGAAAGGGAAGCGCCGCCGAACGGCAGCTTGGTCATGGCATAGGCGGTCATGCCGGACTTCATGGCCAGGGCCAGAGAGGTATCCGGATCAACGCCCCTGGCGGTCAGACCGTCGTACGTGTCGTTGGTGGCCTGCCCCACGACCCCGGCCAAGCCGAACCCGCCGGACAACACCAGGGGGACCAGTTCCTCGACCGAGCGCACCACCCTGCCGCCGAAGGTCTGGGACGGGTCGGCGGCGGAGCCCTCTTGAATCCGGCTGAACCGGTCATAGAGTTGCGAGGCGAACTCCTTGTAATAGTCGTCGCCGTTGACCGCATCCACCGCAGCCGCCGCCGGGAAGGCCAGCCTGGTCGCCAGCTTGCCCAGGCCCCCCTGGATGGCCCGGAAGGGCTTGGTCCCGTATTCCCGCCCAAAGTAATTCGCCTCGGCCCGGTCGCGGTCGGTGCCGAACTGCAACGTGGACCGGGACCCTCCGGGGCTCAAAGGGGCGTCGTTACGGGAACCGAACCCGTTCCGGGCCAACTCCTCGATCTGCCGGAACGTTCCCACATCGTCATGGGCCAGGGCGGCATGGCCGGGGTTGGCGAAGAACCGGGCGGTAACGGGCGGCATATCCGCCACGGCGGGGTCGAAGGCCACCGCCCTCCGTTCGGCGTCGGCCCGAAGCTCCGGGGTGGACCACGCGGGCGGGACCTGCGTATGCCGGGACAGCCCCAGGGAGCCGGCGTAGGCGTCCGCATTGGCGCCCGCAACGTTTTGCAGGTTGAGCAGCGCCAGGGTTTTGTCCCGGTTACCGTCGCTTACCTGATCGGCAAATGCATTCAGATCGTCGAGAGCCATTATCTCTTCCCCTTCGGCGTCCGTGCCTGCCGGATACCCTCGGCAAGCTGCGCTTCCGTGGGAGGAACGCCCCCTATGGTGAGTTTCCGCCGCACAAAGGCCCGCAGTGCCGCATCGTCCATAATCCGTATCTCCTTGTCGGTGATCGCGCCGGGCGACTTCTCCGTTACCCCGGAGTAGCCGGGCGCTGCGACGAAATCGGCGATGCTCTTCGCGATGACCCCGTCCAGGTCCGCCGGTTTGGGGTTGTCGCGCGCCAGACCCAGGTCGCCGATAATGTTTTGCAGGAGCAGCGCCCGGTTACCCTTTGCCTCGGGGGTCTCCCCGACCAGGCCCCGCAATGCCGGATAGACCGTGCCGTCCGGGTCCAGAGTCCGCAACGACTGAAGCTTCTCCCGCAGTTTTCCGGCCGCCGACGCGGCGTTCGGGAGATCGGCGTTGGCGCTTGCCACGAACCGTACTGCACCGTCCGTCTGTGCACCGAGCGTCGGCATCATCCGCGCCGCGGCCTGCTGAGGGGTGAGACGTCCGTACTTTCCAGCCAGATAGTCATCCTGAAAGTCCTTCAGCCTGCCCAGCTTTACGACATAATCAGTCATATTCGCCTTCGGTTTCCCTTCGCCGATCTTGAAGTGGCGTTGGGCGTAGCCGACCATATTCTCCACCGCGTCGTCCGGGATGGAGCCGCGCTGTTCCAGCACCTTGCCGTAGACCTGGGAGTAGGTCCTGCCGTCCAGGATCAGGCCGTTTACCGCGTCGGCCGCCGCCTGGGTCCGCTGTTCGATCCGGGCCCGGTAGTCCCGCAATTCCTGGTCGATCTTCGCCTTTGCCAACCGGGTGGCTTCGCCGCTCGCCCCGAACGTATCGACCCGCGCGGCGGCGGCAGCCGCATCGAAAGCATCGTTGGGGGATTGGGGGGCGTATGCGTCCCACACCTTCCGGGCAATGCCGCCGGCCTGGAGGGAATTGTCCGCAAGGGCCATTTGGGGGGCCAGTTCTTCCCGCTCCCTCTCGTCCAGCACATCGTAGTACGACTGGTACATGCCCACGGCCGCGGCCAGCCTCCCCTGCTCCACCGCACCGTTGTCGGCGGTCCCGGCCTGCGTCAATAACGACCTGATGGCCGTGGCGTGGAGCCGGGACACCACGGCCTTGACGTATTCCCGTTGCGCCGTCTCCTCCATGCCCTGGTACGTCGGGTCCGTGGCGAGCACCCCGCGTATGTTCTTTGCGGCCTCCCGGATGGAGTCCATGGTGGGGTTGTCCGCCACAAACCCGTATTGCTGCGCCGTGAACGCCGCCATCTTCTGCTCCGCGGCCTGCACCTCCTGGGCGGCCGAATGGCTCATGACCCGGTATTCCAGGTCGGGCAGATGTTCGTCGAATACCTGCCCCACGATCCGTTTCTGGCTCTCCGTGGCCGCCTTTTCCAGCCATTCGTCCCTCTTGGCCCGATAGCTGCCGAGGACATGATCCACGAGCGGCACCCTGCCGCCGTCCCCGGTCTCCACGTCGCGGGCGGCGGTGCCTTGCGTCTTCAGTGCCCCGTCGTCGCCCAGCAGCAGATCGTTCTTCGTCCTCAGCGCATCCGACGCGACATCGATCCTGAAGTTCTGGTCCACCGTGCGCCGCATCCCGTCGGCCAGATCCCATGCCGACCGGGAGAGCGCCTCCATCCCCCTCGTCAGCCCGGCCCCATACGCCTCGGCCCCCAGCGGCGTTGCCTGGGGAGTGGCCACCGGCCCGATGGGGACCGTGGGATTATCGTATCTCGGCACCTGCATCAGGTTACCCTCCCGGTCTCCGGCGCACCGCCCGCCGTAAGACCCTGTCCATGCCCCCTGAAGGGGTCGTAGTCGCGGTCATGCCGTCCTTCCGGGGCGGGGTGGCAGCGCATGACCGAAAGCGGCGCGTCCTCCGGCGCCACCGGGGTGAAGGGGAAACAACGGGCAGCCTCGGGAAGGGAGATCATGGGAGGTACCCCTTGCGCCGGGCCGCAGCCACGGCCGCCTCCACGACCTTTCGGGAATTGCCCAGGCCGCTCCGGCCCAGGGCGTCCAGCAGGTTGGGGACCCGCGCGCCCATCTCGGCCACCACCCGCCGGGCCCCGGCGATGTTCCCGTCGTAATCGGCGCCGTACCGCGCCCGGAGAGCGGTCTCCGTGTCCGCCCGTTCCCGGAGGATCGCCTCATCCGGCTTTTGCCGGCACAGGAAGCCGCCCGCCTCGGCCATGACTTCGGCGGCGTGCTGCCCTCCCACGGCGTACTCGCCGAAGACGCTGCCCAACTCCCTCATGGCGCGGTCGATTGCCCGGGCCTCTTCATGGTCCCCGTTCATGCGGGCCTCACGGGCCAGCGGCTCCAGGGCCGGGTTGACGATGGGCTCGAAGCTGTCCGGCACGTCGCCCCCCTCGGGGAACAGGGCGTCGGCCCGGTCCGCAGCACCGGTCATCCGGCCGGTATCGTCATCGTGCGACGCCACGGGCGGTTTCTCCACCGCGGCCTCGCCCAGGATCGAGGCGTTCCCCTCATCCGGGGCCGTCGGCACGGTCGCTCCGTAGAGGCGTTCCGCAAGGCTGGTGTCGTTCATGGTTTCACTCCTTTCCTGCTCTCTGGTGGCGACCCATTTCACATACAATCCTTAACCACCCCCTGGGTCCTATAGGTCCCAGAGGGTCCTCCAGGTATTACTGCATCTTCGATCCGTAATACCCCGCGCTCCCCACCCCGCCCAGGATCGAACCCGCCGCGCCGAAATATCCGGCGGTCCGGGCCGCGTTTCCCCGGAACTGCTCCAGCCCGGCCTGGGCCTTGTAGCCCGCCGCCTGGCGCTGGGCGTTGTTGACGACCCTGAGGGCGTCCAGCTCGCCGACGCCGGCCGTTTCGGTCTGGAGGTCCAGGGGGGTGCCGGTGGAGGCGTCCACCCCTCCCGCCGACATGGCCGCGTTCTGGCGGGCGATCACCTGACGCGCCTTGGTACGCTGCTCGGCAGCGGCTATCGCGCCCCGCTCGTTGGCGTCACGGGCCGCGTTCTCCGCCACCTTGGCGTTGTAGTCTGCAACCTCTTTGGCGTTCTCCCCGGCTGCGACCGAACTGTACGCCGCCGTGGCCGTGGAGGCCGCCGTGGCCACCGCCGCCACGATTGCCGCCGTTGTGGCCGATATAGATGCCATGTCACGCCTCCTTGCAGGTAATCAGCGCACAGGTCCTGTAGCCCATGCGGTTGTAAAATTTTTCCACCCTGGCCGTTTCGTAGCCGGAGGCCGCTGCGACCAGGAGTTTCCTGGCCCCCCTGGGCACGGCCCACGTCTCCATGGCCCGCATGAGCTGCCGGGCCAGGGGGGTGGCGCGGTAATCGGCGCGGACCCAGAACATCAGCTCGGACATCTCCAGAGTGGGCGTGAACCATTGGGGGTGGATCATGCCCATGAACAGCCCGACCACCTCCCCGTCCACCGCCTCGAAGAAACAGCCCAGGCCGGGCAGGTCCAGATAGATCCCCAACATGCGCCGCGTGTGCTCCCGGTCGAACTCCACCCCCGCATAGTTGGGCAGGTCGGCCAGGACATCGGCGGCCACATTCGTCAGTATGTCGATATGTTCGCTACTAGCCTTGATAATCATCGCACCCCCCCATGCCGAAGCGAAAGAACGGCAGCCCGAACGGCCCGAGCTTTTCAGCCGCCGGGTCTATCTCGAACCCGAGCCAGGTCAGCCACTGGATCGCCCGCCGGTTCCGCGCATCCACATAATTCTCAAGCCGCTCGAAGCCCTCCCGCATCTCCGCGACGCACCCGCGGCAGCGGCGGAGGAACACGAAGGGATGCACGTCCAGGTGGTGCGTCCCCACCATCCAGGGTCGCCCCACGTTGCCCAGGATGGACGACGGCACCACGCCGAACATGCAGACCGGCACCCCGTCCATGAGACCGGTCCGGGCCATCCTCGAATACTCCAGGCCGTAGCGCAGGCACTCCAGGGGGGTCACGCAGCCGACCCCCCACAGCTCCGCCCGGTCGGCGTCGCGCACGTGGGCCGCTATGGTCGGAATATGGCCGTCTGTGGCCGGGACGATCTCAGGCTTTGGCTTTGACATGGGTCGCATCGCACCTCCCCTGCAATTTGGCGAAACTCGTTTCGATTTCCCGCAACCGGGAAAACAGTTCCGACTGATTCCGGTCGATCTTGAACAGCACGTACCCGCCGCCCACGCTGAGACAGATCTTGACGATCTCCCACACTTCCGCCGGTAGCTCCATCAACTCCCCCCTATGACGACATCGGGTATCAACGCCAGGATGGCGAGGGGCAACGGGTCGGCCTGGCGCACCGTGATGGTGCCGTTCTTGTCCCAGGCCGCCGGGATCAGCACCTCGAAGGTGCCGGTGGCGGCGGGGGCGGCCTTCCCGTCCAGGGGGACCGTGCCCTTGTGCTCCCGCAGGTGGGCCGCATCCGGGCCGACCATGATCCCGCGGGAGGCCTCGCAGATGAGGGATACCTTGGTGATGAGTTTCTTGTTGTCCAGGATGTTCTGCCCCGGCACCGTGAGGTTGAGGGTGGCGACCTCGGCGGTTATAGGGAGCCCCGCGTGCACCACCGCGGCGTGGTAATCCAGGGTGACGCCGCCCATGCGGACCGTGCGCGGGGCGTGCACGTTGCCGTCGGCCAGGATGGCGACCGTCTCCCCCTCCAGGTGCGAAAGCCCGGCGAACACGTTGCGCTCCAGGGACCACGACGTGAAGGGCGTAGCCCGGAACGGGGCGGGGATGGTGCGGTCCGGCGCCACCGACACCAGGTTGGGACCGGTGAGGGCGGTGATCGTCAGTTTGTACACCGTATCCTGCCAGGTGAAGGAAACCTTGTCCCCCACGTCCCCGGCGGTGAAGAGCGCCGTCGATGCGGTGAGCGACAGGCTTTCCGTTTCGTTCCACCCTACCCCGCCGGAGATGGTCAGGGTGGTTGCGGATGAATTGCGGCCGTCGTAGCTCAGGCCGGAATCCACGAAAAAGGCGTCCTCGATCCCCCCGAAGGTCCGGGTGGCCAGTTTCTCGATGTAGCGTTTGGCGACCCCGCCCACGGTGCGGCGCACGATGAAGAACACCGAATCCTCCGCCCCCCCGGCCACGGAGCAGACCGACTCGAAGACGCCGTTGCCGGAATCGTGGCGGTGCCACCCCGCGATCTCCTGCTCCTGCATATAGGTGAAGCCCAGCAGGCTGCCGTCGTCCTGCACCACCCAGACGCAGGAGAAGGGAAGGCACTGGTAGGCCCACTCCCGCACCTCTTTGCCCCGGAAGAGGTGGGCCGACATGACGGTCAGATCCTTGCCGATATAGGCGTCGTCCTGGAAGGAATAGCCGATGCCCCGGATCTGGGAGCCGCCGGTCTGCACGTACAGGGCGCTGGGGCCGATGGCCACGGGCGGGACGTGGGACGAGCCGTAGGCCCCCTGGCGCTTGGTGTTGGCGCTGGCCGGGGTCAGCACCCCGTCCTGGGACCCCTTGAGGGTCCAGACCCCGTCGGAGGTCATGAGCAACAGTTCGGTCAACTCCACGATGTGGCGGATCTCGTTCACCTGGCGGCTGGCGATGGTGAAGGAAAAGGCGTCGTCGTCCAGGATCGGCACCCCGGCCCCGAAATCCTTGTACCCCTGGGTCCGGCTCCCCCACAGGGTCTGGGGCCTGCCGCCGCTGCCGGCGAAGATCTGGCGCTGCTGGTAGTAGGCGGTGGCGCCGGGATAGCCGTTGTCGCCGCTCCACGCCTCGAAGGCCCACTTGTAGGTGGGCACCGCCGTCAGCGCCTTGACCGCCGTGCCGCCGCCGCTGTAGCTCCCCGTGGTGGTGGTGTCCGGGATGGTGAAGGTGTTGCCGTTCACCACGGTGATCTGGAAGGTGCCGTTGGCTTCCGGTATGCCCGTGACCCCGGATACGGTGATGGTGTCGGCGTTGGCGAAGCCGTGGTTGGCGCAGCCCACGTCCAGGTGGTCCGACCCGGAGCCGGTCGCCAGGGTCACGGAGGTCACGGCCTTGGTCAGGGTGGTGGTCACGATCTGGCTGGGCAGCTGCTTGACCACCGTGGCGGTGGCTACGGTGGCCGAGGTCACCCCGGTGATCCTGACGATGCCGAAGCCTGAGTGCTGGTACTGCCACCCCGCGCCGGGGCTGCCGTCGTACTCGATCCCCTCCAGGGTGGAGGGTTTGACGGTGCCGGAGGTGCCGGCGGCCACGCATTTGTAGTAGTTGCTTCCGGCCCGGATCACCTCGTTCAGTCCGTAGGCCTTCTGCACCTCCCACTTCTTGATGAACTCCGTGGGGGCCTGCTCGATATACAGGAGCTGCCCCGTGTTGGCCGCCGTGAACAGGTCGGCCGAGGCGGTCAGTTTGATGCTGCCGGTGGCGGCCGACACATAGAGCGTGACGGAGTCGTCCACGTTGATGTCCTCGAAGGGGCCGTTGACGTTGGCGAACTCCTCCAGGGTCCAGGCGTAGTGGCTCAGCCGCGACAACTGGCGAGGCTTGTACTCGGGATGGCACAGGGTCAGCACATCCGCCGACTGGGTGTACTTGAGGAGCGGCAAGTCGGCCTCGCCCCAGGGGGCGGCGATCTCCACCGGCTGCCCTTCGTTCGCCGCTCCGGCCGGGTAGACCACCTGGGCGCCGCTGTCCCCCATGAAGACGCGGATGCAGCGGTCCCCGAACTCCAGCACATAGCTCTGGGTGGTGGAGAACTGGAAGGGGATCAGCCGGGAGCGTTTGGAACTGTCCCGGACCTCGGCCAGCATGCGGGTGCCGGGGCGGTTGGCCACGCCTCCGTACTGCATGACCAGGAAGTTGCGGCAGGTCTTGAGCCCGGTCAGGTAGCGGGCCAGGTCCACGCGCCCGTACAGGGACGGGGCCAGCTCTCCGGCGGTAAAGGTGGTTTGGGGGATACCGGTTCCCATGGCCTACCTCCTCGCCTTGATGAAATCGCTCTCCGCTTCGTCCCCGGTCCGCCCCTCGTTCAGGGCGTCGGCCCCCGCCTCCAGCAGGGCCTGGGCGTACATCCTCTGGGCCAATTGCGCCCGGTTCAGGTCTGTGGTCAGGGGGATGGCGATCTCCGCCGCCAGGGCCCACGCCAGGGCCGAGGCAAAGGAGGGCGGAAACAGGGCGACGTCGGTGATCCGGGCGGTGTACTCCGCCTCGGCGCCCGGCAGGTCGGTGAGGATGGCGCGGGCCGCACTCGCCTCCGCCTCCCCGATCTCGAAGGGGACCGGCGCCCCCACGGCCTGCCCGCGCTCCCCGGCCCGCACGAGCCGCCGCACCTTCAGACAGTCGGACGGGTAGTGGTAGCGGTACTGCCAGCAGGAGGGGGGCGAACCCAACTCCTGCAGCAGGACATATTTGCGGGCGAACTGCCAGGGCCAGGCCTGGAGGACCCGGTCCCGCACCGGCACGTAGAACAGGTTGCACACGCTCGCCTGCTGGCTCGCCTCCGTCGCTGACTCCATGAACAGGGTCACCCCGCAGCGCGCCAGGGCCATGTTGCAGATCGACACCTCGGAGATGCTGGCGGAGAGGTATTCCACCACGTAGAGGATGCTGATGCCCGGATCGGCGCCAACGGCCTGGGCCATGACCACCAACTCCCCCGGGGTGTCGCAGTCGGCCGCCGCCAGGTCGATGTTGTACCAGCCCAGGCCCCGTTCCGTGACCACCGGGGAGATGGCCGCGAAGCCGCCGCCGTTTTTGGAGACGGAGACCTCCGGGGCCAGGCCGGTCAGGCCTGAGACATGATCCATGGAATCGATCATGCGCACCATGATGCTGGTGGCGGTGTTGAGCTGTATGTCGTGCATGGGGGCTCCTTTAAAGGCTCTATGGGACCTATGGGACAAATAGGACTTATGAGACTTATGAGACCCATAAGTCCTATAAGTCCCATAAGTCCCATGAAAACCTAGCCGACGACGTAGCCGCCGGAATACTGGGTGTTGTCCGGCACGTCCGAACAGATCCAGGCCGAGAAATCCCCGGCGGTGAGCGGCCCGGTGGCGACCTGGTAGTTCAGGGCCAGGAACTGCTTGAAGGCCGCCGAGGGGAGCCGGAACTTCAGGGCGGTGTTGGCCGCCAGGGCGGCCTTGGGGATGGCGCCGGAATCCAGCACGGTGACGGCCGCGCCCATGGCGGGACTGCTGTCGGTCTGGAGCTGGAAATTGACCGTGGCGGCCCCGGCGGCGGCAGCGGCCGCGCCGACCCGGATGTAGAGGAACAGGCCCTCCCCGCCGCCGATATTGCGGGCCGAGGCCATGTCGATGACATTGGTGGACAGGGCAGTGGCGGTCACGGCCTGGGCCAGGCTGAGTTCAAGGGTCTTGTCGAGAATCATGTGAAGCTCCTTTCGGGAAAATGAAAATCTGCCACAGAGACACAGAGCCACAGAGAAAACCAGAAGTAAGGCACACAAAATCAACGACTATTGATGATGGTTTTACCTAAAAATGTTTTTGCCTTTCTCTGTGAACCTCTGTGCCTCTGTGGCGGATGTTGGTCCTTCTGCTTTCTCCGGTTACGCCACCGCAGCCTCGGAGAGCGACAACTGGTCGCAGGTCTTGATAGGGATGCCCATGAAGGTGGTCTTGAACTGTTCCGCCGCCTCCCGGATGGCCAGGACGTTGGACGACTTGGCCAGGGCCTGGATGTCCAGCATCTCCCGCACGGTGCGGTTGGCGTAGAACACCGGCCGGCCCATGGTCAAAAACGGGATGCGGTGGGTCGCCTTGATCATCAGCTTGATCACGTCGGCGGCCGAGGATTCGGTGACCAGGTTGGACACGTCCACGTTGCAGATGCGCACGGCATAGCGCCAGTCCTTGACCACCAGGCCGTTCTTCCACTGCCACCAGTCCTTGTAGGCCCGGTAGAAGCCGCCGTTGGCGTCGGTCACGTCCTGGAGCCCCAGGTCGTCGTGCTGGAGCCCGGCCTTGCTCCCCTTGGGGTAGATGCCGAAGATGGAGTTCTCGCCCCACACCACCAGCCAGATGGAGGTGTTGTCGCTGCCGGCGCCGCCGCCGCTGATGACGTTCTGGGAGACCGGCACCGAGGCGGAGAGGGTGTTGTAGCGGGTGGTGAGGCCGTTGAAGCGCTCCGGGTTCAGGGACGAATCGCCGTAGAACAGGGTCTGGGCCATGGTCTGGTTCATGGCCTCCACCTCGGCGACCCCTTCCGAGAGGCGGAAGGCGGCGGTGTTGCCGTTCAACTCTGCCACGTCCTTGTCCACGTGGTTCCTGGCCTCCAGCATGCCGCAGGTATCCACCACCGGGGTGCGGGTGGATTTGGACGGCTGCACCCCTTCGTACAGCTTGCGCCAGGTGGCCGAGGGAAGGCCGGTGCGGATCACGGAGCGGTGCCCGGTCTCCAGGTTGGATTCCTTGAAGGGCATGTCCTCCAGAACCGAGTTGGTCTGGTTGAGAAGTTCCGCGACGGCGGCCACCTTGCCGTCGGGATCGAGGCTGTTGGCCACGTCGATGAGGGTTGAACCTTTGTTGCCGATTGTTGCCATGGTTGGTCCTTTCATTTTGAGGAATGGTGGTGCAGATTGGTTGCTTTTCTGACTATTTTCTGGGACTTATGGGACAAATGGGACTTATGGGATTTAAGTCTCATGAGTCCCATGACCCATAAGTCCCATTGGTCCTATACCTCCTATAAACCGGACCCCCTTAAAACCAAAACCTCACCCTCCGGTAACCGTCTTCCGAAAATACAGCGACACCCTTGCCGAACCTGCGATCTTCAGATAAAAACCGTTGGGAGAAGCCACGTTGAGCCCCATCACCCCGCCGCTCTTCTCCGTGGCCGGGATGTCCAGCTCGGACACCACGTCGGCGTCCGTCCCCTCCACGCTCCCCTGGAAGACCTGGATCGTGGCGTCGGCGGTGACCCGCGCGGTCCATCCCACCAGCTTGGCCGGCAGCGCCGTGATCGGGCCGCTGGCCGTGAGTACGCCCGTGCATTGGTTGCGCTCGTTCATGGCTCAGGCCTCGGCGTTGAAGGTGCAGTCGTAGGTGAACTGGATGCTGTCGCCGGCCCCTACGTTGATGGCCGCGAATACGGAGCGGTCCATGAGGATGCCCCCCGTGGCCGCCGACAGGATGCCGTGCTCGGTGACGGCGTAGGCGGCCCCCGGCGTGATGGTGGCCACGGTGCGGTAGATGTTGTTGCCGTTGTTGGTCTGGGTTCCCGCCACCCGGCTCCCCACCTCCGAGACCAGGGCGGAGTCCGTATTGGCCTCGGCCGTGGCGCCGGTGCCGCAGGCGTGGTACCTGAACACGTCCAGGGGATAGGTCGTGGAGTTCTGGAGCGCCGACACCATGCGGTCCCGGAAGCCCGTGGTGATCTTCTGCACACTGATGCAGCCGTGATCCTCCCATTGGCCCGTCCCGCTCCGCCGGACCCGGCAGGAGAGCACGCCCCAGATCTCGCCCATGACGCCGCGATAACTGGACACCAGGGCGTCGATAGCTTCGGCGCCGGAAATGGCGCGCCCGCGGGGCACCTTCCCCGTGCGGAGCCGGCGACCGAGCCACCAGCGACGGAACCGGGTAAACAGCCCGTCGATCATCCTGCCTTCCTTGTCCCGCCATTCTTTGCCAAACAGTTTCATACCCTTACCCTCCGATGATCTTCTTGAAGCCCGAGCCGATGATTTTGCGCAGGCTCTTGGCTGCCGCCGCCAGCGGGTTCACCACGGCCGATACCGCCCCGCTGATGGTCCCCATGATGCCGGCAATAGATTGATGCAGAATCGCCCCATGTCCCAAGTTGCCGCCGGCCGACGGCATATTCCCGGTCAGCGCCTTGAATGACTGCTTTACCGCCGTTCCGCCGGCCGCAGGTACGGCCCCGGCCAGTTGCTTGCCTGTCTGTTTGTTGATAGAGCCGGATGGCGCCGGGAAATTGCCGGCAAGGGTCTCGCCGAACGCTCCATTACTCGAAGCGGCGCCAGCGGGTGAGGGGAGGACTCCGGCCACACCCTTCCCCACCGACCTGGAAGCGAATGCCCCACCAGGTGCCGGGAGGCCCCCTGTAACGCCCTTATTGGTTTTACGGGCAATAACTCCGCCTGGGGCCGGAGCCGATCCGGCCAAAACTTTGAACACGCGCTTTGCCGGAGAACCGGAAGGCGCCGGAAAAGAACCGGCGACGGATTGGTTGTAGGTGGTGCCGCCACCACCGCCCGCACTTGGCTTGAACGATGCCATACACAGATCGGCCGCCGTTACCGATACATTGGCCGTAAATCCCGCCGAAATGGCGGCAGCGGTTGCCGGTACGTAATACCCGCACGTGTCGGCGCCGGCTAAGCGGCCTATCTCCGAAAAGGGTGAGTTTATGACGAGCGATGAAGAATCGCCGTCGATATCCCCGCACATCGCAACCAATAATTCGCCATTCTGGGCGGGAGTGATCGGTCCGACGGAAGGCGTTGCACTACCCGAAACCTTGACGGATGTTTTCTGGTCTAGGGGATCACCGGTATTCAACACCCCGGAAAACTCGCAAACCTGGAGCGTTATCCAGTTTGCGGTGGACCCTGAGAAGTTGGCGGATACCGTGTTGCTTCCGCCCAGGGTGTTGTATTTGTAATAAATTGCCGTGCCTTGCCGTAATGTCGCATCCCAATATTCGGTTGCCTTGGTCCAGGTCTGACCCAGGCTGTCGGTGACCCCGGACAGGGAATTGGAGTTGCCGTCCCCATGGTCGATACAGGCGACCAGGAGATTACCGGCGGACACATTTGCCGAAAAAGCGCAGGAGACCGATGAGTGGTACGTATTACCCCAGGCGGCGTCGCTTCTGTTTTTTGAACCCGCTACCAGTGCAATGGCCACGACTACCTCACCCTCTCGTTACTTTTCCCCGCCGCCGTACAGCCGGTCCTCGATGCTCTTTTTGCCGCCGCCGGGCTTGCTGCCGGGCAGCACGATGCTGTCCTCGCGCATGGCGTTCCCCAGGCGCACCATCAGGCGGATCATCTCCGGGTGATTGCCCAGGCCGAAGCGGTTGAGGGTAGCCGTGAGCTCGGGGGTGCCGAAGGTGTTGAGCGCCCGCTGGGCCACCTCCACGTTGCGGGCGAACCGCTTGCCGCCGATCTCCTGGTCCGCTTTGGCCGCCTCGGCCCACCCCGTTACGATACCGTTCCAGGCCTCCAGACGCCGCGCCTCCACCAGGGGGTGCACCTGGGTCAAAAGCCGGTCGAAGAGGAGTTGCGCCTTCGCCTGGGGCAGGTCCAGCTCCTTCGCTATGGGCTTGAAGGCCTCCAGCGCCTGGGCCACCACCTCGTCCCCCTCCGGGACGGCGAACTCCCCGTACTCCTCCGGCGCGCCGATCCCTTCCGGGTCCGCCTCCGCCGGGGCTTCCGCCTCGTGCGCCTCCGGGGCCTCTTCCGCCGCCACTCCCCCGACGGTGGCCGGTTCGCCTTCAGGCGGGGCGTCGCCCTCCCCCGCCGCCCCCATGAGCAGGAACAGCGGGAACAACAGAATCCTTCTAAGCCATGTGGTGTGCATCTTCATCCTCCCGTTCTCTGAGTCCCTTGGCGAGACGCATCATGTCCAGATACTTCTCCGGGCAGGCGGCCATGATTGCCCCCACCACCCGCAGGCCCACGTTGCGCTGCCCTTCGTTCATGGCCATTACCAACGGGTCCGGCGAGAAGGACGAGCGGAACACCCCGCTTTGGGTGAGGAGCCGCCAGAGAAAGCGCCGCCCCGCCGGGAGGGACATGAGGCTGTCCAAGTCCAATAATTCCTGTTTTCTTGCGCTGGGCCGCGCCATGTCAGGCCGTCCCCAACAGGCGGGCCAGGGCGTTGGTGTCCCCCACGCTGGTCTCGCTCAGGGTCTTGGCCGCCTGCGCCGCATCCACCATGGCCGGGGTCGCGGCGGCCATCTGCTGCGCCTGCCCGGCTCTGGCCTTTTGGGCGCGCAGCCCCTTCACCGCGTCGGCGGAATTGATCACGTTGGGCGGCACCCCGTGCATGCTGGCGTATTCGTCGATGGCCGCGTCGATGTTCAGCTTGTCCACGGCGTTTGCGTCCATCCGGGCCAGGTTGCCGATGTACCCCGCCACCCGTTCCATGTTGGCCGTGCCGATCAGTTTCTGAGCCTGGGCCATAACGCTGATGTATTCGATCTTCAGCGCCTGCCCCTGCAACTCCTGGGGCGGCTGGGGGATCAACCCCTTGCGCAGCATGATGGCGAAGGTCCGGTCGATGGCCGGGTCGTACAACTCCTCGCCGAAGCGCTCCATGGTGGGGCCCAGCACCAGCAGTTTTTCCTGGTGGCGCTCCTCCACCTCCCGGGCCGTCACGTTGGAGGAGTCGGACAGGGCGAACATCTGCATCAGGTCTTCAAAGAAGATCGTGCGGATCTCCCGCTTGATGGCCTCGATGTCGGCGCGGATCTCGTTGATGTTGGGATTGAACTGGTAGGCCGGGCGCAGGCCCGCATGCTGTTGAGCCGCCAGATTATCGATATAGGTCACATCCCCCGGCAAAATGGAGGTGCGCTGGGTGCGCAACGACGCATCGGCCAGCATGGGGGGCCGCACCAGCTTATCCAACGCCTCGGCCTTGCGCCGCTCGCAGAATTGCAGCCCCTTCACCAGCCCCAGGGCGTCCATGCCGGGGGAATAGCCATACACATCGTCCCCCTCCACGTCCCAGCGGGGCGCCATCACCGGGAACTCGTCGAAGCCCGACTCCCGCAGCAACGTGTCGCCGCTCCCCCCCGCCTCGTAGTACACGGAGCGAAACGGCTTGTCCTTGGCGTTCATTTTGGAGCCGTCGCGCCCCCGGTTCGGCTCGATGGCGTGGACGATCTCCACCGGCTGCTCGCAGGAGCCACGGTCCCACAAGGTTTTTATGGTCTGGGAGACGTTATCCAGGCCAAACTGCTGCACCACCTGGCGCACGGTCATGGGGAATTCGCGATACAGGGTGTCGCAGCGGAGCTTGTCGGAGAGGGCGATCATAAACGACCCCACCGGGAAGGGAAAACAGCGGATCACGGTCTCGTCGTCCTCCAGGATCGCCAGGGCCGCCGTGCCGTGGCCCGCCGCCGCGCCGTAGATCTGGGGCATGACGTTGTAGAAGTTGGAGCGGGAGAACACGATGCGCATCCTGTTCTCCACGGCGAAGAGCCATTCCTTGACCGCGGTGGAGGCCATCAGGTCCACGTTGTCCGTGGTCAGGCGGAACCAGGGGCGGGCCTGGGAGGTCATGCCGGCGTGCATGCCGGACTTGAGCGTGCGCAGGGCCGTGGTGGCGCAGGAATTGACGATCTTGTCGTTGGCCTTGACCCCCTTGTTGCGGTCGATGACCAGATAGCGGCCCGTGCGGGGGGAGAGGAAATCAGTGAGCTCCCGCCAATGGGGGATAAAGGAACTCCGCTCCTGTTTCAGCTCTCCCAGCCTGCGGGCGACCTGCTCGCGTACCGATTCTTCTGCCATGGAAATGCGCTCCTGTCGTCGCGACGGTGCTTGATTAACAACCGAAAGAATAGAACCACCCCGCCACAGAGACACGGAGACACAGAGGAAACCAGAAACAAGACATACAAAAAGCAACAACGATTCCTGATTATGGTTTTACCCCAAAAAGTCTTTCGCCTTTCTCTGTGTCTCCGTGTCTCTGTGGCGGATGTCGATTTTGCCTCTGGTTTTTACGTCTACTGCCCCAAGAGTGTCTTGCTGACCGTGGGGGCCTGTGCCGTCACCCCCTGCGCTCCGGTCAGGATCGTATTGCTGGCCGCCATCCTCCGGCGCAGGCGTTCCGAATCCCTGGCCGCCACCACCCCGGCATCCTGTTCCTCCGGCGCCGGCGTCACCACCGGCGCGCTGGGCGCTCCTCCTCCGCACATATGGGCCTCCCGTGACGTGTTGTGTTTTTGTAATGCCATCAAAACAAAAAACGGAGATTGCGTCCATGCCGCAACCCCCATGTCTTTCCCCAAAAACGTCGGGGTTGGTGGGAGAGAGTCGATTTTTTTTCTTACATCCGGTTTCGGGAAACAAAAAAGGCGGCCGATTGGCCGCCTTGAGGGTTGGGTATCATGTCCCTTGAATATACTGTTTGCCCATTGACCACTAATGACGTAAGCGCGGGAAGCTTGTTCTCAATACAATACTGTTGAATCGGCCTCAATATGTCACCAATGCCCGGCGTCATCATACCTGTTGCCTTGGCAATCAAATCATACGTGAGGATTTGGCGATTACGCGCTGCAAGAACAAGAATCGCCCACAGTTGTTGCGCTCTCTCTTCGCGAGTTTCATGTTCAATCCCTCTAGTCAATCCCTAAACAGGGCTCAAAACCGGTAACGTATCGCCATCTGGCCGATATGGGTCGCAAATTCCTGTTTTCCAGCCGAATAGGTGTTCACGGCAACATCATCGGTTGCAAAATAACGGTACCCGGCATCCAGGCTTATTCTCGGGGTCACGGCATAGGCAATCCCGCAACCGAGCTGATACGCCAGCACTGTATCCGAGGTACCGGCATTGAGATTCGACGTATTACGGTTATCCACGATATAGAGATTGTCTTGTTTCGTATCCATGAAAGCGACTCCGAGGCCCCCGCCGAGATAAGGCGTCACGCCGTGGGGCAGCTTCACGTCGTAGAAGAGATTGGTCAGGACCGACACGGACGTGATATCGCTCAGATAATGCACGCTATCGCCGCCCATCTTGAGAGCATTCGTGTCCGCATGCCGATAGGCCACCTCAAGCTCGGTACGGAGATTGTTGTCAAAGGCATAGCCCACTGCGCCACTGACCGAATAGCCGGTATCGTAGGAGAGCTGATAGCTCCCCGACGAGTCATGTACCTCGGAGTCCGGCACCACGAATACGCCGGCGCCGACGCTGACGTACGGCCCGGTATCGGAGGCAAAGGCTGCGGTGGCGGACATGGCGGCAACAACGGCGGCAATCATTACGGACAGCAACTTCATGCGGATCATCCCCTTTTCCTGAAAAGTCCTGAGTTTTAGGGCTCCGTTCTCACCAAAACCAGCAAGCGTCACCCACGTTCCAGCCCTCCCCTTCTACACCCCCAAAAACCCAATTTCAACGCAAAATCAAAGTGTTAATAAAATTAACATAAAACCGCCCATCCCCTATCCCCCTGTTTTCACATAAAAAAAGGCACCCGAAACCTGCCCGGATGCCTTCTGTTGTGTCATTTCGATACGAAAAAAGTTTTACGGATGCATTCCTACCCGGTCCCGCCCGGAGCCGTTTCCAGGTAACCACCGTCGTCGATGCCCCCGATTAAACTGCACAAATAGCCGCTGTCATCGACCTCCAGCAGCTCCATTTCCGCCTTGAAATCATTGACCGCCGCGCTATCATCCGCCGCATCGGCCGACAGGATTCCCCGCTCCATGGATTCATGCACTTTACTCGACAACCTGACGGCAGCGACCAGATAATCGTTTGAACCGCATTGCCAATCATCGATGCACAGCCTTTCTATGGCATTTGCATATATATCCGGCAAATTAAGGCTGGCCATCACCCTCAAACCCTGTTCAATGTTAAGTTCATCAAGCATTTCATCTATTATGGCATTGCCGGGACGGAGCATATCGGTTGTAATCAGCCAGTCGATTACTTTCAGGAGATAGAGCTTGCCGATGTCGTGTAACAACCCGGCCAGGTACACTTCATCGGGGTCCAGTTCCGGCATATTCTTGTCATGCCTTATCTTGAATGCCAAAGCGGCGCTCGCATTTGCTACGGCATAACAATGCCGCCACAGATTTGTCATATAGGTGTTGATGTTTTGGTTATTCGATCTTGTCGTTGCCAAGCTGGCAGCAAAAGCCAGGTTTACTATCTGTTGCGATCCGAGCCTGATTACGGCGTTCCTGATCGTAGTAATCGGCATTTTACCTGAATTATACGCGCTGTTGGCATATCTGAGCATTTCGGACGCCAATGCCTGGTCTTCATGGATCAGATCGACTATATCGTTTATCTCATACGTCTGTTCCTTCATCTTTTGGTGCAACTGTAGCGCTATCCTATTGAAGACAGGGATCACAACAGGCTGGGAACTCAGGATGTCTTTGACAAGTTTCGGTATATTCGACATAGGAATCATACCCCGTAAACATTCGTCAGTATGGCGTGCAACTCGCTAAAACTGAATGGCTTGAACAAGTAACTATAGCGGCTTTTGCCCAAGTACTGTCCGGCAGCGCTATCCCCGGTTTGCGCCGTAATAAAGACAATGGGGATGTCATAGGTTTCCGTATAGGTGCTTAACGCGTTGGCCGTGTCAAAACCGTTCCAGCCCGGCATCATTACGTCCAGCAGAATAATGTCCGGCAAGAATTTCCGGGCTTTTTCGCACCCCGCCCTGCCGTCGTTGGCCGTTTCCACCTGATATCCGCGTGACGTAAGCTCCAGCACGAGCAGGTCGACAATCTGCTGTTCATCATCAATTACCAGGATTTTCTTTGTCATGAAGGCGCCTTTCTTGCCGTCAGCCTCGGTGCAGCGACTCTCCAACACGAAATTAGAGGAAATTATAATATAAGCAAGCTGGTCTGTCCATTGCCGGCATACAATTACCTGCCGGCAAAAATCACATGGCGCCGCCCTGCACCCTTCCCGCCTTTTATCCCCCTGTTTTCACATTAAAAAAGGCACCCGGAACCGGCCCGGATGCCCTTGATTGCATCATTTCGATACAAAAAATGTTTCAAGAGAGCGCAACGTCAGGTGCGCCCCCCTGCCCTTGCTACTCGAACTGGTACAGCACCGGATCGGAACCGATGAAGATATCCTGGCGACCGTTGCCGTTGACATCCTTCACGGCAATACTGTTGTTCTTCCCCAGGTTGGTGCCAAGGGATGAACTCCGCCATTTCAGTCCCCCCTGGGCATCCAGAATGGACAGCACCCCGTTGCTGGCCACGAGCCATTCCTGGTTGCCGTCGCCCTTCAGATCCGCGATGCGCAGGGCGTCAATCGACGTCGTGCCATAGGTGAAAACGACCTTCTTGACAGCAAAGGTTACGCCGTCGTAGACATCGATATACCCCTTGTCGCGTCCGACCAGGACTTCGGGGAACCCGTCCCCGTCCACGTCCGCCACTTCCAGGGCCCGGGCGGGGGTTGTAATCAGCTTTTTCTGAACGTGGGTCACCCCGTCGTAGACGATCAGGCTTTTGTCGGTCATGGTGAGGATGATATCCGGGTGGCCGTCCTTATCCAGGTCGGCAACCTTTATACTGTAGACACCCCACGAGCTCCCGCCCAGATCGACACTGCGCCATTTTTCCTGCATCGTGACGCCATCGAAAGCAATCAGGTACATGCCTGTTGCCTCAGAAGTGGCAATCCCCGTGCCCGCAACGACCTCCACCTTGCCGTCATTGTCCACATCACCCGTGGTGACAGCCGAGAAAAAGCTGCCGTTGTATCGGGCGCTCTGACGTTTCAGGGTGCCGGTCGCGCCGTCGTAGATACTGACGAAGCCGTCGTACGTGTATGAAGAACTGACAACAATCTCGGCACTGCCGTCCCCATCCACATCGCCGATGCTCACCGCCCGGTGGTTTCCCATCCAGTCGTACTCTCCCAGAGCCACTTGGTATTTCAGGGCATGAGTCACAGCGTTGAAAACATTGATTATTCCACCACTAATGCTGCTGAAGCTGGAATTGGAAACCATAACGATATCGTCCGTGCCATCGTTGTCCACGTCACCCACGGCCACGGTGTTCAAACCATAGAGATCCAGATCCTGCCACTTGATCGTACCGGTCAACAGGTCTGCTACGTACAGGAAATCACCCCCGGCACCCCACAGCAGTTCCTTTTTGCCGTCCAGGTCCACATCCCCCAGAGCGATGCCGGAAACGCCGTGTTCGGGATTGGCGACGGCCCACCTTTCGCTATGGGTAAGCACATCCACGGCATGGACCTTGCCCCATTGGCCGTCGCCGTAGACGATCTCGGGGATACCGTCTCCATCGGCATCAACGACCGTGACGGCGCCGATATCCTGACTGGTTGCGATCTCCCAGGCCGGCGACTGGAGGTCGGCGTCGAAGATGGTGATCTTGTACCAGGAAGAGGCGCCGACGATCTCCTGCATGCCGTCGCCGTCCAGGTCCGCCAGCCGGACCTTGCTGCCGAAGCTGTTGGCGTAGGACCATTTGACTGCGCCGGTCTGGCCGTTCAGCACGTACCCCTTGCCGCCGTAAGTGGTGGTGACGATCTCCGGGGCTGCGTCGGCATCCACGTTGCCCACGGCGATGGAGGTGCCGCCGCCCGAGGCGACGCTCCACTTCACTGCGCCGGTCTGGCCGTCGTAGACGTACACGCCGCTGCCGTTGCTGGCGGCGATCTCCCGGGCGCCGTCGCCGTCCAGATCGGCCACGGCAATATCGCTCAACGAGGTGATGATGTGCAGGGTGCGGATCTCCTGAAGGGTCGGCCCGTCGTAGATATGGACGGTGCCGTCCGCCATGGCGACGACCACATCATCCTTGCCGTCACCGTTCATATCGGCCAGCAGGATACGGGCGATAGTGACCCCATACAAGGGGCTGCGCCACACCTGGTCGTACCCGCCGCTCGCGTTCTTCCGGACGACGTACCAGGCGGAATTGCCGGCGAATCCGCTGATAGACGCGCCGGCGATGATCTCCGGCGTCCCGTCGCCGTCCAGGTCGGCGGTGTACAGCCCTGCCTGGCCGATGTACGTGCCGTAGCTCCCGTATTGCCACTGTTGCGCCACATAGGCCGGGTCGCTGGCTGTCACAGGCGTCACGGTGATGGTCACCGTATCCGCCGGGCTGGAAGATCTGCCGTCATACACCGTCAGGCTCAGCACATAGGTGCCTTGGGTAGTGGCGTCGAAGGAGGGGGTGGCGGTGCTGGCGCCGGTCAGTGTCGGATAGGCGGGGCCGCTGACAACGCTCCAGGTATAGGTGAGCGGATCGCCGTCCGCGTCGCTGCTGGCGCTGCCGTCGAGATGGACTATGCTATACTGGCTGACGCTCTGGTCGGGACCGGCATTGGCCACGGGGGGGGTATTGATGGGGGGCGTGGCATTGGAGGCCTCGGTGGTCTGCCAATCAGCCGTGCCGTCGCCGGTGGTATCCGCCTCGAACAGCATGGTGGTGCTCCGGAAGCTCATGCGGACCCACCGGCTGCCGTTGCCGCTGAAGGTCAGCGTTCCCTGGTAGGGCCAACTGGTGTTGTACACGGCAACGAGCGGCGTCCCGGTGGTCAGTTCCACATAGCCGCTGTTGTGGTCATAGTAGCGCCCGGCAATGGTCTGGGTGAGGCTGGCGGGACCGTAGACGGTGGTCACTTCATAATTGCGGAACCAGTACGTCTTGGCGCCGCTCACAAGGACCATGTTCATGGAGAGGGTCTCGGTGATTGACGTGCCGTAGACGAAGCCCCACGACAGCGAGCCGGTCAGGGTGAAGGCCGAGGAGGAGGTGCGGAACGACAGCGAACGGAACGACAGGGTAAACCGGGTGTAGCGACTCCGGCTGGCGTCCAGGGTGCCGAGCACATCCGTGGTGCCGTCGATGGTGACGCCGTTCGAGGTGAAGCCTTGGTAATTGATGGTTCCGAAAAAGCTGCCGTCGGCGTCGTTGACGTCCAGGGTATAGCTGGCCGTCCCGCCGTTGTCGCCCGGGATCTGGAACGTGACGCTCCGGGCCACCTTCGCGGCCGGGGCGGTGGACGGCGTGGCAGTATGCCGTTGGGCGGCCTTCTGCGGCACATCCACCCGCCGCACCGACTGCTTGAGTATCTGGGTTATTTCGAAGATAGTCGGACCGCCGGCGCTGCCTTCGGCGGCGCTATCGGCGCTTGCCTTGGCTGTGGCCCCATGTATGTCAGAGGCGATCATGGTGCCGGCAAACCCGCTCATGGCAAGCCCTTCGGCGTTTGTCGCCGTCACTACGGCCTGGGTGGTGGTGCCGGTATAGGTGGACGACGGATCGACCAGTTGGCCCGATTTAGCGCTGTCGCCGCCACCGCCGCTGCATCCCGCCAGCAGGAACGTCAGGCAGCATAACAGGGAAATACCGGACATCCGGATACGTGCAGCGTTCGACATCAGAGCCTCCTGTCCAGTGAAGGGGGTAGATTGTGCACCAACTATGAAACAACCTCCTTCTACACCCCGCAAAATAGAATTTCAATGCAAAATCAAAGTGTTAAAAAAATTAACATAAAACTGCCAATCCTTTATCTCCTTGTTTTCACATTAAAAAAGGCACCCGGAACCGGCCCGGATGCCCTTGACTGTGTCATTTTGATACAAAATTAGTCGCGCGGGGAGCAGGTAAGCCTGCCCGCAGCTCGACGAACCTACAGCGCCGCCGCGACGGACGTTGCCAGCGGTGTCGTGCCCCTGCCGATCAATTGGCTGAGCTGATGGCCGTCGTCGAACAACCCGCCCCTGGAAACCCCCGTACCCGAATTGGCGAGCAATTCCGCGACCACTTCCGGCAATCCCGCCTTGAGCAGGGCGTTCTTGTAATCGGCCTCCGGCAGGTTCACATAGCCGATGGTCTTGCCCGACTGGCGCGAGATCTCCGCGGCCAGCTCCGTCATGGTGTAGGCGGTGTCCCCGGCCAGTTCATAGACGCGGCCCGCCTGGTTGTCCGCGGTCAGGACGACCGCCGCCGCTTCCGCATAGTCGGCGCGCGCGGCGGACGAGGTGCGGCCGTCGCCCGCGCAGCCGTACACCGCGCCAAGCTGCAACGCGGCGGGCACGCCTGCCGTGTAGTTCTCGGTGTACCAGCCGTTGCGCAGCAGCGCGTAGGGAATCCCGGATTCGCGGAGCATGGCTTCGGTCTCGCTATGCTCGCCCCCGAGTCCCAGGGGCGTGGTATCGGCGCGCAGCAGGCTGGTGTACGCCAGCAGTTTTACCCCCGACCGCCTGGCGGCGTCGATGACCGTGCGATGCTGGGGCGCGCGCTGGCCGATCTCGTTGGATGAGATGAGCAGCAGCGTGTCCGCGCCCTTCAGCGCCCCGTCCCACGTTTCGGGCAGGCTGTAATCCGCGTGGCGCACCTGGACGCCCAGGGCGGCAAGGTCTTTGGCCTTGTCCACATTACGCACGGCGGCGACGATCCCGGCTGCGGGCACTTTCTTCAAAAGAGATGCGATGACCAAACGGCCCAATTGTCCGGTGGCTCCTGTAACGACGATCATGATGAAACTCCTTTCCGCGGTGTTTGACGTATTGTATGGCTTCACCATATCATGTATAATTACTTTTAGTAAGTACGCACAAAAAGGTTAGTACCATGACAAAATCGAAAACCCCGAAACTCTCGGAACTGCTGCGGCGCGGCGAGATCTTTGCCGTGGAATGCCCCTCGCGGGAGATCCTCAAACACGTCACCAGCCGCTGGGGCGTGCTCGTGCTGGTGGCCCTGATGGGAGGCACGCACCGCTTCAGCGACCTGCGGCGCAAGGTGGGCGGGGTCAGCGAGAAGATGCTGGCCCAGACGCTGCAATGCCTGGAAAAGGACGGCTTCATCGACCGGGTGTCCTTCCCGGTGGTGCCGCCCCATGTGGAATATACCCTGACGCCCATGGGCAGGGAGGTCGGCCGGAAGGTGGAATCGCTGGCCGATTGGATAGAGATCAACCTGCCGAAGATCATGCAGGTGCAGCAGGGGAGGTAACGAGGATCTGTGCGGTAATGGTGTCCCGGATACGGGCACGGCGCGCCTCCGTCCGGGCCGCCCTGCCCCAAAACAGCGTCACAGCCAGTCGGTCAGCATCACGCCCACCCCGATCCGGTTGTTGGAATGATTGTAATCCACCAGGCTCTCGCCATAGCCGTTGAAGTACTGGACATACCCCCGCAGCTTCTTGTGGAGCGGAAAGCTCCAATCCACCTGCACCGCCCCCTTGTTGCCCTCGGCGCGCAGGTTGTTGCGCAACAACAGCGTCAGGGTGTGCTGTTGCAGCTTGTGCAGGATGCGCAGCTCCCCGTAGCCGTAATACCGCTCCATATGGGGATTGTCGTCGTCCGCCGCGCTCTCGGGGATGCGGAACCACGGCCTGATGTTGACATAGGTCCGGTCCGAACCGAACACCATGTTGGCGTCGATGCGGTTCCAACTGCGGGAAAGCGGCTTGGACCGCCCGTTGGACTGGTGGTTGAAGCCGACGGTGATGATCTTGCTGGTCACGCCCAACAGGGTGTAATTGGTGGTGAAGGCCAGAAAGGCCTCCGGTTCGAAATTGATCTCGCGGAACGGGGCCGACGACCTGCTGTTGTAGGCCTGCCACAAGGCGAGTTGGCTGTAGGCGACAAAGAGGGTGCCGTTGTTGCCGAAGATGTTTTCCCAGAGCGGGGTCTTGATGCTCAGTTGAAACTTGACCTCCGCCTTGTCCAGGCTCTCGGCGTTGCCCGTCGCGTCGGAGTACACCTTGGCGTTGGGCGACGTGTTATAGGCCATGGGAAGCAGGTAGTTGGGCTTGTGGGGCATGATGGAAAACAGGGACTTCTTCACCTGGGTTTCCTGGCGCAGGCGCTGTTCCAGCGGGGAATCGTCGAGGGGCGGCGGGACCTGATCCGGCTCCGGGGATGGCGGCGCCGCGGGGAACAGGGGGAACACCGGGGGCGGAGCCGGGGTGGTACAGACCTCCGCGGCCCGGGCCGCGGCCGGCAGGCCCAGGGCAAGCAGGGTGAACAGCAGGACACGGACCATCGTTGCGCCGCCGGTGGACAGGGTCATGGGGACAATCCTCCTGGGCGGAACAATACCACATAAAGGGGTGGTCACCGCAACGTATTTGCAATGCCCGGATACCGGGCCGGTAACAAATGCGCAACAAAGTCGTTTCAGCATCGGCACCCCATAACCTGCATGCTTTTGTTATAAATCCATAATCTTTTCACACTACCGATTATGGAGGGCAACAAGCATGGATGCAGTAAAAAAGGGGCTCACGTGTGCAGCATTGACGATGGTCGCGGCATGTTCCGGCTTGGTGGCCGGCTGCGGCGGAGACAGCTCGGCGCAACCGGCCGCCCAGACGCAGATGATCTTTACCTCCGACGCCCACTACGGCATCAAACGGCCCGCGGCGGGCTTCTTTAACGGTTACAGCAGCGGCTATCAGGTCAACGGCGCCATGGTCAGCGTCATGAACACCATCTCCGACGTCACGACCCCCTGCGGCGACAGCGGGCTCAACGCCTGCCAGAGCGTCGGCCCCGTGGACTTCATCGTGGAAGGCGGCGATATCGCCAACCGTTCCGAAGGCGCCACCGGCAACCAGACCGCCGCCACCTCCTGGTCCCAGTTCAAGGCCGACTATATCGACGGCCTGACCTTGAGGAACAAATACGGCAGGCAGTCCTCGCTGTTCCTGATCCCCGGCAACCATGACGTATCCAATGCCATCGGCTTCTACAAGGCGCCCATGAACGCGGCGGACGGGTCCGGGCTGGATGCGACCTCGTATGTGCAGATCTACAACCTGATGATGAGCCCGGCCACCGCCCTGACGAACGCGGCATTCGTGGGAGCCAGTCCCAGCGCCGCCACCGCCGCGGCCAGCTATCTCAGCAACAGGATTAACTACTCCAAGGATATCAACGGCGTCCACTTCGTGTTCATCACCATGTGGCCCGACAGCACCGCCCGCGCCTGGATCGATAACGACCTCAAGAACGTGGCCGCCACGACCCCGGTCATCCTCTTCGCCCACGACCAGCCGGACATCGAGACCAAACACCTGACCAACCCCAACGGCACCCACGACATCAACGCCACGGACAAATTCGAGAACATGGTCACGGATGTTGCCGCCAGCGCCACCACCTCCGGCACCAGCACCACCGAGCAGCGGGCCATGGTGGCGTGGCTGAAGACCCACAAGAACATCGTGGCCTACTTCCACGGCAACGACCATATCAACGGCACCTACACCTACACCGGGCCGGACAACGACATCAGTCTGAACGTGGTACGCGTCGATTCCCCCATGAAGGGCTCGCTCTCGGCAACGGACCCGTCCAAACTCACTTTCAAGGTGGTCACCATCGACGCCGCCGCCCAGAAGATGACAGTGCGGGACTACCTGTGGTACACCAAGCGCTGGGGCGCCACCACCAACATCTCCCTGGTCCCCCGCACCAACTAGTCCGCCTCCCGCAGCCGCAGCGAAAACAAAAACCCGCACTGGAAACAGTGCGGGTTTTTTATGCCGTGCCCCGGCCGGACGAGACTTTTTCCCTGCGGCAGGGACCTTCCCGGTAGTGCGGGAGGATCAGGCGGAAACGGAAAACAGGGAATGCAGAGCGGATTTCTCGGCAGTGCTTACGGGCTGGGAGGGTTTCGGCTTGGCGGGCGTCTCGCCCTCCGCCTGTGTCGAGGAGAGCGTGACCGTGTCCGTTTGCGCGGCGGCGGCCGCGTCGACCGTAGCGATCCTCGTCCGTTTCGGTTTATTGGCTTTTTCCTCGGCCTGCTGCTTGCGCAATTGGGCGTATTCCGCCTCCAACTGCATGGCAGCGGCCTTACGCAAAGAGATGCTCATTTTATCGGTCCAGTGGGCTTCAAGATGTCGGAAAATTGTTCCGGTGCCATTAAAACATCTTCCTTGCGGTCAAAAATATGACTTATGGCCACCCGCTCATCCGGCGTGACGCCCGTATATTGACTCTCTATTTCGACCACACGTTGCACGTCCATCCGCTTTTCACCTGTAATCCCGGTAGTATCGCCGCCCCGACATCGTTATGAGGCCATTACTGTCATTCTGACTTACCAAAGATATTAGTGCAAACAGCCTGCCAACATGTCACCGCAGCAACAAAACCCGGAGATACGGCATTGGCCGCCTTGCGGATTTCTCTATCCTGTCGCCGGAATTCACCCGATGCGGCACTCCACTCCATGGCTCGGGATAAAACGAAAGGGGTAGCTTGCCATTCCGATCTTCAAGGAATTAATTACAGAGAGGCCAAGATGGAACATTCCACCATGGCCTCTATTGACATCCGATACGCGATATTTACGTTTTTCTCCGGGGAAGTGGTACGTTCTCTGCTTCTAGCGGCACGCCTTCAGCGCGATCCGTGTGTCGTCGATGTGTTTCTGGAGTCCTTGGGCGCTCTCCATCACGTTGCCGTTGATATCGTTCGCCTTTGCAAGCCGGTAGAAACTCGCGGCCCATTCGCTGCCGTTGTAAAGCTGCTTCAGTGAAATTTCCGTCAGGCCGATAATCGGAAGCTGATTTTTGACCCACTTGCCGAAGATCCGGTTGGCCGCGGCGATCTTGCTGATATCCAGCAGCGTGTTAAGTTCTGGGCTCTCCGCCTGAAAGTACTTCCCCACTTTCGGGTCCGCCAGGATCTCCCTCACCTCCCCGTTGGAGGAGTTGAGTTGCGCGAGGAGCGCCGACATACCGTCCTTGACAAAGGTCTGCCAATCGTTCACCTGGCTTGCCAATTCCGCCGCCTTCCCCGACGACGAGAGGAGTTGCAGCCGTCGGATCTTCGCCTCCAGCGCCAGAATGTCCACACCTTCCGCCGCCATCCTGGAGGCGTTCCGGGTGTAGATCTCCTGCAACCGCTCCGCAGCCTTGCCCCTGTTGCCAAGGGCCTCCAGCAAGCCGCCTGTAAAATATTCGATACCGTCTTTTGCTGCATTCACCAGCGCGCCCCGGTTTGTGGCCTCCCACTCGGTCACCTGATCCTGAGCCAGAAGGATTGTCTTGTAAAATTTGCCGCGCTGTTCCAGGAAGGAGTCCAGCTTCCGGGAGAGGGCGACACAGTCGGGCGGCTCGATGATCGGCTCTCCCTCGCCCTTCGCCTGCTTTTTCTTCCGGGGAACCGGCTTCGTACCGTCCTCCTTCAGGTTGCCGGCAGTGTACGTAACTGCATTGCGCAGATCCACCACCCGCGGGTCGTTCTCCGGCGCCACCAGGAGCCGCAGGTCGGCTTCCGGCATCGTATCGCCGAAAAAGGAGGTGCCCCGGCCGGTCAGGGTGTCCACCGGCTTCGCGGACCCTCCCGCGGTGTCGAACGGTTGCCGGGCGGCGGCGGCCTGCGCCTCCGCCTCCCCGTCCAGCGTCTTGAAATCCAGACCGCCTCCGCTCTCCTTGAATCCCAGGGCGGACGTGCCCTCCAACCCCTTGTACGTCCCGAGCATCCGGTCACGTTCCGCCTGGAACTCCGCTTCCTCCGCCCGCCGCCGCTCTTCCGCCTTGCGGGCCGCCTTGACGGAGGCATCGTGTTGGTCCATGAGCGCCCGGAGAGCCGGGGAGCTTCCCTGATGCGGGGCGCTCATGTTGGAGATAAGCCCCTGGAAGATACCCCCGACGATCATGGATTTCATCTGCGCCTCTTGTGAAGCGGAGGAGGCGCGGGGCTTCGCTGCGGCTTTGCCGCCGCAATCCAGTTGGCCGCCGGAACAGGTGCACTTGTATCCCTGGTAGGCGAGGGCCTGCACCGACCCTTCGCAGTCCATCTTGGGACCATTGACCTGGGGGATGCCGGAGCCCGATGCAGAACCGGCGGCCAGAGCGAGCACCACCCCGCAAATCGCCGCGCGGCGCATCATACGCTCGGTATCCGCAGGATAGTGAGGGTGACGGGATCCTTTACGTCCTTGCGCAGGATGTCGAGACGGACCGGAGCGCCCGGCTGGCCGTAGAGCCGCATCATCGCTTCACCGGCGTTGAGGCTCTTTACCGGCACCCCGTCGATGGCCAGTATTTCATCATCGTCCCTCAGCCCCGCCTCATATGCCTCGGTTTCTTGGTCGAGACGCACGCCAAGATGCCCCTGCCATCCCTGTCCGACGACAGAGAAACCGCCAGCCCACCAGGAATACAGCCCCTTGTAGGAGACGCCGGGGCCGAGGCCGGCAGGCCCCAGCGGCCCATAGAGGACCTCTTCGACCCCTCTTTTGCCGGTGACCGTCACTCCCGAACAATAATCGTCCCCCAGGATCGCCAGTTGGGTTGACGCACTGAACGTGGTGACCTCATAGCGCAGGGTGATCTTCTTTTCCCGTTCGTTTATTTCACCGGCAACCTCGGCGGTATCCGGCGGGATCTGACACTTCTCGGCGGTGACGGGCCCGCGGCTCCAGGTTCCCGATAGCCGGCCGCCCCGCACCGTCAGATGGTGCTCGGCATGGGCGCGTTGAGAAATGGGAATGCTCCCGACCAGGGTATAGGTGGAGTGCGCCTCCTCCTCGGTCACTCTCCGCTGGTCGGTCTTGAGGACAATGCCGTTGCCCTCCATGGCCAAGACGTACCAGGCGCCGGTGGAGGCGACCCAGGAACCCGCCCGCCCCTTCTCCCGGGCAATCTGTTCCTGGCGAAACTCAAGCTTCACGATCTCGTCGCGCACCTTCTGAGCGTCTTCCGCCCCCGGCGCAACCGCAAGATACTGCCGGTAACTGGCAATCGCATCGTCATACCGCCCCAGTTGGGTCTGCACCTTGCCGAGATTGAACCAGGCGCTGCCGAGCTGGGGGGAGATATCGGCGGCAGCCAGAAATTCCTCCTCGGCCAAGGCCAGTTCTTCGGGCGACTTCGCCATCTCGATGGCGGCCATCCCGCGCAGCATGTGCTTTCTGGCATCCTCGGGCGTTCCCACGGTTTTGATCCGCGGCGGCGGGGAGGGTTTCGTAGCGGCAACGGCGGCGGCTTGTGCGCGTTCCGCCTTACGCTCCGCAAGCGTCTTTTTCGGGGGAACCGTGGCGCATCCCGCCACCACAAGCGTCAGTGTCAGCACCAGTACCGCCGGCCATCCTCTTCGCATAATGATCCTCCTCCAGCATAAGGTCTACGAACGCACCAGTAGGGAACGCCGCACTTCCCAGGACCGAAAACATCCCGAGACGCCACATCGAAGCCGGCAAATAGTGCCATACCATATCGCTTGTTGATTATATGAGATTGGCTGGCCCGATAACCGCTCCAAAGGCACTACCCGGATGATTGAAGAGGAACAAACTTCCGCGCTGCCCTTGCGAGCCCAGCCTTCCACGCCAAGAGGAGCTTTATGAAACTTTACCCCTAAATCGACACGTATACAAGTCTCTACTACCCCGCAAGTGGTGAAAAAACTGTGGGATGGCAGGGTTTATTCCATTACTTACAAAAGCCTTGCTTCTCTTTTAGTAGCATGCTATAAAATCAATAGCGCGCTACAAATTACATAGCAAGGAGATCATCATGCCGGTCATCACTATTGACATGGGAAAAACGGACGTGGAACGGAAGAAGGCCCTGATCAAAAACTTGACAAAAACCGCCGCAGAGGTCACAAATATCCCCGCAGAAAAGTTCACGGTTTTGATCAATGAACTGGACGGCACCAACATCGGGGTTGGCGGTCTGACCCTCGCCGAGATCAAGGCGGCGCAGGCTCGCTAACCGGAACCGGGCACCGATTCCGGCGGTCCGCGGCAGCCCGGATCGGTGCCCGTTCTTCCCCACCCCAAAAAGGAGACAGCCGCTCCCCATGTCCATTCCAAGCCCCGGAAAAAAGGTACGCGGATCTCTCTCCGGTACCCCGATCAACGCCCTGTTCGACCTTTTGGGCCGCCGCTGGGCGCTGGGCATCCTGTGGAACCTGGAAAACGGCCCCTGCACGTTCCGCAGCTTGCAGGAACGTTGCGGCGACATCTCCCCCTCCATCCTCAATAGCCGCATCAAGGACCTGCGCGAGGCGGACCTGGTGGAAAAGACCCTCGATGGGTATGTGTTGACGCGGCGGGGCAAGGAACTGCGCGCAATCATCCTGCCGCTGGGGAAATGGTCCGCCGTGTGGTCGAAAGAGGTCTTCGACTACATTAAGCCGGGCCTGCTCGAAGAGCCGGAGCCGGTCGATCCTCCGGAATCCCGCTAGCCCCCTCGTCTTCCGACCCTATTTTTCCGAAAACGCCAGATGCACGCCCAACCCGGCAAATGCGGCGGCAAAACTGCGGCGCAGCCAAGACTGGACCGTCTTCGATTCTATGACGGCAGTTCGGAACGCATGGGCCAGCAGGCCATAGACCAGGAACACCGCAAAGGTCATGGCCATGAAGATGCCGCTGAGAAGCAGCAGTTGCAGGAAGGGGCTGCCCGAGCCGGGTTTGACGAATTGCGGCAGGAACGCCAGGAAGAAGATGGTCAGTTTCGGGTTGAGGATATTGAGCAGCAAGGCCTTTACCACCAGGGACAGGGCCGTGCTCCGCGGCGGCGTGTTCTCCAGGGCGAATGCGGAGGTGTCTTTCCAGGTCGCATAGGCGATGTAGAACAGGTAGGCCACACCGGCGTACTTGAGCGTCTGGAACGCCAGCGCGCTGGCGTGCATGAGCGCGGTCAGGCCGAGGATGGTGGCGAGAAGGTGGGGGATGATGCCCGCCGTGCAGCCGAGTGCGGCATAGAAGCCGGCCCTGCGTCCCTGGGTGATCCCGGTGGAAACGGTGTAAATCACTCCCGTGCCGGGAATGAGTACGACGATGAGCGAGGTAATGAGGAATTCAACAGTGATCATGTAGTATGCTCCTTAATAGGTATTAGGTGGCATGTAAAAATTGAGCTGCGGATAGGTACCTGTGCCATCTGTAACCTCACTTGTAAATGAAACTCGCATACATCAGCAGAATAGTAATTACAAGAGTGGCAACAAAAACGTAGCCAGCACCCGTCAAAAAAGGATCATTTAATTCAGCAGGTTTGCGCTTTATCATGAATTCAACAATTCGCGCGAGTTGTTTAGGCGATCCAAAGATTGTTTTATCTAACTCTAAACGGACGAAGACATCGCCATGCTTGTCTTTTAGCCTGACTAGGGTTACTACAAGTAGAATATTCATAATGACGATTACGGTCATCAAAACAGCAAACATTCCCTGATTTCCATTTCAATCAGTATTTGATCTACTCAACGGCGTCGGCCTTGACCGGCGACGTTAGGCGTCCGCGTCTGAGGACGTGGTTGGGTGTCACTTAGCAAATAATACTCTCGCAATGCCAAAGGTGAACGCAAAGAGAAACCCATATGGGAAACTTTCAAGCCGGACAACATCTCTGCATCTTTTCTTCAGGTACCGTCCAATCACACTCATCAAAAATCCCAACAGTACCGGAAGAACAATAATACTCATAGACCTCATATTTGGGTCTGTTATCAGGTACTTTGGGAATATGAGGAGCGAAGACAAGCCTGCAAAGTAACCGACTACTGCATAAATGACCGCAGCAGATATAGGTGAGACTTTACTTTTTTCTGGCGCTCTGGATCTGGAAATACTTTTCGCTATTTTCGCAGTACACACTTCAGCGGTGCCGTACAAAATAGCTTGGCCAATTATTTCGATCAGTATTTCCATCATTTTTTGTCACCTAACGGCTCGGCCGGTAACCCGGCGCAGGGTCATCGCGACCGGGTCCACTGGTCTTGTTAGAGTCTGATCACTCAAATTTTGGTTCAGGCCACTCAAAGGGACCAATAAGGGGTCAGGCTGCTTATTGCCCCCTGGCGACTCAATTGTTGCCTACCCCCTTCATCTGCCCTTCACTCCCCCACCACTCACATAAACCTCTTCCCCACCGAAAACGCCTTCCCCACCAGCGGCCCGACGGAATGATACCCCCTGTGGGCGGTGTCAAACACCAGCGGCTTCAGCTTGAGGATATCCGGCAGGCCGTCTTCGTCCACTATCTCCCGGTCCGCCTTCACGTCGATGATCTCGCCGACGAACTGGGTGTGTATCCCCAGGTCGAAGGTATGCACCAGCCGGCACTCCAGCACCAGCGGGAACTCCGCCGCATAGGGGGCGTCCACCAGTTCGCTCCTCACCTCCGTCAACCCGGCGATGGCGAACTTGTCCGCATTGCGCCCCGAGGCGATCCCCACGTAGTCGGCCTCGGCCATGTGGGCCTCGTCGGCGATCCCCACGGTGAACGCTTTGCGCTCCACGATGGCGTCGTAGGTATGCCGGGCCTTGCGCACGGATACGGCGATGCAGGGGGGTTCGGAACAGCAGACGCCGCCCCACGCGGCATTCATCAGGTTTGGTTTGCCTGCGCTGTCATAGGTGCCGATCATCAGTGCCGGTGTGGGGAACAGCAGGGTCTTTGCACCAAGCGATTGTTTCATGTCATCTCCCGTGTAATGGTGTCAAAGTATCTAGGAAGCGTGAGGCCGGGCTTGACGCCTGAGCATCATCGTTCCCGGAAAAGGGTCCGGCTCACCGGCTATCCCTTTCCAGCAGCGCCCGGCCAAGGGCTTTATTCCTGAGCAGCTTTTGTTTCGCTCTATTAGTGGCAGTAAGCGTTCCGGTGCGGATGCGGTGCAGGGCTTCCTCATTCAGAGACAGGAATCTCCGGAAGTCGCGTTTTTTGTAGGCCTTATCCGCCGCGGTCAGATAGGCTTTGACCGTGGTGAAGGAGTAGCGTTTATGAGGGACCGCGCGTTCCTGGTGCGGCACAGGCCGTTCTTTGACCTGCTCCGGCGGTGGCGGCGGCGTGGTCGTTGCCGCAGGCGGTGCCGTTGTTTCTTTTGGCGGTGACGGGGGGGGTGGGGGGACCGGTTGCGTGGGAGGCGACAGCGGATTGGGTTTGTCCATCCGATCCGCAGGATTGTAGATATTGGATGCGGGGTTCTCGATCTTGAACATCTCCGCCGCTGCAGGCGCAGTCAGACAGAGAGCAACAACGATTCCGGCGGCGGCTCTTCTCATGGGCATGATTTCCTCACGTTCCCGATCTTGCGTAACAGGCTGCGGAAAATCCACGGCTCTGGGCGTCAGGCCGTGCATTCTCTAAAAATAGGCGAGCAAACACCTTCTTCCCCTTTTACACCCCGCAAAACCCGATTTCAATATTAAATCAACGTGTTAATTTTATTAACATTTTCGCGCCACCATCCTATTTGCCTGTTATCACATGAAAAAAGGCACCCGGAACGTGCCCGGATGCCTTCGATTGCGTCGTTTTGCCACGAAAAAAAGTTTCGCGGATGAGCGTTTGAACCTGCTAAAACGCCATGTTCAGGCTGCACTGCACCTTGCCCTCGGAGGGATAGGAATGGTTGTCGTAGCGCACGGAGCCCAGGCCGTAAGCGCCGTCGATATCGAGGAAGAGAAACGGTGCGCCGACGCTGAAACCGGCGGTTACGGCGCCGCTGCCCGATTCGGCAAGGTCGGTGTAGCCCCCGGCGCGGAACTTGAGAGACTCGAAGGGGTGGAATTCCGCGCCGCCGCCCAGTTTCTGGCTCTTGAGCCCCGGCACCAGGGTGGTGTTCTTAATCACGTCCACGTCGCCGACCAGATCCAGCCAGCTCAACAGCTCCGCGGAGAATCCGGCGCGGACCTGCGGGTCCACGGTGATCTTGTCGCCGTTTTTCGCTTTGAACGAGGGGGAGTTGAGGTATTTGCCCACCATGGCGACGGTGACCGGGACCGGCAGGAAGCTACCCATCTTCCACATGGCGCCGAGATCGACCCCCCACGAGGAGGAGCCGTTGCGGTTTTTGGACAGGTCTTTGGTCAGGTCTTTCGAGGAGATGGAGGTGCCGGTGGCGGTATCGAAGATCTGCGACGTGGTGGAGGTCGCCTCGCCGTAGAGGTATTTGCCGGTGACGCCGAGGCCGACATGGCCCAGCTTGCCCACATCCATGAGGTAGCCGTAGGATACGGGGGCTTCGATGAGCGCAATGCCGCGCGTTGTGACGGTCTCTTGCGACAGCGTCGTATTGATGGCGTTTATGGAGCTGGTGTCCACGGGAACGGTGTGGGGGACCGCCCCACCCTCGAAGGTCCCGAAGACGCCGAAGCCGAACTGCTTGACCTGGACGCCGAGGGCGGCGTCGGCGGTGGCCCGCAGGTTGTCGGTGGGGGAGACGTTGGCGACGGCGTCGGCAAGGTTAGTCTGGGCGGTGGCGTCCGCCTGGTTGTTGTTCCAGGCGTCGTAGGCCTTGGACATGTTGTCCATGTCTTCCGCCAGCTTCTTGTCCGGCTGCAGGCCGGCTCCGGCCGTCAGGGACACGGTGACGGACTTCTTCGCAAAGGCCAGGCCGGCGGGATTCCAGTACGGGGACATGGCCCCGTCGCTGCGGGCCACCCCGGCCCCGCCGACGCCGAGGGAGCCGTTGCCCACCGCTTGGAATTCGAGAGCATGCCCGCTCTCGCAGAGACCGAGGACCACAACGGCGGCTACGACCGAACGCTTCAACATGGGGACTTCCTCCTGGGTTGAGATTACTGTGTGTTGTGCCGGTAATTCGGCCCTTCATTCATCAAGGCTGATCGGTGGCTTTCTTCAAAAGCGCCGCAAGCTCGTTCGGCCGGTACGGCTTCTGGATGAAACCGGCCAGCCCCTTGCCCGAAAAGCGGCTGATGGAGTCGGATTCATTGTACCCGCTGGTGAGAATGACCCTGACGTTGGGGTTGATGCGCCTCAGCTCGGTATATGCGGCGGTGCCGTCCATATGCGGCATGGTCATGTCCAGCAGCACCAGGTCGATTTCGTCCCCGTGTTTCCGGTATACCTCAAGGGCCTCCAGGCCGTTTTCGGCCGTGAGTACCTTGTAGCCCCATTGCGTTATCATCAATTCCGCCACGGTGCGGACGGTTTCCTCGTCGTCCACGACGAGCACGGTCCCGCTGCCGCGCAAATCCTGGAAAGCGTCCAGGACGTTTTCCCGGCAACGGTCGCTGGTCGCTTCAAGGGCCGGCAGGAGGATTTTGAAGGAGGTGCCCCTGCCGGGTTCGCTGTACACCTTTATGGCGCCGCGATGACCGCGAATGATGCCGATGACGGCCGAAAGCCCCAGACCGCGGCCGGTAAACTTCGTCGTGAAGAAGGGGTCGAAAATGCGGAAGCGGGTTTCCTCACTCATGCCGCACCCGTTGTCGGAAACCTCCAGGGTGAGATAATGGCCTTCGGTGAGGTCCTCGTCGGCAAGGGTCGTGGTCAGATAGTGGCGGTCGACATTGATCAATCCCGTGGATACGCAAATCACGCCGCTTTTGTCGTTTATCGCATCGGAGGCGTTGATGACCAGATTCAGGACCACCTGCTGGATTTGCGAGACGTCGCCCTCGAACAGCGGGAGATTATCGGCAAAATTGAACTTGAGAATGCATGATTTGGATATGGATATGGAGAGTAAATGTTCTATGTCCGTGATCACTTCGTCGAGTTTCAGGGACTGGGTCGTATACTTGCCTTTTCCCGCATAGGCCAGAAGGTTTTTGGTCAGGTCGGCGGCGCTCTTGGCGGATTTTATGATCTGCTCGATATTATGCCGGTCCGGAGACGTGAGCGGCAAACGCATCAAGGTCAGATCGGCGTATCCCATCATCCCCACGAGGATATTGTTGAAGTCGTGGGCAATCCCGCCGGCAAGGACGCCGAGGCTTTCAAGCTTCTGCACATGAAGCAGTTGCTTGTTCAGGTTCTGCCGTTCCTCCTCCAGCACCTTCATTTGGCTGATATCGTTCAGTATCAGCACGGACCCCTGGAATTTGCCGCTGACATCGAGCATTTTTTGCATGCACACCAGGAAATGAAACCTCCCGGCGGCGGTTTCGACCTCATTCTCCATGTAGAGGCGGCTGTCCTGGCTTGCCTCGAGCTTCCTGACGTCGTCTTCGATTATGGCCGGGATTGCGGTAACTTGGCCCGAATAATATTGGGTTCCCGGAGTGTCGACCCCGTAAAAGATCCTGCCCGCCGCCAGATTGAAATTAAGGACCTTATTGTCGTTGCCGATGATGAAGACGGGGTTCGGCGAACTTTCGAAGATGGTAAGATACCGGTTCTTCTCGTTGTTCAATTCGATATTCTTCTCTTGCAACTCCCGGTTGCGGCCCGATTCGGTCGTATTGATCCATTCCGTCGAGAAAGCCAGCTCCACCCGGTCGAAATACAGGACGACGATCTCCCGGTAACGTTCCTTGTCCTCTGCACTGAAATCCGATTGCCTGATCAGGTCGACATACGATTTGCGGTAATACTTCATAAGGCCGAGAAAGAGACAGAAATCTATGCCGCGTTCCCGGTGTTTCTGAGCCTCCCCAATACCGAAGGCCCCTATGGGGTCCCCGAGAAAATCCTCTTTCGCCGCCAGATACGGCAGGGGCGCCCCCCTCTGCAATGCCTCCAGGAGAGGTGCGGAGAGCCCGGAAACCGATGTTCGCCAAGCTTCCAGGAGGGTTGAGGTGAATTCCGTATAACGGTGGTCTTTGGCATAACCAAGGACCCGGTCCATCAACCAGTTTTCATTGCTGACGATAAGATCGTGCAGATTCCGCATGCAATAAATTCCCCCAACGAATCTTATCGGCGTCGTAATTCATACCTTTACCATTATGCCGGCCCGGCCAAAATGACGGCAAACACGACGCCGCACCAACGGTCCTCCTCTTCTACCTTACACAAAACAGAATTTCAACGTAATTTCAGGATGCTGAAAATTTTACACACATGGAGCAATCGGCCTATCCCCCGGCGACCTCGGGCGCACCGGCCAATGCCAGCCAGGCCTGGGCGGCGTGGGACAGGTAGCCGCCGCGCCGCCACACCAGGGCCATGTGCCAATAGATCGCCGGATGCTCGATGGGGAGGCGCTTCGTCAGGGGGTGTGGGCGCTGCTCGGCGATCAACCGCGGCAGCAGGGCGATGCCGAGCCCCGCGGCGACCAGCTCGATGATGAAATCCACCTGGCTCGACCGGGTCGCCACCCTGGGTGTGAACCCGCTTTCCCGGCATGCCGCCATGATCATCGGATTGAGCGCGAAGCCTTCGCCGTACAGGATGAACGGCAGATCGGCCAGCGCCTTGAAGGTAAGCTTCTCGCGGCGCGCCAGGGGATGATCGGCGGCCAGGAGCACGTCGATCGGCTCCCGCCGCACCTCCTGCCAATCGAACTCCCCGCTCACCGGCAAAAGCGAGGCGGCCAGATCCAGCTCGCCGGCCAGCACCAGTTCTTCCAGGCGCTGGCTGCCATGCTCCAGCAGCTTGATCTCCACACCGGGATACCGGCTCCGGTAGGCGGCAAACCAGCGGGCAAAGAGGGTATTGCTGCCGATCAAGGGGAATCCCAGGCGCAGCGTGCCCCCCTTGAGGCCCCGCACCTCCTCCAGCTCCGTCCGCAGATCGTCGCCCTGGGCCAGGATGCTCGCGGCCCGGCGAAAGACGACCTCGCCCGCCTCCGTCAGCCTGCTCTGGTGGCCGACCCGTTCCAGCAACCGGACCCCCAACTCGTCCTCAAGCTGCTTGACCGCCTTGCTCACCGTGGATTGGGTGACGAACACCGCCTTGGCGGCCCGGGAAAAGCCCCCCTGGCGGACCACCTCCACAAACGCCCGCAACGCCCGGATTTCCATGAGTATTCCTATTTGGAATCAATATAAGTCGATAAATTCATTTTACGAATATCACGAATCGGCTTACAATTCAATCATGCAGGTTGCAGAAAGGGATTAGCCATGAATATGTACCATCATCTCAAGATCGTCTGGCGGCGGCGCTGCCGCTCAAGCCTGTTTTTGCAGACACTTCTCATCATGATCTTCTGGCTGGCGGGCGAGTTTGTCGCACGGGCCGCCCACCTGCCCATACCGGGGGCCATCGTGGGGCTGTTCATCGTCCTTGCCCTTCTGGGGAGCAAGCGGCTCAGCGTGTGCTCGGTGCAGCGGGGGGCGCGGCTGTTTATCGCGGATATGCTCCTGTTCTTCGTACCGGCCGTATTGGCGGTCCTGGACCATCCCGAGCTGCTCGGCATGGTGGGCTTGAAGATCCTCGCGGTGATCGTACTGGGGACGCTCACCGTCATGGTCGTCACGGCCACGGTCATCGATGTGTGCTATAGCCTGAACCTGACGGGGAAGGGACCTGCCGATGCCGCAGAGTGAGATGATCCTGCAGGCCGCGTTCTGGTCCGCCTTGACCATTGCGCTCTATGTGGGCGGGAAAGAGCTGTACCGCCGCTTCCCCCGCTGGTGGACGTCGCCGCTCCTGGTCGCGCCGCTCGTGCTGATCCTGGCCGCGCTGGCGCTTCACGAGACCTATGGGGAGTACATCCGGGGGACCCACTGGCTGGTCGCCCTGCTCGCGCCCGTGACCGTATCGTTCGCCGTCCCCATCTACGAGCAACGCTCGTTGATCCGCCGCCACTGGCCTTTGCTGGTCCTCGGCATGCTGGCGGGGAGCGCCGCGTCCATAGCCTCTTCCTGGGCGCTGTCCAACCTCCTCGGCCTGGACGACGCCACGCGCCTGAGCCTGCTGCCCCGTTCCCTGAGCACCCCCTTCGCCATGACCGTATCGGGCGACATCGGGGGCATCCCGGCGCTCACGGCGGTGTTCGTGGTGATTACCGGACTTTTGGGCGCGGTGATGGGCGAGGGTTTGATCAACTTCCTGCCGCTGCGCTCTTCCGTGGCCCGCGGGGCTTTGCTCGGCATGGGCGCCCACGGGGCGGGCACCGCCAAGGCCTATCAGATCGACGGGGAGATCGGCACCATTGCCGGGCTCGTCATGGTGCTGGTCGGCATGCTCAACGTCCTGGCCGCGCCCCTGCTCGTTCATGTTCTGCGGTGATGGGGGGGAAGACAGTATACTTGATTGACCGGAATCCCCCCCTGCCGCCGGAATATCCCTAAAGCACTCGCGGCAATTCCCCGCGTCATTTATAGCGATAAATGACGTACCCTCCAATATCCTGAATATAGTTTCTGGCGAAGACCTCGATCCCGTATTCGGGGTTGACCGGCGTTCCTCCCAGCGGGCTGAGAAGCTCCATCAATTCCTCTCGGCGGGACAGGACCGATTTGGTGTCGATCAAGAGGAACTTCGCTCCATTTTTCCTGCCGTAGTCGACCACTTCCCTCACCCCACCCTTCGGAAGGCCGAGCACCGGGCGATCGGCAAAGTAGCCAACCAACCCCCAACGGGTCATGATGATGTCGCGAGGCTGAGAACTACTCTTTATGATCTCGCCGGCTCCCTTGAAGATAGCCTCGGTTTCCACCGCTTCGTGCACGAGCCCCGGCATCTGATAGCTGGCATCGGCAACCCTGTAGGATGTGAGCGCCATATATGCGACCGGCACCAGCAGAATGCCCGACAAAAGGACCTCCAGGAATCGTGGCCTTAGTGCCGGGAACTTCCCGGCAACCCACATTCCACCGAGCAGCAGCGTATCGAGGCAGAAGGCGAAACAGATAAAAGTCAGCGCGAACAACGGATAGATATAAGAATGGGTCTTGGGTAAATTTACCACCAATGTCGGCGCGATAACCGCTACCAAGGCCAAAAGCAGAAGTGTATTGCGCCATGGACTTTTCCACGCCAACAACAGGAAACCGAGCAACGTGGCGACATTCATCCAGGCAGGAAAGGTGCCGACATATACCCTTGCGAACCCCTTGATATTTTCTCGTATCGCCGCTGCGAACACCGGCAACGTCCTATAGGATTCTTTCCACGCGGATAAACCCGTTGCCGCATTTTGTTGCAATCCCCCTTTGGCATTAAGCGTCAGCACGGCATCCGCGCTTTTTACCTGCGTAGCAGTCAGGGCGGACAACGTCCACCCCCCTAACGTAAGGCGCAGGGTCACCAGGTAGGGACCGGCTATCAGCAAAAAACCGATCAGGAAAAAAACGGGCAGTGCCAGGTTTTTCCTCTTGAAGCCGTATGTACCGACAAGGAGCGTCAAACAGAAAAGCAAGCCATAACCGAACCCGACTATCCCTTCCGGTCGTGCCAGAAAGGATAGTGCCATAAATACTCCAGAGCAGAAAAACCATCTCCGCTCTCTCTTTACCAATCCAAAATGAAGGAGTGCCATGCCGTAAAGAAGATAGCAAAGGTAACTCGACTGGCTCAAAGGGGAGGTGGAAAAGAAGAGACTGAAGGAAAAGAAAGCCCAAAGCAGGCAAGCCGCAAGAGCTCCGACCCGTGACAGGTAAATTCGCGCTATATAATAAAGGGGGAGGACAATCATGGCATCCATAAAGATGGAGGCAAGGCGTGCGGCATATTCCAACCCGACGGGAAGCACGGCAAACAATGCGATCACTATCGGGTAACCCGGCGGTCTTCCCGCGACACTTGGAATGTTCAGGGAAAGGAAGCTCTTTGCCGTATCCATATATCCAACGGCGTCCTGTTCATGAATCATCATCGGATAATGGTATTTCGACAGGAAGTGATATCTCAAGGCGAATGCCAGGAGGAACAGCGTAACCGGCAGAACATATTCGAATTTAACGGTTCCCATTATTTTAGAAAAACCGGTTCGCTGCATCCCATCTCCCCCAAAACGCGCCGAAGAATTGTCGTTACGTACATATACCCCGGTTCAGCAACACAGGGGCCTGGAATCACCTTGCCTCAATATCACAACTCCCCTTCCCGTTAAAGAAAATTACATCATTGCCGGAAGAGCGGGAGTTCCCTTTCTCCGCCTCGCAGACCTGATTTCACCGCGAAATCAGAGTGTTAAAAATGAACATGCCAAAGAGCAATCCGGCCACCCCCCTGTTTTCACATGAACAAAAGGCACCCGGAACCTGCCCGGATGCCCTCCTTTGTGTCGATTCAGAAAAATTGCGCGGCTACGCGAAAGCCGCCCGTGGAGGAAATACGGAAACAAATGATCCTGATCTCCGCCTCGCAAGGCTTCGCGCTGCCCGGCGCCCCTCTCCTACCGCCTACCGCCTACCGCCTGCCGCCACTGAAGCCCCTGCCGTGGTAACCGCCGCCATGATAACCGCCGTCGCGGGCACCGTCCCTGTCGTGGTAGCCGCGCCCGCCGTCCGGAGCGCCTCTCCCATGGAAGCCGCCTCCGCCGTGCCCGCCGTGGCCGATGAACACGTAATCGGTGCCCCAATAGGCGTAGGGGTACGGGCCGTAGTAGTAGTCATAGGTGCGATAGGGTGGATAATAACCGTCGTCGTAGACCGGGACGGCAATACAGCCCGCCGTCAGAAGTGAAATCGCCATCAGAAGAAGAAGTTTTTTCATGTGGCACCTCCTTCGATGCCCATATGTCTCTCTGCTGAGTTAGACGTTCGATACGGCTGTTTCGTTACAAGGATTCGCCGGAGGGAAAAAAACAGGGGCCGGACAATCCGCCCGGCCCCGCATTAAGGGTATGTTCGCAAACCGTCCCACGGAAGCGCCGAAAGATTACGCGACCCCTTTGCCGTTGAGGAACGGGCCGTATTTTTTGTCTTCACCCTGGATGTGGTTGACGAGCCAATCCTTGAGGAAGGTCATCACCGCCATGCTCAGGGCCGATTTGGTGGCCTGATACTGTTTCTGCAAATCCAGGACCTGCTTGGTGAGCTTGTCGTGCTCGGCCTTGTGCTTGGCCAGGTCGGGATAGCCGTTTTGCTGCATCAGTTTTTCCTCGTCCGCAAAATGCGAGGCGGTATAGGTGATCAGGGAATTGAGGATCGGCCCCAGGACTTCGCTCCCCTTGCCCACCTTCATGGCGTCGTGCAACTGGTTGACCATGACGACCAGTTGTTTGTGCTGTTCGTCAAACTGTTTGACATTGACGCTGAACGCCGAACTCCAGATCATGATTGCCATACCTGTTGCCTCCGTATTCATAAAAAGTTTGGCCACACACATGTGAACAGCCTTATTAAATTATTTATATAACGAATTAACCATTAGCCGTCAATTATAATCTTATTGATCTTGTTGCCGGGACGTGAAAATTATAGCGGCAAAACCGGCGAGAGCCATGGGCCGGGACGTGAAAACCGGGTGGGGGTCGAGCGGAGGGCGGAGGGCGGAGGGCGGCCGGACCCGCTCCCCGAAAACGGCAAAGGCGGCCCATCGGCCGCCCTGGTTGTAGCTTGATGCATCCTGTCGCGGGCATTCCGCGGGGTGCGGTCATCCGCCCCCCCGCCCTATCTCCCGAACACCTTCCTGAGCAACTCCGTCCCCCGGGCCGCCGGGTCGGTCCTGATCTTCTTCTCCTCCTCGCCGAGCATGGTGAAGAGGCCGTCCACCGCCTTGGAGGCGACATAATGGTCCAGGTCGAACCCGCCGACGCTCGCCCCGGCAAAGGGGATGGACTCCACCTTGCCCATCATCTCCTTGTAACGGCGGGCCACGCCCACGTCCTGCATGCTCGACGCGACCACCGGCTTGAACGCGGCATAGATCCGGTCGCCGGTCTTCCGCCGGAAATAGTCGGTCGCCGAGGTGTCGCCCCCCTGGAGGATCTTCCGGGCGTCGTCGAAGGTCATCTCCCTGAGCGCCGAGACGAAATACTCCGTGGCCTTGGGCGCCGCCTTTTCCGCGGCCCGGTTCATGCTGAGGACGAAATCGTCCACCTGGTCCTGAAAGCCGAACCTGCCCAAAAGATCGGCCACGTTGCGGATCTTCTCCGGCATGAGGATCTTGATCGCCGCGTTGGCAAAGTAGCCGTCCCGCTGCCCCACCGCCGTGACCGCCCTGGTGGTGCCGGTGGCCAGCGCCTCCTTGAGGCCTTTCACGATGGTGGAATCGTCCAGGCTGTCGCCGGAGGAGCCGGAAAGCCCCAGCCCCCTGGTGATATCGTCGAAGAAACCGGCATGGGCGGCCGGAGGGGCCGCTGCGAGAAGCAGCAGGGCCAGGCATAGTGCGGGTGCATGACGGCGTTTCATGGCGCCTCCCTGGTTGGTTTTCGATCTCGAACGCTGGGTCTGAACAATTGTACCATCAACCCGCGACTTTCCCACTAAAAGCACACTATTCCCCAGCCCCGGCCCCAAACCGCAACGGACGGCCCCTCCCCATCACCCCTGTGCGTAGCCGACGATGCTCTCCACATGGATGGCGGTCGTGTTCAGGAACGGGAGGCCCGACGGGCTTTCCTCCAGGATCAGGGGCAATTCGGTGCAGCCCAGGATCACCCCGTCGATCCCCTCCCGGGCGGCCAGGCGTTCGATCACCGCCAGGAGCCCCTGACGGGTCTCGTCCCGGATGACCCCCAACTCTATCTCGGTCATCAGCTTTCCGTGGATGTACTCCTGATCCGCCGCCGGAGGCACCACCACCGAGATCCCCCGGGCCGAAAACACCGGGGCGAAGAAATTGGCCTGCATGGTGAACTGCGTCCCCAGGAGGCCGACCTTTCCCAGCCCCAGCTCCCGCGCCTTGTCGAGGGTCGCGGCGACGATGCTCAGCAGGGGGATGGGGGATTGCGCCCGGACCCGGTCGAAAACCACATGGGGGGTGTTGGCCGAGATCGCGGCGAAATCAGCGCCGGCCCGGTGCAACGCCCCGATCCGCGCCGCCAGGAGGGCGGTGAGGGCGTCCCATTCCTGCCGGGCAACCAGGCCGAGCACCTCCTCCATATCCACACTGTAGATGACGATCTCCGGGGCCGCCAGACTCCCCTCCCGCCTGAACGCCTCGATGATCCGCTTATAGTAGTCAACGGTCGATTCCGGGCCGAGACCGCCGATAATGCCGATTCTTTTCATGGCGTTTCCCTCATCGTTCATTAAAATTCATGCAGGCGGACGAGCCGACGCTACCCATCTCGTCCGCGCACCGTCCCGAACCCGCCCCTGACGAATATACACGCTCCGTTCACACGCCACTCAAAAAAATTCAGGGAACCGGTGTTTTTCCCTTGACACCCCCTCTGCCGAAAAACGTGGCAATGTAACAGGACCGTCACAAATTCAGCATCTTATCGCACTACTCCCCAAGTTTTTCCACAGCCATCTGGGGAAAGCCTTTCCACCGGCCCCGGCGCCGAAAAATCCGTCCGAGGAACGGCGCCAAGGCCCCCACCCCGGCAAATATGCAAAAAACCGAATTAAATAAGAACCATGGACCTTGTTTTGCCCCATGAAAAGGATGTTTATGTCGTAACTCCGGTATGTTAAAAAAATTAACACTACCCGGAGCGTGATAAAAAATGTGGCACAAACCGGTCATCGCAGGGAACAATCCGAAGGGGCTCGCCCGGGGTAGCAGATGAGTCGCAGCCGAGGAGGGAATGATGGGCTGATGGACTGATGGGTTGATGGGACTTATAGGACCAATAGGAATTATGGGACTGAAGTCCCATTTGTCCCATTTGTCCCATTTGTCCCATTTGTCCCATTGGTCCCATTGGTCCCATTGGTCCCATTGGTCCCATTGGTCCCATTGGTCCCATTGGTCCCATTGGTCCCATTGGTCCCATTGGTCCCATCTTTCCTATCATTCCTACTACCCATCATCCCCATTTTCTGTATCAAAATGACACAAAAAACGCCGTCTGATCCCGGCCCAAACGTTTTTTCCCATTGAAAACAGCATGATACACATGGCACAAATAATGTTAATTTTTTTAACATATTGAAATTGCATTGTAATTTTTATTTCGTTGTGTAGAATTATTATATACGTTTATGTATTTTAATACTTAGTGAGCCCCCAAGGAGAGTCGGAGCCGCACGAAGGCATCATCACGTTCCGCCACCTGTCCCGCACGGAGAGCATGGAATGGAGACCACAAACATAATGCCGGCCAACGCTCCGCGTGAAACCCGGCGCCTGGCCCTGGCGTTCCTGATCCCGCTGGCGGCGTTCGCGCTGGAATGGTTCTTCTGGAAGGACCTCCAGCCCCATGCCTGGTTCCTCTTCTATCCGGCGCTCTTTTTCAGCTCATGGATCGGCGGTCTGTGGGGCGGGTTGACGGCGACAGCCTTCTCCACGACAGCGGTCTGGTGGTTTTTCATTCCGCCCCGGTACGAGTTCGCCCTGGACCGGCCCGCATCCGCCGTATCCATCGGGACCTTTGCCGTGATGGGCGTGGTCTTCTCCCTCACCCACGAACGCCTGAGAAAGGCCAACCAGCGGACGGCAACCGCGCTTGCCGCCGTCAACGCCGCCAGGGAGCACCTGAAGGAGCAGGTCGCCGCACGGACGGACGACCTGTCCCGGACCGTGAACGCGCTGCGGGAGAGCGAGGCCACCTACCGCCGCACCCTGGATTCCATGCTGGAGGGGTGCCAGATCATCGGCTTCGATTGGCGCTACCGTTATATCAACAGCACCGCCGAGGCGCACAACCGGCGGCCCGGCGCGGAACTGCTGGGCCGGACGGTGGCGGAATGCTGGCCCGGCATCACCGAAACCTTGTACTTTACCGTGCAAAAACAGTGCATGGAGGAGCGGACCACCCACCGGCTGGAAAATGAATTCACCTTCCCCGACGGGTATACCGGCTGGTTCCGGCTCATCATCCAACCCGCGACCGATGGTATCGCCATCTACTCCGAAGACATCACCGAGCGCAAACAGGCCGAGGAGCAGCTGAGAACGAGCGCGGCCGAATTCCGCCGTATCTCCCAGGAGTTCAACAGCCTGCTGGACGCGATCCCCGACGGCCTGATGCTTCTGGACCGGGAACTGCACATCCTCTGGGGAAACCGCGCCGCCACCCGGGACGTGGGTGCCGCAGGGGAAGGGCAGGCCGGGCGCAGATGTTACGTCCTGTGGGACGGCCGCACGGAACCCTGCGGGTCCTGTCCGGTGCCGCGCTGCTTCGAGTCCGGTTCCCCCGAGGAAGCGGTTATCGTCAATAGCGACGGCCGGGTCTGGGATATCCGCACCGTCCCGCTCACGGACGAACAGGGCACGGTTGCCAAGGCGATCGTGCTGCGGCGCGACATCACCGAACAGCGGAAACTGGAGACCCAGTACCTCCACGCCCAGAAGATGGAATCCATCGGCACCCTGGCCGGCGGCGTGGCCCACGACTTCAACAATATCCTGACGGCCATCATCGGTTACGGACAGATTGCGCTCATGGGCATGGAGGAGGACCATCCCCTGCGCATCAACTTCGACGGGATCATGGAGGCCGCGGAACGGGCCACCCATCTGACCAGGGAACTCATGCTGTTCAGCCGCAAGCAGGAAAGCATGCGCCAGCCGGTGGACCTGAACCTGATCGTCGGCAAGATGGAGCGGTTCCTGCACCGGATCATCGGCGAAGACATCATCCTGAAACAGGCGGCCCACGCCACCCCCCTGCCGATTCTCGCCGACAGCAACCAGATCGAGCAGGTGCTGATGAACCTGGCGGTGAACGCCCGCGACGCCATGCCCCAGGGCGGGGAGTTCGTCCTGCGCACGGATCGGGTGACCCTGCACGATGAGTTCGTCTCGGTCCATGGCTTCGGAAAGCCGGGGGTCTATGCGCACCTGGCGGTCTCGGACACCGGCCAGGGAATGGATGCGGCGACGTTGCAGCGGATCTTCGAACCGTTCTACACGACCAAGAAGGTCGGCAAGGGGACCGGCCTGGGACTGGCCGTGGTCTACGGCATCGTCAAACAGCACGAAGGCTTCATCACCGCCTCCAGCGAACCGGGGCACGGGAGCACCTTCAGCATCTATCTGCCCCTTACCGCGGCGCCGCAGTACGAGACCGGAGCGTACCAGGAGGAAGCGCCGCCCCCCCGCGGCACGGAAACGATCCTGCTGGCCGAGGACGACGATCTGGTGCGGCAGTTGGTCACCGGCGTGCTGACCGATGCGGGCTATACGGTGATCGCGGCGGCCGACGGGGAGGAGGCGGTGCACCGGTTCCGGGATCACGCCGACTCGATCCACCTGCTGCTCCTGGACATCATCATGCCGAAGATGAACGGCAAGGAGACCGCCGATGCGGTCCACGAGCTGTGCCCCGGGGTGAAGGCCCTCTACACCAGCGGCTATGCGGCCGACATCGTCCAGCAGAAGGTGTCCCCCGCCGACATCGCCAACCTGGTCCACAAGCCGGTTTCGCCCCCCGAACTGCTGAGAAGGGTGAGAAGCGCGCTGGACGGGGCCTAGCCGCGGAAAGCGATTGCAGTTCCCCGATCACCTGTAGTACCATAACCGCCGCTCCACGAGATGGATACCACCACACGGAAGCGGGCGCCTATCCGGCCTACGGGGCGCCTGCCCGGGAAACAGCGGCGCCCTTTGCATAAAACCCCACACACCGCACATCCGAGAGACCCGTCCCCCGCCACCTCCCTGAAAACCGCGCTCGACCTGTACTCCTCCGGGAGGTTCGGAGACGCCCTGGCGATGGTCCAGGGCCTGCTCGACGGCCAACCCCGGAATATCATGGCCCTGAACATAGCGGCTGCATGCTCGCGCTGCCTGGGTAAGGCGGAGGACGCCGAAGGCTACTGGCTGAAAGCGGTGGAGTTCAAGCCCGACTATGCCGAGGTGCACAACAACCTGGGGGTCCTGTACCAGGAACAGAAGCGCCTGGACGAGGCTGAAACCCGCCACCGGCGCGCCATCGCCATCCGTCCCGACTATCTGGAGGCATACAACAACCTGGGGAGCCTGCTTCAGGGGCGGGAACGTTTCGACGAGGCCGAGACCTGCTACCGGCGGGCGCTGGCAATCAGCCCGGAGCGCGCGGAGGTGCACAACAACCTGGCCAACCTGCTCCAGGGGCGGGGGCGCTTCGACGAGGCCGAGACCTGCTACCGGCAGGCGCTGGCCCTCCGCCCGGACTATGCCGAGGCGCACTACAACCTGGGCAACCTGTTCAAGGAGATGCAGCGCTTCGGCGAGGCCGAGGCGTGCTACCGGCAGGCGCTGGCCGTCCGCCCGGATTACGCCGAGGCGTATTACAACCTGGGCGTCCTCCTCCAGGGACAGCAACGCTTCGACGAGGCTGAGGCCTGCTGCCGCCGGGCCATCGCCCTGCGCCCGGACTACGCCGAGGCATACAACCATCTTGGCGGCCTGTTCCGGGAAGCGCAGCGCTTCGGCGAGGCCGAGGCGTGCTACCGGCAGGCGGCGGCCGTCCGCCCGGATTACGCCGAGGCGCACCACAACCTGGGCGTCCTCCTCCAGGGGCAGAAACGCTCCGGCGAGGCCGAGGCCTGCTACCGGCAAGCGCTGGCCTGCCGTCCCGGGTACCTCGACCCCTGCTACAACCTGGGGGTGCTGCTCCAGGGGCAGGGGCGCTTCGGCGAGGCCGGTGAGTGCTACCGCCGGGCGCTCGCCATCGACCCCGGGTGCGCGGAGGCGCATTACAACCTGGGCATCCTGCACACGGAACTGCATGACGCCGCCGAGGCCTGCGCCTGTTACCGGCGGGCGCTGGCCGTCCGCCCCGACTATGCGGAGGCGCACTACAACCTGGGGGGCCTGCTCAAGGAATTGGGACGCCCCGACGAGGCCGAGGCGTGTTACCGGCAGGCGCTGGCCGCCCGCCCCGTCCATGCGGAGACGCACAACAATCTGGGGATACTGCTCCAGGGGCAGGGACGCCTCGACGAGGCCTTCGCCTGCTACCGGCAGGCGCTGGCCGTCAGCCCCGGCAATGTGGAGGCCTATTACAACCTGGGCAACCTGTTTAAGGAACAAAAGCGCCCGGACGACGCGGAAGCCTGCTACCGGCGGGCCATCGCCCTGCGCCCGGAGTTTGCGGAGGCACACTACAATCTGGGGGTGACGCTCCAGGAACGGGATCGCTTCGACGAGGCCTGCGCCTGCTTCCGGCGGGCCATCGCCCTGCGCCCCGAGTACGCGGAGGCGCATTACAACCTGGGGGTCCTGCTCAGGGAATTGAGATGCTTCGACGAGGCCGAGGCCTGCTACCGGCGGGCCTTCGCCCTGCACCCCGGTTACACGGAGGCGCGCTGGAACCTGGGCCTGATGCTGCTCTTCCTGGGGCGCTTCGACGAGGGGTGGCCGCTCTACGAAACGCGCCACGACAAGGATTGGCGGCAAGCGCCGTGCACGGCGCCCGACCTGCCCTGCCCCCCCTGGTCGGGCGAGGACCTGCGCGGCAAGTCGATCCTCGTCTGGCCGGAGCAGGGGTTCGGCGACGAGATCCAGTTTATCCGGTATCTGGCGCGCTTGAAGGCGCGCGGCGCCGCCCGCGTCACCCTGGTCTGCAAGGCTCCCCTGAAAACGCTCTTCCTCCATGCCGTCCCAACGGCCGATCAGATCCTCTCGCTGCCCGAGGCCGGACGGCCCGCGGGCTACGATTTCTGGACGAGTCTGCTCAGCATCCCACTCCACGAACGGACGACGCTGGACACCATTCCAGCGGACCTGCCTTACCTCGCCGCGGACGGCGACCGGGCCGGGCACTGGAAAAAACGGCTTCCCGATGCGGGATGCAAGGTGGGGCTGGTGTGGAAAGGCGCCGCCGGGCACAAGAACGACGCCAACCGGTCGCTGCCGGGGCTCGCCGCCCTCGCACCCCTCTGGTCGGTCGCCGGGGTCGGCTTCGTCAGCCTGCAAAAGGAGATGGGTGAGGAAGAGGCCGCCGCGCCGCCGCCCGGACAGCCGATCGTCCCCCTCGGCGCGGACATCCGGGACTTCGCGGATACGGCGGCCATCATCGCGAACCTGGACCTGGTGATCTGCGTGGATACCGCCATTGCCCATCTGGCCGGTGCGCTCGGCACGCCGTGCTGGGTGATGCTGCCCTTTATCGGTACGGACTGGCGCTGGATGGACCACCGTGAGGACTCGCCCTGGTATCCGGGTGTGATGCGCCTGTTCCGCCAGGCCGGGCCCGGCGCCTGGGACCCTGTGGTGGAACAGGTGAAAAACGCGCTGCTGCGGTTCGTCGCCGCCCAGGCCGCGCCGAACCCGCCGCAGTAAACCGCACGCCCCCTGCTACGCCAGCTTGAACCGCCTGACCAGGCTCTGCAACTCCTGGGCTAGGTGGTTGAGGCTGGCAGCGGCCCCGGCGGTCTCCTCGGCCCCCCGCGCGGTCTGGGCCACCACCGCCGTGATCTGCTGGATGTTCATGGTCACCTCGTTGGTGGTGGCGGTCTGCTCTTCCGACGCCGTGGCGATCTGGTTGATCTGCATGGTGACCTCGTTGATCTGCCCCAGGATCTCATCCAGGGCCTCCCCGGACTTCTGGGAGGACAAGGCCCCCTTTTCCACCTCACGCACCCCTTCGTCCATGGATTTCACCGCGGTCTGGGTCTCGTTCTGGATGGCCCGGATCATCTCCCCGATCTCCTTGGTCGCCTTGGTGGTCCGCTCGGCCAGGGCGCGCACCTCGTCGGCGACCACGGCGAAGCCCCTGCCCTGCTCCCCGGCCCGGGCCGCCTCGATGGCCGCGTTCAGGGCCAGAAGGTTGGTCTGGTCGGCAATATCCTCGATGGTGCCGACAATATCCCCGATCTGTTCGGAGCGCGCGCCGAGGGTCTCTATCGTTTTTGAGGTGTGGCGCACCCGCTCCGCGATGATGTTCATGCCGATGATGGTCTCCTGCACGACCGCGGCGCCGCTGTGGGTAGCCTCCGCCGTCTTGCGCGAGGCGTCGGCGGCCAGGGTGCAGTTGCGGGCGATGTCGCTGCTGGTGTGGGACATCTCCTCGCTGGCGGTGGCCACGGTCCCGGCCTGCGAAGCGACCTCCTCGGCGCCGGTGGCGATCTGTTCCGAGGTGGATTCCAGTTGCACCGCGGCGGACGCCAGTTGGCTGGAGGTGGCGCTCGCATTGCCCATGAGGTCGCGCAGGGTCAGGACCACATTGCGCATGGCCGCCATCAATTGGCCGGTTTCATCCTTGGCGTCCACCCGGACCTCCACGGTCAGGTCCCCGGCGGCCAGGCAGTTGGCCACCACGACGCACTCCCCGATCGGCCGGGTCACGCCGCGGGTCAGGGTGACGGCGATCAGGACGCTGATCAGGACCGCGGCGAGCCCGAAGACGCCGAACATGAGCTTGGCCTGCCTCTCGCTTTGATCGGCGCTTTGCAGCAATTCCTTCACCCTGCCGTCGTTGTATGCGGCCATCTTGTTGAGCATGGCGTGGCTGTTGGCGTCGATCGGTTCGAACTCCTTTTTGTAGGTGTCGATAAACTCCTGCATCTTGTTATCCATGGCATAGGCGATCAACTTCTTGTTGACCTCCCGGCCGGCGGCCGTGGTCTTCTTGTACTCCTCGAACAACTGTTTCGCCTCAGGCGACACCGCCGTCTTGGACACCATTTCCAGATTGTCCACGTAGATCTTGCGCCGCTCCGCGATCTTGGCCAGGACCGCCTTTTTCTCCGACTCGTCGCTGTTCATGGCCACCTGTTTCACCAGGTCGTTGATATCGAAGATGGAGGTCTGAACCCGCTGGGAGTAACCGCTGATCGTGTTGAAGGCCTGGGCCTCGTCGAACTGCCGCCCGATCCTGTTGAGCAGCAGGATCCCTGCGGTTACGGTGCAGATCATGATGGCCGATACGATCCCGAACCCGAGTAGCATTTTGGTGCCGATCTTCAAATCCTTCATTTCCAGGCCTCCTGTGTGATGTCGAAACGATAGTGACGCCAACGGCAACCACGAAAAACAAGGGCACAAAAAAGGCCCTGCCTTTACGCAAAGGCGGGCCTTGTCACAATCGGGAGACTTGTGTCATTTCGGCGGCCCCTCTATCCACGGCAGGTTGGACAGGTAGCTTTGCGTCGCCAGGTTACCCTGGTTTTGCCTCTTCGATGAGTCTGATTTTTCATGAACCGTACAACGATGCGCGCCGGTGCCGGGCGGCGCCGGCTGGTCCCGGGACGCACCTCCCCGGCACTATAACAATGGCAAGGAACATACCAACGGACGGCACATCCTAACAGCCTGTAACCGTTATGGTTTGCTCTACCAAACCGTTTCACTACCTCTCATTTCGATAATCATTTTCTCATTTCGGTAAATGACTTCGTCAAATTGATCATGCTAAATAACGAGAGGATCATCGACAAAAAAGTGCCCGGAACATGTCCGGACGCCTTTGGCGCATCTGTTCGGGAACCCGGCGCACCCGGGAAGGACAACCCGATCCCCCCGGAGCCGGGCCGGTCACCGCTTGTGGGCGATGATCTCGTGCCAGTTGTCCTGGTCCGGCGCGGCCGTGATCGTCATGCTCCCGGCGTGCTCCGGAGAATCGACCTCCACCAGGTAGGTCTCGCCGGATAACGCCCCGGTCAGGGTGAAATTGCCGATGAGGTCCGTGTACGTCTCCCCGACGATGGGCGCCTGCCCGCTCTTTCTGAGCACGATATGCACCCCCGGCAGCGGCGTGGCGCGATCCTCCATCAGGAGCGTGCCGCACATGCCGGTGGGTTTGCCGGCTGCTGCCCCAGCAAGGGCGGCGGGATCTGCGGCCTGCCGGGAAACGCCGCCGGCGCGGTGCACACACCCCCCCGCCGATACGCACAAGCCCCCCAACATCAGGGCAATAACGAATTTTCCGACCATAGTTCCTCCCATGAGCCTCCAACCGGAGGGACTTTCGGGGATAAGCGGGTAAACCAAAGCCGGTCACGGGACCGTGCCGGCGATATCCTCGTCAAGAGACGCCGGGTTGTCTCCTCTTGGGGACCGGCGCTATTGAGTTTGAGTATAACGCCAAGCTGACATTAATTTCAATAATAATATCAATATGTTAAAAATTTTAACACTATTTGCAAAATGTTAATTTTTTTAACATAAAACAGCTATTCACGGAACTGCCGGTAATTTATACGAAAAGAGGCACCCGGAAGACTACCGGGCGCCTCTTTTGTATCGTTTTGACCCATTGGTGCAAAGGGGAGGGAAGTGTTATGGGACTTATGGGACTTATGGGACTTATGGGACTTATGGGACCTATGGGACTTATGGGACTTATGAGACTTAAAGTCCTATAAGTCCTATAAACCCGAAGCCCCTTAGGCTCTTCCTATCTCCGCCCGGCCGGATTCCCCTGCCTGAGCAATTCGGACTTGACGTTGTCGTCGATATAGCTGTCTTCGATGGCGGTCCGCGCCCAGGCTTCCCGGCACCGGGCGAGCACCCGGGCGGCGCCTTCCGCTACCGAGGGGGTGTTGTTCCAGAGCGCCTTGCGGATGGAGTGCAACTCCTCCGGGGCGGCCCGCCTGCCGTGGGCCAGGTCCCGGCACCGCGTGCATAACAGCGCCAGGGTATCCATATTGGGGCTCATATCCGGCTTGTAATCCCACAGGCGCAGGTCATCCTTGCTCCCGCACCACTCGCAGGTAAACCCTGCCCGCTTGCCGACCGACTTGCCGAAGATGCCGATCGTCTCCATACGTACCTTGTTGGTTTCAAATCCCTTTGCCATGCGTGTTTCTCCTCGCGGGTCCGGTCCGCCGTCCACGGAACCCCGCGGTGCGGACATGCGCGCTCCCTCCGGCCCGCCCCGGAATCGGGACGCAAAAAGGCCGGGAAGCGCAAAAGAAGTATTTTCCTTCGGCAACCCGGCCATCTTCGGTACGAAGATCCGCGGCTTTCCGCCCCCTCCTCGCGAAGGGTTTGGCTTTATCGGAACGTGTCTTTATCGGAATATGCAATACAACTAAAGTAGCATCCTATCATTTATTCATAACTAGTCAATAATTTTAGACATTATTTTCATTTAATCCTGGCGAATGTTCCAGACTTCCCGGTCACCAGGTGAAGGTGAGGGCCACGCGGCCGAAGGGCGCGCCGTCCAGATTGATGTCGTTGCGGTTGCCGTCGTAGAAGACGAACTTCCGGGCAAAGGCGTAGCCCCCCGCGATCCCCATCTTGGCAAAGGGGAGGACCCGGAGGTCGACCCCGGCCACCGCCCGGTAATCCCGGTAGCTCACGACATTGGCCCCCACCGGGGGGTCGTGCAGTTGATATTCGCCGCCGGCGAACTCGGCCCCCACGTAGAGGTCGGTTTTCCGGTCCGGCTTGTAGACGACGCCGGTGCGGGGAAAGCCCAGGGCAAAGACCCACTGTTCCGATGGGATATACAACAGGCCCAGCACCGGCATGACCGGGTAGGAATGATTCATCCCGGTGTAGGCGACCCCACCGATGAGGGACAGGCTTCGGGACGCCTGAAAATTGGCGTGGACCGCCACCGGCACCCGCACATCCCCCGCCGAGAAGCCCTTGAAATCGCTGCCGACCCCCGGCGACACCCGGACCCCCAGGGTGAGGCGCTTGTCCACATGGTACACCGCTCCCAGGTCCAGCGACAGGGTATGCAGCGACTCGGGGAGACGGGCGCTGTCCGGGGCGTCGATCTCCCGGAGCGAATACTTCAGGCCCGCGGACAGGTCAATCTTCGGGTCGATGACGAACCGGCGGGAAAAACCCACCTTCGCCTCGCCCATGGTGAGGTCTCCGCCCGTAGTGCGGATATGGCTGCCGGCGAGCCAGGTGGTGTCGGCGGTAACCTCCGAGAGCGGCTGCTCCCGTTGGGGATAGACGACCTTTTTGTCCGGCTTTGTCGTTTCATTGCTCTCCTGGGCCAAGGCCCAGGATGAGACAGCAAGTGTGGCCATGCAGCAGACGATGGACAACGAAAACCTCAAATTCATTCGATCTCCTTTGGACTGGGGATAAGAGGTATGGGGGGTATGGGACTTATGGGACTTATGGGACTTATGGGACTTATGGGACTTATAGGACTTATGTGACTTATAATTCCTATTAGTCCTATTAATTCCTATTAGTCCTATTAATTCCTATTAGTCCTATTAATTCCTATTAGTCCTATCAATTCCCATTAGTCCTATTAATTCCCATAAGTCCCATACCCCTAAAGTCCCACAACAATCATTCCCCGCCCTTCCCTGGCCGATAAAACCTCACGGCATTCTCGCACAGGACCCGCCGTGCGCCTTCCTCCCCCAGGGCTCCGACCACCAGGGCGAAATCGTCGTCCCGGTAGGGGCGGGGCGCGCGGGTGGAGGGGAGGTCGGTGCCGAACATCAACGCCTCGGGATTGGCGGCATACAGGGCTTGCAGGGCGGTGCGCACGTCGAAATCCACCCGGCCGAAGCCGGTGGCCTTCACATGGACGCCGCGCTCCACCAGGGCCAGCAGCGTGCCGAAGCCGTCCCCGGTAAGCCCCAGATGGTCGATGCTCACGGCGGGCAGGGCCGCCAGGGTGGCGAAGAGCGCAGGCAACTCACGGGAATCGGCGTACAATTCCACGTGCCAGCCCGCCAGTTCGTGGACCCGCCGCGCCATGGCGTCCAGATGACCGATCTCCTCCGAACCGCCGCGCTTGAGGTTGAAGCGGACGGCGCGTACCCCGGCCCGGTCCAGCTCCAGCAATTCGGCGTCGCTTGCGGTGGCCGGCACCTGGGTCACCCCCACGAATGCGGGGCCGAGCTGCCTGAGGGCGTGGACCAGGTAGGTCTGGTCGAAGGCCTGGAAGGAGCCGGAGACCACGGCACCCCCCGCCAGGGCGTACCGCTTCATGCGGCCCAGGTAATCGTCGCAGGTGAACGGCTCCGGCAGATAGCCGTTATTGGGGACCAGGGGGAAACGGTTGTCGATGATATGCAGATGTGCGTCGAAGAGTTTGAAATCCCGGGATGCCATGGGGTCCCCCTGAGGTGGTATCTGACGGCCGGCGGCTCCATTGCGGCATTCCGGGCTGAAAAAGCGGCGCTCAGCGCGGCACATGCCATCCGTAGGCCCGCCGGTCCCCGGGGCCGCCCGGAACCAGCATGCCCTGAAGGCTGCGGTGATTGGGGTGGATGCAGTAGCTGCTGCTGGTGCCGGCGGGAACGGCATAGCGGCAGGCGGTGTTGTTGGACAGACACCGGGAGAAGTCCTCCACCACGTGCTCGGTTGCGCATTGATTCAGGTCCGGCTCTTTTCCGGAAACATTCTGAACGGGTATGGCCATGGGTGCTGCATCTCCTCTCGGCCGTGCCGGCCGGTTTGTCACGCGCGCAAAAAGGCCGGGTCCTCGGAAGAGCACTCCTCCGGCAACCCGGCCATCTTCAAGGTGAAGATCCGTAGCTTTCCGCCCCCTCCTCGCGAAGGGTTCGGCTTTATCGAGGCGTCACGGCTGAACTATATAATTTGTTACATAACTATAGCATTATCCCGTAGTTATTCAATCCCGCACTAAATTATTTTTTCTTTATATACAAAGAGATAGGACGTTCCGCAGGTACGTTCACGTGAGGAGGGGACAGGCCCCGCGGGGGTTTTTTGCCGTCCTGCCGGCGGTCGCGGCAACCACCGCCGGAGGTTATTTTTCATTGTACATCAAACCGGACTAACCGTTATACTACGGAAACTTGAAGCCTTACGACGCAAAGGGCAGGAACCATGTCTCTCATTGGTGATCTCAGCCAATTTCCCATCAGCGATATCATCCAGTTCGTGCACGAAACCCGCAAGTCCGGGACGATCCGCATCGGCTGTTTCAAGGGAGAATGCAACCTGGTGTTCTCGAAAGGGGATATCGTCAGCGCAAACTACCTGAACGGCATGGTCAGGATCGGGCAGATCCTCGTGCATATCGGCGCCATCACCAAAGCGGAGCTTGCCTGGGCCCTGGCCATACAGGAGCAGGACCCCCCGAACCGCAAGCCGTTGGTGCTGACGCTGCTGGAAAACAGCATGGTCGCAAAGGAAGCGGCGTGCGAGGGCCTGAAGATGCTGATCGAGATGACCCTGGTGGAGATCCTTTCATGGGATTTTGGGCATTACGAATTCGAGGAATGCAACGTCCTGAACCTGGGAAGCTGGTTTTACAACCTGACGGACCACCAGGAGGTCTCCCTGAACGCCCGGGCCGCGCTGCTGGAATCCTTGCGGATCTTCGACGAGAAGCGCCGCGACGGCACCATGGACAACATCCTCGGCATCGCGGGGCTGGACGGTTCGCTGCCGCTCTTGGTGGAGCCCCGCAGGTTCCAGGTGACGTGAGGAGGCGGTGTCAGTGCAGCGGTTCCTCTTCCTCCTCCTCGCCGCTTTTGGCGAGGGATTGCACCGAACTTTCCGCCTGCCTGCCCTGAAGGATGTTCTCGATCTCCCGGTACGGCATGATCCGCACCTGGTGAAGGCTGATGTTGGTGCATACCGGATGGGTTTCGACGAATGACCGGGCCTGGTAGTACGTCAGCCTCACCGGGTCCTCGGCGCTGTCCGGGGTCAGGATGTGGAACCGGTACATTTTTCCGTCATGACAGAGGACGTGATACTTCCCTTCAACAAAAAAGCCTATGCCGTAACCTTCTTCCGCCGCCGCCATACGTTCCTTCCCGCTTGTCCCCTCCCCGCCCAAAGTTCGGCTTCGGGGAGGCGCTGCGATGAAACCATCCGATTTTGTGACGCAATTATAGCAGCTTTCCGCAATTGCACAAACCCGCGCACATTTATTTCATATTTCAATCTGCAGGGAATGAAGACTACGGGCGTGGGGCGTGAGGAGTACGCTGAAAATTCGGTGCTGGCCCTCGTGCACATTTTTGTGTAAAATCGCCGGGACGGAAAAGTAACGCAGAATTGAGGGGGTACGTGTGTTGGCTGACGCTGCCATTTACAACATTCCAGGGGCTCGCGACGACATGCCGTTTATGGATGTCGCCCCGGGCATTGCCAGTTTTTGCCGGGAGTCGGACGGATTCAATGTCGCGGCTCTCAATATAAAACCGCATGAAACCGAAGAGATGTACCCCGATTGGTACATCCCCATCCACCTGGACCCCGCATCGGAAATCCACTATTGGAGCAAAGGCTCATTTCACCGCCAGGTAATGAAACAGGGGATGTTCAACCTCTGCCCCCAAGGGGTGACGGAAAAAGTTCGGGCTGGGGATGAACATAAAATCATCCTGGTGACGTTCAACCAGAAATTCATCGAGAAGACGACGGAATACCGCATTACCGGCAACCGGTTGCAACAAAACGCCCATTACGGGCTTATGGATAATTCGGTATGTTATCTTGCCATGGCCCTTCGGGCGGATTTTGCCGCGGGCTCGCCCTACGGCCGCCTGCACGGCCAGACGCTGGCATTGGCTCTTTTAAGCCGCATCTTCGACATAACCAACGCCTCAGGCTCCAGCAAAACGGAGCAAGGCTGCCTCGATGCCAACCGTTTGAGGCGCGTCACGGAATACATCAAGGCGCACTTGCATAAAAACCTGTCGTTGGACGAAATTGCCGATGTGGCCTGCCTCACGCCGTTCCACTTCTCCCGTCAATTCAAAAATGCAACGCATGTGTCCCCCCATCGGTTCGTCCTGAAGCTGAAGGTCGAACAAGCCGAAAGGCTGCTGACCACCACCGACCTGCCCATTGCCGATATTGCCCTTGAACTGGGTTTTCAAAGCCAGAGCCACTTTACCCTGGTGTTTCATAAAATCGTCGGCGTCACCCCGGGCAAATACCGCAAGGCAATTGTGTGAAAATATCGCAATTTTTTGACAAAACTCCGCAATAACTGAAAAGACCCCGCCTCTCACTCCGTAATAAAGTACCAATTCAATTTTTCGTATACCGAAACCGGCACGCCGCCAGGCTCGCGCACGCACGCCGGCCCTCTTTCGTGCGCACAGACCGACGGGCGGCCAATTTCCGGGCCTCCGGGCGTCTCTTTGGACCGGGGACCATTGGTGCATTCATGCGTCAGGAGCCGGTGCGGCAAGAAATAACCGGAAAGGAGGAGAGAGGGTTTTGCATTGTTATGTTCTCCCCGCGGAGAACAATTACATGAAAGGAGGTTTCTGATGACATGTAAAAGATTTTTCTGCCTGCTGGCCTGCATAACGGTTGTCCTGGCATCGACAGCCGCCTGGTCGGCGGAGATCCACGGCAGAAGTTCCACCCAGTTTGCCTGGTTCAACGACGTCTTCACCGGCAACAAGCAGCATGAATTCGGCGAGTACCTCAACCTGTCGGTGACCAAGATCGACAAAGAGGGCAAGCTGTCCTTCCAGGGCTACGGCCGCGTCACCCAGGATATCAACAACGGTGAGGGCCTCAATGGCCGGCTCTACTACCTGTACGGCGACTACAGCAACCTGTTCGACAAGGTCGACATCCGGCTCGGCCGCCAGTTCGTCAACTATGCGGCCGGCTCGGCCCTGATCGACGGCGGCAAGATCGACCTGAAGAATGTCGGTCCCATCGGCTTCTCGGTGATGGGGGGGCGCAACGTCTTCTTCGACCTGAACGGCGAGGCCACCCGCGACCGGGATTTCGCCTTCGGCGCAGCCGTCTACCTGAACGGCTACAAGAACACCGACGCCGAACTGAGCTATTTCCTCAAGCTGGACAACGACGGTGTCGCCCGCGACCAGCTCGGCTTCTCCGCCAAGCAATACTGGAACTCGTTCAAGGGATACGTCGACACCCGCTTCGACCTGCCCAGCGAAACCTTCACCGAACTGCTGGTGGGGGCCAAGTACTTCCCCACGGCCAACCTCGTCCTGACCGCGGAATGGTACCAGAGCTACCCGACCTTCGACTCCACATCGATTTATTCGATCTTTGCCGTTGATCGTTACCAGGAAGCCCTGGTCCGGGCCGACTACACCATCAACGACATGCTGTCGGTCAATGCCGGCTATACCCGGCAATTCTACGGCGAAGGCAGCGACGCCTCCGATGTCGTCGAGGTCGGGTGCCGCATCCGTCCCATCGAAAACCTCCGGCTGGACCTGAACTACGACCACAACAACGGCTACGGCGGCAACCTGAACGGCGGCAGCGCCGAGGTTACCTACACCCCGGTCAAGCCGCTGGACCTGGCCGCCGGCCTCCAGTACGACGTCTATGCGTTCGACCGGAGCACCGGAGATGAGACCGCGCGCAAATACTGGTTTGGCGCCAAGTACAAACTTGCCAGGAACATGTCCGCGTCCGTCCGGGCTGAAGACAACGTCAATGCCCAGTACGAAAACGACTGGCAGGGGCGGGTCGTCTTCAACTACGACTTTTAGAAAGGAGGGACCTACGTGAAGCGAATTGTATTTATCCTAGCACTTCTCGGCTTCGGCCTGGTCTGCCTGCAGCAACGGTCGTACGCCGACAAGAAGATGTCCCACGCGGAATACGCCACGATGGCGATCAAGGACTGCAACGAATGCCATAAAGGCGAAGGGGTTGCCCCCAACCACGACGCCGACTTCGTGCGCGGGCACCGGGTCCTGGCGAGCCGGGCGAACAACAACTGCAACCAGTGCCATGCCCAGGCCTGGTGCCTGGACTGCCACCAGGGCGGCGGCTCGGGCGAAGACCTCTCCCAGAGCAACGCGGGCCGGGACTACAAGCCGAAAAGCCACCGCAGCGGCTGGCTGCAGATCCACCCGATCAAGGCCCAGGACAACCAGCAGCAATGCTACCGCTGCCACGACCAGAAATACTGCACGGCCTGCCACAGCAAACTGCCCCAGAGCGGCCTGAAGTCACTGGGTTTCGTGTCGCACCGGACCCAAGTCTCGGATACGGTGGGAGAACAGCGCTGGGGATTTGAGCATGGCCGCGAGGCGCGGCGGAATCTGCAGGCCTGCCAGACCTGCCATGAAGACGGCTCGACCTGCAAAAAGTGCCACAGCTCGTCGACGAGGACGGACCCGCTTACAGGCAATATGATTAGAAGCGGTGCCAATCCCCACCCGAGGGGCTTCAAGGCCGGCAACTACAAGGACAGAAGCAGCAAGAAGGTCTGTTTGCAGTGCCACAGTGCCGGAGATCCTGAAATTAACTGAGCCATCACTAAACAAGAAGGGGGAAAACTATGCAGATCAAGAAGTTAAGCATGATGCTGTTAAGCGCGTTATCTTGTGCCGCACTGTTGAACGGGTGCGGTTCGTCCAGCAAAGAGGGGACGACTGATTTCGGTGGGGCGGCATTGGTCAGCGAAAGTACGTGCATTGTCTGCCACTCAACCACAACTGATTCCGTATCGGGCGCCTCACTTGTCCAGGAATATGCAAACTCGGTGCATAACCCGGCCAATTTTGCGGGCGCGCAAGGATGCCAGGGATGTCATGGCGGTGGAGCCCAGCACAACGGTGTCGGCCCGATTCCATTTCCAAACCCGCTGGCCAGTGACAGGTGCACAGTGTGCCATACCGATGCCGACCTCGCCCCGCTTTTTGTGATGGCCAAAGCTGACTTTGTCGGCAACAACTGTTCCCATTGCCACACCGCTAGCGGTAGCGGCAGTGTCCACGCCATTCAGGTGACCACCACGCTACCTACTGACAAACGTGATAACTGCGTTGGTTGCCATGACGTCGCCGCACCGCAGCATGGAGCGGAGCGAATCAACGACAACAACGGCGTCCGCGCCATCATACCTGAATTCAACAAGAGATCTCACCACATCACCGGTGCCACACCTACGAATGCTCAGTGTGCAGTTTGCCATCTGGAAGGCAAAGTTGTGTCTGGTAAGGTTGTTGTAGACGCGACGAGGCACATGGCAGACGCCAAAGTCCACCTGCGTGACGCAGATAACAACCTTGATCATGCTTGGGACGGCACGAACCACTCTGAGATGGACAACTTCTGTTTCTCCTGCCATGACAGTAACGGCGCCGCCGCAATACCCAATACTTTCTCTGGCGTTGCCGGCTTCACCGGAACCGCCATGAACCCGTTCGGCGACACCCTGACCAACGGCTACGACCAGGTTGCCCGCGCCGGCGTTGTTGATGTAAAAACCGCATTCACCACCACCAACGCTTCGCACCACGCCGTATCCGGCCAGCGTTACACCTACCGCTTCTCCACCGCTGCCAATGCCGCAGCTTGGGCAGCCCGTACCGGCAACCCTGTTCCCGATGCCAGCCAGATCGCCGAAGGCCACACGGTCAGCGGTGTGACGAGCCCGTTCGGTACAGGCCTGACCTATGACCCGGCCGGCCCCGAAGAGGGCGGCGAAGCAACCCTGTACGAAGGCGGCAAGTTCGTTGCCACCTACATCCCGCTGGGCGCTACCCAGAATGTCGGCGATAACTCCATCCTCCATTGCGGCGACTGCCACACCGTCGGCCAGTGGAAAGTCGGTTCCTCCACCAACGCTGACGGCACCACCACCTCCGTCGCCATCGGCGCCCACGGTTCGGTGAACGAGTACCTGCTGCGTAACAGCCTCGGCACCGACGAGATCCACAACAACCTGACCTATGTCTGCTTCAACTGCCACAAAGCCGGGGAAGAAGCAGCCACCCAGACTCTGTGGAATGAATTGGTGGCAGAAGGCAAGATTACGGATTCAGTTGCTGTAACGGGCACGTACCTTAACTGCGCCGACTTCGGTGGTTACACCAATGCCAGCAAGACAGCTTGTGTGAGCGGCGCCGGTGTTACGGTCACCGTCAACAAGCCGGCAACTAGGGTACCTACCTGGAAAGCCGGTTGGAATGCTCTCCATCCGACCGTAGTTATGGGTCAGCTCACCGGTTACTACGTAGCCCACGCCGTATCCGCAATGCACGGCCAGTGCCAGGCCGACTCGGCCAATGCCATCGGCGCTACCCGTCTGGTTGCCTCTTGGGAACCTGACAAGGTGGGGGTCTATGACTACTTGCCCGCGGCAGGTGCAACTGCCGCATCACCCAGTAGCGGTTCCACCGAGCCGTTTGTTGCCGGCAGCAACGCCAACTCCGGTAACATCACCGGCATCGCCTGCATCAACTGCCACAACAGCGGCCTGCGCAGCGCTTTTGGCGGCATCCACGGCGGCAACTACACCTATACCGACGGTCTTGGCCGTCTGCAGACCACCTACCGCTTCATGCCTGGTATGGGCAACTACCGCTATGCACCTCCGGGCGGCTGGGATGGCAAGGATGTTTCCGATCCGACCCTGCTGACGGTTAACAATCCGATTGCGGATAATGGACCTGCTTTCGGCTCCGGCTCGGCAGGCTTCCCCGGCGCATCCGGAAAACCGATCGGTGGCTGCTACACCAACAGCGATACCGACACCAACCCCGGTTACAGCACCTGTAGCCACCACGGCACCAGCTCGGCTGCACAGTCGAACTACAACCCCGCTGGCACCGTAACCCAGTCGGGCGCCACCGCGTACTTCCGCACCACCTATGGCGGCGGCACTACCGGTAACCCGACCACCTACGAGCCGACTGTTCGCGAAGCGACTTCCGGCAGCACCCTGGTAACACGGCCTCTGAAGTACTAGGCCTCTGCTGTAGGGGAGGGGCCGTCCTGGCCCCTCCCCCTTCCATATGTCAACCATTTAAGCCGGCCTTGCGCCGGCTTTTTTTAAAACAAGCGCAAGTCATGTTTATTTATTCGGGATTTCGGGACGAATGAAAACACCATCTGATAAAATCCGAACATTGACTGCCTATACAGGGTTATCCATTTTGGCACACCTGTTGGTATTGTATTCCATGGGCAGGTTCGGGAACTACAATTTTGCCGCGCCGGTTAACCTTCTCCAGGCCGTAATGGTAGACGTTGCACAACCATCTGCCGCCACCGCGCCGGTAGCCGTTTCCAGCGACCTGAAGACCAACCATTCGGACAAGGTCGCGGAAGAGCAGCCTGATAACGGGAATCGCGCCCAGGTACAGGGGGAGGAGGTCGGCACGCCTCCGGCCGCACCGGAAAAAAGCCCGATCAAGCCGCAGGCTGTTGAGCCTGCTGCAATCGGCAAAGAAACGACCGATGGCGGTACCCGTGCCGGTGAACCGTCACCGACAACGCAACCGGTCCTCCGGCAGCACAATGCGGTGACGCCGCCAATACCCCCTCCATTGAGAACCGCCGGCGAGTTCATGTCCTCAAAAGATGAAAAACTCACTTACTTGATCACCTTGCTGGGCGTCCCGGTGGGGAACGTGGAGTTGGAAGCAAAGAACGAAAAAGGCGAGGTAAGGATAATCCTGAGAACCAGGACAAACACCGCCCTGTCGGGCGTATATCCTGTCGATGATCTTATGGAAGCCAGACACATTGCCGGCAACTTCATCATTGCCACGATCAGGCAGCAGGAAGGATCTTTCAAAAGTGATATCGGTTTCACCATATTCCTGAGGGATAAGCGCGTGTTCTGGATCGACCGCATTCGGAAGCGCTACTCGGATGAGACCATACCCAACAGCGACGTGCTTGATACCCTCTCCTCGTTCTATTACCTCAGGAACCGGCCGTTACAGATCGGCACGACGGAAATACTGAATATTTACGATGGCGACGCCTATGCGTCCGTGCCGGTTGAAGTTATACGCCGGGAGGAAGTCCGGCTGCGAAATCTAACGAAGGTGGATAGCCTGCTGTTGCGTCATGTCAAACAGAAAGGGATTTTCAGGAGAACAGGGGATATGTTGATCTGGCTGACCAACGATAAAAACAAGGTGCCGGTAAAGATGGAAACGACCACACCGTTCGGAAAGGTGGCTGTCGAGCTTGTGTCGTCAGAAACCACGCCTCTGGAGGAAGGGGCCAAGGAAAAATAGTTCCCGCCGCCGCCGTATTCTGGTAATAATATCCACTTATGAAAAAGCTCATCTATGGCACCCTGCTGGTAATCGCCTGCTACCTCGCCTACATCGTCATCTCCCTGAGCCTGGCGCCGCCGGTTTCCGATCTGGCCGACCGGAAATTCACCATGACCATCCAGGTGAAGGATTGGCAGGGGGAATACCATCCTTTCGTCGTTGGGCCGAAAAACCGCTATTGGACCCCTTCCGGCCGCATCCCGCCCGAGATGAAATGGGCCGTGATCCTGGCTGAGGACAGCAACTTTTATCAACACGAGGGTTTCGACGTCAAGGCCATCAAGAACGCCATCAAGTACGACCTGGAAAAGAAAAGCCTCAAGCGCGGCGCCTCCACCATCACCCAGCAGACGGCAAAGAACCTGTTCCTCTCCCGGGAGAAGACCGTTACCCGCAAGCTCAAGGAGATCTACCTGGCCTGGCGCATGGAGCAGGAGTTGAGCAAGGGGCGCATCATCGAACTTTATCTGAACGTGGTCGAGCTGGGGCCCATGGTCTACGGCATCGGCAACGGCGCTCATTACTACTTCGGAAAACCGGCGTCGGCCCTGACCCCCAGGGAGTGCGCCTTCCTCGCCGCCATGCTGCCCGGCCCGCGTCTTGCCTATAATCCCTACAAGAATCTGGGCAAGGTGTTGCGTCGTTCGGACATGATCCTGAGACTCTTACGCAAGAAGGGGGTCTTGAGCGAGGGCGAATACCAGGCGGCGGTGGCCCAGCAGCCCAATATCGCCGGTATGCAGCGCAAGGTCGATAAGAGCATCGCCACGCCGCCGGTGTTCACCGCCCCGTCGTCGGCCCGGAATGAGTCTGTCGAACCCACGCCGGCCGTGCCGCAGGAGCTGGCGCCGGAGACGGAAAAGAACCCTTCCGCGGAGCCGCCGGCCGACGGCCCGCCACCGGTAGCACCGGAAGAAAGCGGGCAGGAAAAGAAATGATCACGGGTTTGTGGATACGATAGATGACGGAAAAGACCGACCTTAAAAATCTGACGCTGCCGGCTCTGGAGCAATTTCTCCAGGGCAAGGGCAAGGAGCGTTTCCGCGCCACCCAGATCTTCAAGTGGATCTACCAGCAGAATGCGCGTTCGTTCGAGGAGATGAGCAATATCTCCAAGGATCTGCGGGCGGAGTTGGCCGAGACCGCCTTTATCAGCGACCTCGAACCGGAAGCGGTGGAGGAGGGAAGCGACGGGACGCGCAAGTATCTCTTCGCGCTTTCGGACGGCAATGCCGTCGAAGCGGTGTTGATCCCGGACGAGGGGCGCAACACCTTGTGCATCTCGTCCCAGGCCGGCTGTGCCATGGGCTGCGAGTTCTGCCTGACCGGAACCTTCAAGCTGACCCGCAACCTGACGACCGCCGAGATCGTCAACCAGATCATGGCGGTCAGGCGCGAGTTCGAGATCCGCAACATCGTCATGATGGGCATGGGCGAACCGCTGCACAACCTGGACAACGTCATCCCGGCCATCCAGATCATGATCGACGGCAATGGCCTGCAATTCTCCAACCGGCGGGTGACGGTCTCGACCTGCGGATTGGTGCCGGAGATGGAGCGGCTCGGCCGCGAGGTGCCGACCGTCAACCTGGCGGTCTCGCTGAACGCCACCACCGACGAATTGCGCGACCGGATCATGCCGGTCAACCGGAGGTATCCGCTCCGGGATCTGCTCAAGGCCTGCAAGGAGTTCCCCCTGCCGGGCCGGCGCAAGGTCACCTTCGAATATGTCATGCTGGGAGGGTTGAACGACACGCTGGAGGATGCCAAGCGCCTGCTGCGCCTGACCAGCGACATCCCCAACAAGGTGAACCTGATTCCCTTCAACGAACATGAAGGGTGCGATCTCAAGGCCCCGACCCGAGCTGCCGTGGATGCCTTCCACAAATACCTGATCGACCGCCATGTGACGGTCATCACCCGGGACAGCCGCGGCGGGGACATCTCGGCGGCCTGCGGCCAGCTCAAGGGGCGGCTGAAAAAATGATCGGATGAAGAAACAAAAAAACCTCGGAGCCTGGTAAGGCTGCCGAGGTTTTTTTGTTCTGGGGTCCAGCAGACAGTTGAAAGCCTCAGGTTGTTCAAAAATAGCCAGATCGTCGCACCCGCAGAAAACCACGAGGAGGCGTAGCAGCGCTACGCCGCACGAAGTGGCTTTCGAGGACGGCGGCGATCTGGCTGTTTTTCAACAACCTCCTAACGAGGTTCGGATGGTGCCCGCCTGCTGCGGTATTCCACTACCGGCTGGTGGCCCGGTGCACGGCGCGGTCTGGCGGAAGAGGACTTCCCGGCATTATCCCACGGTTTCCCCTGCCCCTGCGCGGCGCCGGACTTGACGCCCGGTTTAGCGTAACGGTTTGCTCCCGGCCCTGCCGGCCTTTTCGACCCTCCGGCACTCCGGCGCAGGACGGCGAGAGGGGCCAGCCCGTCAATATTCTGTTCGGGCAGCCTCTTGCCGATGAAGCGTTCGATCTTCTCCAGGTAGCTTACTTCCGAACGGGAAACAAAGGAGATGGCGATACCCGAAGCCCCGGCCCTGCCGGTGCGGCCGATGCGGTGGACATAATCCTCGGCAAAGCGCGGCAGGTCGAAGTTGATGACATGGCTGACTCCGGTGACGTCCAGGCCGCGTGCGGCAACATCGGTCGCCACCAACAGGCGGATACCGCCGCGGCGCATGCGCTCGATGGTCTTGTTGCGGGCAATCTGGTTCATATCGCCGTGAAGGGCCGCCGCCTGGTGGCCGTTGCGGCTAAGTTCGCGCGCCAACTCGTCGGCATCGCGTTTGGTGGCCGAAAAGATGATGGCCCTGGTCAACGCGTTGTCGCTGACCAGGTGGTTGAGGAGTTCCTTCTTGTGATTCAGGTTGTCGGCGACGTGAAGGCGCTGCTCGATCAGGGCGTGGGAGGTGGTGCGTACAGCCAGTTCCACCCGTTGCGGATTGCGCAGCATGCGTTCCGCCAGCCTGCTGACGGTGGCGTCCATGGTGGCGGTGAACATCATGGTCTGGCGGTTGGAAGGGGCGCGGGCGACGATCTTCTCCATGTCTTCGCTGAAACCCATGTCCAGCATGCGGTCCGCCTCGTCCAGGATCAGCATCTCCAGGCGGTCCAGGCGGACGCTGCCGCGCTCCAGGTGGTCCAGCAGGCGGCCCGGCGTGGCGACGATAATGTCCACCGGAGCCGAGAGCAGGCGCAACTGCTCACGATAGGGCATGCCGCCCAGCAGTGTGCCGCAGCGGGGGCGAAAAGCGCGTCCGTAGGCGCGCGCCGCCTCCATGACTTGGCCTGCCAATTCGCGGGTCGGGGTGAGGACCAGGATGCGGGGGCCTTTGCCGGGTACGGTGGAGGGCGTGGCCAGGCGTTGCAGGGCAGGCAATACGAATGCCGCTGTTTTGCCGGTGCCGGTTTGGGCCGTGGCGATCAGGTCGTGGCCGGCCATGGCCAACGGTATGGATTGTTCCTGGACAGGTGTGGGGGTCGTGTAGCCGCAGTCGGCCACCGCTTTGAGGATGGCCGCATTGAGGCCAAGTTCGTCAAACGTCATGAGTCTATTCCTTTTCTTTGGTGTTGTCGGTGTGAGGACAGGCGCGCGCGGGCCGCAGAATCAACCGGAATGATCCATGGACAGGACGGCAGTACCGTGCGGCAGACATAATCTTCGCCTGCCAAAGGGTCTGCGTTGTTCAATGGGAAATTGAATGCAGGAGGGGCAGAATGCGATGATCAAAATAAAAACGGCGGACACCATGCCGCCGTTTCGGGTAGAAGTCTAACCAGCAGCATAAAGGCCTTCGGGCAGAAAGGCAAGCACTAATTTCCCCCGGCAGGGGATGTTTCTGCGGAAAGCCGCGCAGGAGGGGGCATTCAGTGGAAAATAACGGTTGAAGTTTATGCCTAAAACCCTTACAGTTTACGGCGTTTTACAGGCACGTATAAAGAAGGAGCAGGGACCATGAAGGATGCGGCAATCGGAGTTATCGGCGGGAGCGGGCTCTATGAGATGGAAGGTCTGGATGACGTGCGACGGGTGCAGGTGGAGACGCCTTTCGGCGACCCTTCGGACGAGTACGTCACCGGTGTGCTGAACGGCGTGCGGATGGCGTTCCTCCCCCGCCACGGGCGTGGCCACCGTTTGCTGCCGTCCGAAGTCAATTATCGCGCCAACATCTATGGCATGAAGAAACTCGGCGTGGAACGGATCATCTCCGTGTCGGCCGTGGGGAGCCTCAAGGAAATCATTGCCCCCGGCCATATCGTGATACCTGACCAGTTTATCGACCGGACCAAGGGCATCCGCAAGGACACTTTTTTCGGCGAAGGGGTCGTGGCCCATGTCGGTTTTGCCGACCCGGTCTGCCATGACCTGTCGGAGGTCCTCTATGCCGCGGCCCTCAAGGCCGGAGCGGTCGCCCACAAAGGCGGCACCTACATCTGCATGGAGGGGCCGGCCTTTTCCACCCGTGCCGAATCGTTCATGTACCGCGAGCGCGAGGCGGCAGTCATCGGCATGACCAACCTGACCGAAGCCAAGCTGGCGCGCGAGGCCGAGATCTGTTACGGCATCATCGCCCTTTCCACCGATTATGACTGCTGGCACACCGCCCACGACGACGTATCGGTGGAGGCGGTGGTCCAGATCATAAAGCAGAACGTCGCCATGGCCAAGGACATCATCCGCCACGCCGTGGCCGTCATCCATGGCAGGGAGCAAAGCTGCCCCTGCGGCAGCGCCATGCAGTACGCCATTATCAGCGACAGGTCGGTAATCCCGGCTGAAACGAAACAAAAGCTCGATCTGCTCATCGGTAAATATTTGTAGTTCTTAATTTGTCGCAAGGAGAGATTATTTCTATGGGAATCGTTGTCGTCGGCACCGTGGCCTTTGATACGGTGGAAACCCCTTTTGGCAAGGGTGAGAATGTCCTGGGCGGTTCGGCCACCTATTTTTCCACCTCGGCCAGCTTCTTTACCGATGTCTCGCTGGTGGCGGTCGTGGGAGAGGATTTCCCCGCGGAGCACATAAGCTTTCTTAAATCCCGCGATATCAATACCGATGGTCTTCAGCGGCTCCCCGGCAAGACCTTTCACTGGACCGGAAAGTACGGCTACGACTTAAACGAGGCCCAGACCCTGGACACGCAGCTCAATGTGCTGACGGAGTTCCGTCCCGACCTGCCCGAATCCTACCGTGACGCCGACTATCTCTTCCTGGCGAACATCGATCCCGACCTGCAAATGGAGGTGCTGGACCAGGTGCGCAGGCCGAAGCTGGTGGCGTGCGACACCATGAATTTCTGGATTACGTCCAAGCCCGAGGCATTGAAGCAGGTGCTCCGGAAGGTTGATATCGTGGTGATCAACGAAGGCGAGGCGCGTCAGTTCACCAATCAATCGAACCTGGTCAAGGCGGCCCGCGAAATCATCGCTCTGGGGTGCAAACGGTTGGTGGTCAAGCGCGGGGAGTACGGTGTGCTGATGTTCACGGCGGATTCGGTCTTTGCCGCGCCCGCCTACCCCCTGGAAGAGGTTTTTGATCCGACCGGCGCCGGAGACACCTTTGCCGGAGGTTTCATGGGGTACCTGGCCAATACCGGCGACCTGTCCGAGGAGGGGATCCGCCAGGCGATCGTCTTCGGTTCGGTGATGGCCTCCTTCAATGTGGAGGATTTCAGCCTCGACCGCATGAAACGCTTGGAATACCGGGAGATCGAGGCTCGTTACCGGAGTTTCAAAGCGCTGACGAGTTTTCGGGATATTAGAGACCTTAAATCGTAACCATTTGATTTATTGACAATTTTGTATTGTTTTGCTAGTTTTGCCGAGGAGTTCACTACTGCTTGATCGGATGCCCATGAAATCCTGTGGATATTACATGGTTTGCCTTCTCGTGACACTGGCTGTGACCGGCTGCGCCACGCAGGGGGTAAAGAGCAACCAGGAGTCCTACCATTACCAGATGGGACTTTCCTACCTGGGGGAGCGCAATTATACCAGCGCCCTGATAGAGCTGACCGAAGCGGAAAAAATGGACTCCGAGAACCCGGAACTGCTCTATAATCTGGGTCTGGCCTATCTGGGGAAGAAGCGTTTTGACCTGGCGGAACAGAAGCTCCAGAAGGCCATTCTGCTGAAGCCGGACTATTCGTCGGCGCGGAATGACCTGGGGGTGGTCTATCTCGAACTCAAACGGTGGGATAACGCCATCCAGCAGTTCAAGATCGTCAAGAACGACATCTTTTACCAGGACAGCGAGAATGCGGCCATCAACCTGGGGCTGGCCTATCTCGGCAAGGGAGATTACTCCAAGGCGCTTGAGGAACTCCGGGCCGTGATCGTCGCCAACCCGCGCAACCCGTTGGCCCGGCTTTCCCTCGGCAGGGTCTGGTTCGCCATGGATAAGACCGAACAGGCCATTGTCGAATATCGTAAGGCTTTGGAGATATTCAAAGACTTTGGCGCCGCCTATTATTATCTCGGGCTGGCCCAGCTCAAGCAAAATAGTCTCGATGCCGCCAAACGTTCTTTTAACGAGGTGCTTCGCATCATCCCCGACTCCGAATTGGGGCATGCATCAATAGGGTATCTGGAGCTTCTCAAGTAGTTTTCATCCGGAACCGGCCCTTTTCCGCCATGGCGGCGTCAATCTTCGGGCTTGCTTGTGCGGCGTACCGATGTATGCCTCCGCGCAACCCATTGATTTCCTGCCAATGGCGAAAATTTGCTCGTTTCCGAATTGAAAACAAATAGTTTTCATCCGGAACCGGATGGAAACCAAGTAAGCGAGGACAGTTTGTCCGAAACCGTGCCGCACAACGAAGATTCCTCTTCCACCTCCTTGGGGGCCGTTCTCAGGCGCTGCCGCGAGTACCACGGCATTTCTATCGACGAAGCCGCCGAAGCGACCAAAATGGGCAAGAACTATCTTTTGGCCCTGGAAAACGACAGGACCAAGGAATTTGCCAACCAAGCCTATCTGAAAGGCTTTCTGCGGATCTACGCCGGTTACCTCGGCCTTAACCCCGACGACATGCTCCGGTTGCACGACAAACAGCAGGCGCAGGGCATCGGCCTCGCGGCCGCGGCGCACAAGGAAGGCGCGCGGGGCGGCGCCGAAATTCCGAAGAAACGAATATCGTTACGCAAATTCGCGCTGCCCGCTTTTCTGCTGCTGCTTATCGTCATCACGGCAAGTATCATCAATCGCTCCGACGCTCCCCCCAGGCGGGAGCAGATCGCCCCGCAGGTCGCCCCGCTACAGCCGGTGCCGACAACCGTACCGGTGCCGGCGATCCAGCCGGTGCGCTCCAGCGCCCACCCGCCGCCCCCCCCGCAAAAGAAGGAAAAAAAGCCGGTCCCCGTCGAGCAGTCCCAAGATGCGCCGCCGGTCGACCAGAAGGGTGCCCTGTCGCCGGCCGAGCAGCCGAAAAGCTTCATTGTGCGCATGAAGGTGAGCCAGAACGGGACCCTCAACGTCACCATCGATGGGGCGCTGTCCCAAACCTATGACCTGACGGCCGGCGACGCCATCGAATGGAAGGCGGAAAAGAATATTGCCCTCGAGTTGTCCAACGCCGGGGGGGTTGAGGTCGAGGTAAACGGTAAACCGCTCAAAGCGCTCGGGCCCGTCGGGAAACCTGTTTCCATCGAGCTTGACGCCAATGGCATCCGGCCCTAGTGTCCGGGCCGATCTGAAAACCTTCCAAGGAGAGCACCATGCAGATAGCGGCACGTTGCCGTAAGTGCGGTAAGGTAATGAGCAGTCAGCGCATCGATAACTACCGGGTCAAAATGACCTGTACCTGTGGTTTTTCCGATTTTCGCACCCAGACGGAAAAGGTCAAAACCGTCAACCCGTTCTACCATAAGGCGAATTTCACCCCCTATGTGGAAAGTGAAAAGGGAAAGATGGTGCTGACCATGCAACGGGCGAACCGCGAGCACATGGAGATCATCTCCCTGGAAGAGATCAGCATGCTGGTATCTTCCGATTTTGAACTCTCCGAAGTGCTGCATATGGTGGCAACCAAACTGGCCGTACAACTCCATGCCAGTGTCTGCAATATCTATCTCCTGGAGAATGGGGAACTGGTCCTGAAGGCCACCTACGGGTACGAGCAGGAAAAGATAGGCATGATCCGCCTCAAGATCGGTGAAGGGATTACCGGCACCGTCGCCAGGGAGATGCAGCCCATCAACCTGAGCCGTGCTTCACGGGACCCTCGTTACAAGGTATTCCCCGAGCTGAACGAGGAGAAATACAACTCCATGCTCTCCTTTCCCATCACCGACAAGAAGGACGTTTATGGGGTCATCAACCTTCAGACCACATCCATGCGCAGCTTCCCCGAGGACGAGATCTACTTTGTTTCGATCATCGCAAACCTGATCCTTTCCGCCATCAAGCTTCGCCAGAAAGTCGCGTCCGCCAAAAACGGGGAGAAAAGGCCCGCCGTTTCTTGACACGGCAGTGCCCCGTGCTAGAATCACAGTACAGGTTCGAGTCGGGGAGCGCGCTAGTGGCAGAGCAACAAAAACGCATACTGGTGGTTGACGATGAGGAGAACGCCCGTATCGCGCTCTCGAAAATCCTGACTCGTGAAGGGTATGAGGTGGCATCGGCCGGCAACGGTTGCGAGGCGCTCAACTACCTGCGGGGCAAGGAGGTGGAGCTGATCATCACGGACATCAATATGCCGGAGATGAACGGGCTTACGTTCCTGCGGGAACTGGGCAGGATCCATCCCCACAGCAATGTGATCATGGTTACCGCCTACGGCGAGGTGGAGTCGTATATCGAGGCCATGAACCTGGGGGCTTTCGAGTACATCAACAAACCGGTCAAGATTGATGAACTCAAGCAGATAATTCGAAAAATATTCAACTAGTGCCCCATGACCGACCGCACGGGACACTCGTTAGCTGCATCTTACTCCATCGACATGAGGAGGCTGCAAAATGAAACCGTTCAACAAAATCCTGACGGCCATCGACTTTTCGGAAAACTCCGAATACGCATTCGATTACGCCCTGACCCTGGCGAAACAGTTCGGTTCCCAGCTTACGATACTGCATGTCATCAATGAACCGGTGGACTTGCGCGGCTTCTACGTCCCCCACATCTCCTTCGAGCAGTTGGAGAAAGAGATCGAAGAAGGGGCCGAAAAGATGATGGCCAAGTTCTGCGCTTCGAAGATGGGGGATTTTACCAGCTTCACGACATCCATCGTCACCGGGATACCTTACGAGGAGATTATTCGCACCGCCGAGGAATCAGCCGCTTCGCTGATCGTGCTCGGCACCCACGGACGTACCGGCCTCGACCACCTGATCTTCGGCAGCACGGCTGAGCGTGTCGTTCGCGGCGCTTCCTGTCCGGTCCTGACGATTCGTCTGCCGGCGGTACAATGACCGGTGCCCCGGACGCCGTTTCCGTGTGGCGTTTCCCGCTATGAGCGCGACCCCCCCCCCCGATAGTAAGGCAACGGTCGTCGTCATCGACGACGACCTGCATATCCTCGAGCTTGCCAGTGTGATCCTGTCCCGGAAAGGGTATCATGTGCTTACCGCCTCCACGGCCCGCAAGGGGATGGAGATCATTTCCACGCAGGTGCCGGAGCTGGCGCTTCTGGACTACATGATGCCCGAGATGGACGGCCTTGCGACCTTGCGGAAGATCAAGGCTCACTACCCGGATACCTACGTCATCATGTTCACCGGCAAGGGGAATGAAGAGATTGCCGTTGAACTGATGAAGGGCGGCGCTTCCGAATACATCCTCAAGCCGTTCAACAACCGCGACCTGCTCGACCGTCTCGACAACGTCCTGCGCATCCGGGAGATCGAACTCCACAACAAGGCGCTGCGACAGGAACATGTACGGCTTCTTGAAGAGATCGACAACTGGAACCAGGAGTTGCAGAAGCGGGTTCGCGAGAAAACGGAGGCGCTGCAAAAGGCCCAGTCCGAGATCGCCCAATCCGAAAAGCTGGCCGCGCTGGGCTACCTTTCGGCCGGCATGGCCCATGAGATCCGCAATCCGCTCAATACCATCTCGCTTTTCGTTCAGCTTATGCGCCAGAACATCGCCGATCAGGAACAATTGGACTACCTGGATAAGGTCCTCAAGGAGGTAGACCGGATCGATGACATCATCTCCAAACTCCTTGATGCCTCCCGCCGTAACCGCAGCATAATCTCCGATGTGCAGATCGACCGGGTGGTGGATAATGCCATCGATGCCTTTTCTCCCCAGATCGAGACCGGGAGCATCCGAGTCGAACGGCATTATCGCGGCCTCCCCCCACCCATCAAGGCCGACCCGGCGGAACTGGAGCAGATCTTCACCAACCTGTTCCTCAACGCCCTGGACGAGATGCCCGGCGGAGGCCGTCTCGAGATAGAAATTTACGAGGAAAACGGCCGGGTGGTGGTCCGGGTCGGCGACAGCGGCGGCGGCATTCCGGCCGAGGCCCTGCCGAGCATCTTTGAACCTTTTTTTACCACCAAGTCCCGCGGCACCGGCATGGGGCTGCCGGTAGTCCAACGTATCGCCCGCATCTACCAGGGAAGCATTGCCGTGGAAAAGAGTTCGCCTGAGGGGACGGTGTTCCGCCTGGAATTTCCCGCCGTTTTTCAAGCCTGAAGAACTGAAATCCGCACGTTCACGAGCATTCCACTTTTCTTTCCCGCAATAAATGGCTATAGTTAGCCGTATATTCCCCTATGACGGGCCAGCCATGATGGAATCGCGCGGAAAAATTTTGATCATCGACGACGACCCTTTTTTCCAGAAGGTGTTGTCCGACGCCTTCAACGAGAACGGCTATACGGCATTTAACGCCAGCGACGGCGTTGAAGGGATCAAGGTCTTTCTGGAAAAGGCCCCCGATGCCGTCCTCTCCGACCTGGTCATGCCGCGCATGGGCGGTGTCAGCACCTGCATGGAGATCAGCCGCCTGGCGGGCGACAGGCAGCCGGTGATCGTCCTGTTGACCTCCATGTTCCATGAGCCGCCTCACGAGCACGATGCCCCCGACATGGGAGCCAGGGTGCACATCCCCAAATCCACCAAAGCCGTGGATATCGTCATTATCGTCGAGCAACTCCTGGAACGGAAAAAATTTCAGCAAGGCTGACGGATGCCGTTTATCTATCGTAACCTCACCCTTTCTCCGCACGACGGAGAAGACCGCCTGCCTGAGCTTGTTGCCGCGCAACTCGCCGTCTCCCCTGCATCCCTGCGGGATTTCCGTATCCTCCGCAAGGGGATCGACGCCCGTCGCAAACCTCGTATCAAGGTCATTTATACCGTTTCCTTCTCCCTCGCCGAGGACGCTCCCCTGCTGGCCCGTCTCGCCCAGGAACCGGACCTGGAATGGCAGCCGGAATCGGCTCCCCACCTGTTCGCGCCGGTCAGGTCGCCGCAGCGGATCGTCATTGTGGGCAGCGGTCCGGCCGGGCTGTTCACGGCGCTGCGCCTGGCGGAATACGGCCTGACGGCAACCGTCATCGAGCGGGGCCAGCCGGTGGAACAGCGCAGCCTCGATGTCCAGAGGTTTTGGAAATCGGGCGTGCTGGACCCGGAGAGTAATGTCCAGTTCGGCGAGGGGGGTGCGGGCACCTTCTCGGACGGCAAGTTGACCTGCCGGTCCAAAGACCCGCTTGTGTCCTGGGTACTGGAGCGGATGGCCGGTTTCGGGGCGCCGCCCGAGATCCGCTATCTGGCCAAGCCCCATGTGGGCACCGATCGCCTGCGCACGGTCGTCGGCGCCATACGGCGGTATCTGCTGGATAAGGGGTTCACGATCCGTTTCGGTTGCCGCCTCACCGATATTGTCGCCGCCGACGGGGCCGTTTCCGCGATCATGGTCAACGGGGAGACGGAACTGCCGTGCGACCTGCTGGTCCTGGCCAGCGGCCACAGCGCCCGGGACACCTATGAAATGCTGGAGCGGCGCGGTGTGCCGCTGGAGCAGAAGGCGTTCGCCATGGGGCTCCGGGTGGAACATCCCCAGGCCCTGATCGACCGTATCCAGTACGGCGGCCCGCGCCACCCAAGCCTTCCGGCGGCCGACTATGCCGTGGCCTGGAACAACGGCGCCAGCGGCCGCAGCGCCTATTCCTTCTGCATGTGCCCCGGCGGCGTGGTCATCGGCGGCGCATCCGAGGAGGGGGGCGTGGTCACCAACGGCATGAGCGGCCAGATGCGCAATGCTCCGTTCGCCAACAGCGCCCTGGTGGTGAACGTCACCCCGGCCGACTTCGGCGGCGGCGACCCGTTGGCCGGGGTCAGGTTTCAACGCCATTGGGAGCGACAGGCCTTCCTGGCCGGGGGAGGCGGCTACCGCGCCCCGGCCAGCAATCTGATGGGGTTCATGGGGCTGCCCGGCAAGGGCCCGCTCTCGTCCAGCTACCGTCCCGGCATCGTCGAGGCCGACCTGGGCGAGGCGCTGCCGCCGTTCATCACCCGGACCCTGCGGGAAGGGATCAACGAATTCGGGCGCAAGTTGCGGGGCTTCGTCACCGCCGAGGCCGTCCTGGTGGGCATCGAGTCCCGAACCTCGGCCCCGGTGCGCATTCCGCGCAATGAGCGCTATGAGTCGGTCGGGCTTGCGGGGCTGTACCCGGCGGGCGAGGGGGCCGGCTATGCCGGCGGCATCATGAGCTCGGCGATTGACGGCATCAGGATAGCGGACACCATAGCAGCCCGGTTAAGAGGTTGTTGAAAAACAGCCATCTCGCCGCCGTCCTCGAATGCCCCTTCGTGCGGCGTAGCGCTGCTACGCCTCCTTTGGGCCTTCTGCGGGTGCGACGATCTGGCTATTTTTGAACAACCTGAATTGCTGAGAGCTTGTTTGAAAATCAAGAAGTAAAGGAGCGCCGCGTGGCAAAACAATTCGTAGCCGACATAAAGGACCGTGACCCGGTCGCCGCCGTTTTTCTGGTCAAGGAGAAGATCATGGCCATGGCCAAGAACGGCAAGCCCTATATGAACCTGCGCCTGATGGATAAGAGCGGCGATGTGGACGCCAAGATCTGGGACAACGTGGACGCCCTGGACAAGCTCTTCGAGCGGGACGATTTCGTGCAGGTGCGCGGCAAGGCATCGGTCTATCTGAACAAGATGCAGGTGGTGGTGGCCGAGATCACCCGGATCCCCGAGGAAACGGTCAACCTGGCCGACTTTCTGCCCGAATCGCCCCGCGACAGCGGCGAGATGTGCCGGGAGCTGGATGCGGTGGTGGCCGCCATAGCCGATCCCCACCTCAAGGCGCTCATGGAGGCGTTCCTGGCGGATGGCCCCCTCATGGCCAAGTACCGCACGGCCCCGGCCGCCAAGGGGATGCACCATGTCTATCTGGGAGGGCTTCTGGAACACTCCCTGTCGCTCGTCAGGCTGGTGAAGACCATCGTGCCGATGTACGTGGGGATCAACGAGGACCTGCTGGTGGTGGGGGCGCTGCTGCACGACGTGGGCAAGATCCACGAGATGAGCTATGAGCGCGCCTTCGACTATACGGACGAGGGGAAGCTCCTGGGACACATCACCATCGGCGTGGCGCTGGTGGAGGACAAGATCCGCACGGTGGAGGGATTTTCCCGGGAGCTGGCCATGCTGCTCAAACACATGCTCCTCTCCCACCACGGCCAGTACGAGTACGGTTCGCCCAAGCGCCCCAAGACCGTGGAGGCCACCATCCTCAACTATCTGGACGACATGGACTCCAAGATCAACGGCATCCAGGCCCATATCGCCAAGGAAAGCGCCAGCAGTTCACGCTGGACCTCCCACCATCGGCTCTATGACCGTTATTTTTTCAAGGGTAACGGCATGGGCGGCGAGGAGGTGGAACAGGAGGAGTGCGAAGAGCAGGCCCCGGAGTCGGATGAGCCGGTCATCCAGGTGGAGTCCCCTGCCCGCCCGGCGCGGCGGGAGGAAAAGCCAGGCTTTAGCAATCAGCCGTTGAAGGCCTTAGAGAACCTGGACCTGTTCTAGTTGGTTGTTGAAAAACAGCCATCTCGCCGCCGTCCTCGAAAGCCCCTTCGTGCGGCGTAGCGCTGCTACGCCTCCTCTGGTCTTTCTGCGGGTGCGACGATCTGACTATTTTTGAACAACCAGGGTTTTCCATTGGGTTTATGCCCCCACCAACCCCCGCAGCACCCCCAGATTGACACTATCCATCTCTTCGTTGTCCCCCTTGGGGGTCTCCAGGATCTTGGGGATCTTCGCGAAGCGCGGGTCGTTGAGAATGAAGCGGAAGGGGTTCAAACCAAGGGTCCCCTGACCGATGTGATCGTGCCGGTCCACGCGGGAGCCGAGCCCCTTTTTCGAGTCGTTGAAGTGGAAGCATTGCAGGAGCCCCAGGCCGATGATGCGGTCGAACTGGGCCATGGTCTCGGCGTAACCTGCCTCTGTGGCGGTGTCGTAGCCCGCGGCAAAGGTGTGGCAGGTGTCGAAACAGATGCCGAATTTGTCCGGGAATTTCGAACCGTCGATGATGGCCTGCAACTCCTCGAAGGTCCTCCCCAGGTTGGTCCCCTGTCCCGCGGTCGTCTCCAGCAGCACCTTTCCCGTAAATTGAGGGACTTCGCGGAAGAGTTGGTCAAAGGCCTCGACCACCCGTCCCAGGCCGGCCTCGGGCGGGTCCGACAGGTGCGAGCCGGGATGCATGACCACCTTGGCGATGCCGAGCCGGGCGCAGGTCTCCAACTCGTCACGGAAGGCGGCAAGGCTCTTGTCCCGCACGTCGCCGGGGGCCGCCGCCAGGTTGATCAGGTAGATGTCGTGGGAGATGACCTCGTGGAGGCCGGAGGCGGCGAATTTCTCCCGGAACAGGGCGGCGTCCGCCTCGCTGACCGGTTTGCCCTTCCATTGGTTCGAGTTGCGGGTAAAGATCTGCACCACGCCGCACCCGGCGGCAACGGCCCGGTCGATGGCCAGGTGCAGGCCGCCGGAGATGGACATGTGGGCACCGAGATAGTCGTTCATGGGGTCGCCTCCAGCAAATCGATGTGGTTCCCGTAAAAGTGGGCGTCCACCTCGTCCCCGGCGGCGAAGCGGGTGCTCTCGGCCGGCAGGACGGCGATGGCTTCGGCGTCCACCATGGTCTTGAGGATCGCGGTCTGCTGATTTCCGGCCGACGATGCGTACCAGCGCTCGTTCTCCCGTTCCAGGCGGATGCGTATGATCTGGACCTTGCCCGGTTTCTTGCGCAACTCCTCGCGCAGCACGACCTTGAAGAACGGCCGCAGTATGCGGCGGTGTCCCTGCATCTTGAGCAGTGCCGGCCGTACGAATTCCTCGAAGGTGATCATGGTCGAGACCGGATTGCCGGGCAGCGAAAACACGGGGGTCGCACCGTGCAGGGCAAAGGCCGTCGGCCCACCCGGCTTGATGCCGACCTTCCAGAATACCTGCCGCGCCCCCAGCTCTTCGAGTATGTCCCGCACCAGGTCGCGGTCGCCGGCCGAGACGCCGGCCGAGGTGATCAGGACGTCCGCCTTCAGTCCCTCCTGCAGCTTTTCCAGGTGGCTTGCCCGCGTGTCCCGAGCAATCCCGATGATCAGCGGGATTGCTCCCGCCTCCCGCACCGCGGTTGCCAGGGACAGGGTGTTGCTGTTGATAATCTCCCCCGGTCCCGGGGTCCTGCCCAGTTCCACGAGCTCGTCCCCGGTGGAGAGGATTGCCACGGTGGGGCGGCGGTGGACCGGCACCAGCGCCATGCCGAAACCGGCCAGCATGTTCACCTCCGGGGGGCGGATGACCGAACCGGCGCGGGCGAAGGTCGCTCCCGCTTGAACATCCTCACCCCTGAAACGGATGTGCTGCCCTTTCGTGGCCGGTTCCCGCAGGGTGACCTCATGGTCGCCGTTGTCGGTTTCCTCCACCGGTACGACCGCATCGCAGCCCTCGGGGGTCGGGGCGCCGGTCATGATCCTGACGGCACACCCCGGTTCCACCCGCACGCCCTCGGCCTTGGCGCCGGCGGGCAGGAAGGCGCTCACCCGCAGTTTGCAAGGTGCGGCACCACAGTCGGCGGAGTTCACCGCATAGCCGTCCATGGCCGAGTTGTCCCACGACGGCATGTCCCAGGGAGCAGCCATGTCCTCGGCCAATACCCGTCCGGCGGCGTCCAGCAAATGAATCCGCTCCACACCTGTGGCGGACACGGAGGACAGAATGACGTTCCGGGCCTCTTCGAATGAAACCATGCAACCCCTCCTGGTCGAAGATGGAAAACCTTCCGAATCCGTGAAGGTACCGCGGATTCGGGAACAGGATAACGGGAACATCGCAAAAACACAATATGATTGCTAACCTGTTGTCTATGGGTATAATGGCAGATCGGACACACGCTGGATATGTGCCGTTACGCCACGGTAGGAGAATTACATATGGCCCTGTCCCACGAAGCAAAAGTCGGCCTGTTCTTTATCCTCAGCATCGTTCTGTTCGGGCTGATGCTGGAGTTGGGCAATCGCTGGAAGATCTTTGACCGGGGGGTTCCCTACAAGGTCTTTCTCTCCTCAACCACGGGACTCAAGCAGGGGGACTCCGTGAAACTGGCCGGGGTCGAAGTGGGGACGATCACCAAGATAGCCGTTCAGGACAGTCGGGTGCAGGTGGACTTCGAGGTGAAACCCGGAACCCGTATCAAGCAGGACACGGTGGCCAGCATCCGCATGACGAGTATGCTGGGCGGGCAATTTCTGGGGCTTTCCTTTGGTTCCCCCGCGAGCCCGGACCTCCCGCCCGGCAGCACGGTAAAAAGCACCGAAGCGTTCGGCATCGACGCCATCATGGACAATGTGGGGGGGCTGACCAAGGACGCCAAGCAGTTGATCGTCGATCTGAACCGCAACCAGAACGAGGTCATGGGCAAGATCACCGCAATCCTGGACGAAAACCGTTCCGCGGTGAATACGTCGCTCAAGAGTATCTCCAGCATTACCGCCAAGATCGACCGGGGGGAGGGCGCCTTGGGGATGCTGGTGAACGACAGGCAGTTGGGACGTGACATCCGCGACGTGGCCGGCAGCCTGAAAACGGTGAGCGCCCGCCTGGAACGGGGCGAAGGTACGGCCGGCAAGCTCCTGACCGATGACCGCCTCTACACCGAGGCTCTGGCCACGGTCAAGGAGATGCGCGACGGGATGGGATCGCTGAACCGCATTGCCGCCCGCATCGACAAGGGCGAGGGAACGGCCGGTAAACTGGTCAACGATCCGGCCCTTTACGACGAGTTGAAGGACACGGTGGCCAACCTCAAGGAGATCACCCGCAAGATCAACAGCGGCGAAGGCACCATCGGCAAGCTGGTCAATGACGACAAACTGTACCTGAACGCGATTTCGACCCTCAAGAAGACTGAAAAGGCCATGGAAGGCTTGCAGGATACCGGTCCCATCTCGGTCATCGGCAGCGTCGTCGGCACGCTGTTCTGAGGTCCCCGACTCCGTGACGCCGGAATGCCGTAGCGTCCGGAAGAGTCGGGGCCTGCACGCCGCCATGTAGTACCAACTCACCCACTCGGCTGACCCTCCGCCTGATGGTCGCAAACCCTTCAAACGCAAAGGCAGAGGCCTTTCGGACCAGCGGAGGCAAGGAGGCGTCACGGAGTCAGGAGATTGTCCATGTCACCCGCAACCGGTAACGGTTTTTTCGACATAGCCCTCGGCACCTTCACCATGCGCCCCTACGTGTTCGCCTTCTTCGGGGCGTATCTTCTGGCCTGCGTGCCCCACGTGGGCTGGCGCAGGACCATGGCCTTCACCGTGGTCGGCTATCTCATCGCCTTTGCCTCGGAGTGGCTCTCCATCAATACCGGTTTCCCCTACGGTTGGTACTACTACATCGACACCACCAGCAGCAGGGAATTGTGGATTGCCGGGGTGCCGTTCTTCGACTCGCTCTCCTACGTCTTCCTGGCCTATTGCAGCTACACCACGGCGCTGTTCATCGTTTCGCCTCTCAAATCCTGGCGTTGGAACGTGGCTACCCTGGAGACGCGCGCCATCCGTCGTTCCCTGTCGGCGCTGGTCCTCGGTGCATTCCTGCAAACCTTCCTCGATATTGTGGTCGACCCGGTGGCCCTCCAGGGACGGCGCTGGTTCCTGGGGCAGATCTACGGCTACCGGGAAAACGGCATTCACTTCGGCGTGCCGCTCTCCAACTATTGGGGGTGGCTCTTGACCAGTTTCTGTCTGGTGGCCGCCTTCCAGGTGATCGACGCCCGCCGTTTGGACGACGCCCCCAGAGGCGTCTGCAATCTTCCGTTCCGCTCCCTCGTGGGGCCGGTCCTGTACCTCTCCGTGCTCATCTTCAATATCACCATAACCCTCCTGATCGGTGAGCGTTTCATGGCCCTGTGCGGCATCCTCATGTACAGTCTGCCCCTTGTGATCGTCATCGTCCTGGCGCTGCGGCGGGTCAACCGCTACACCAAGGACGAACTCGGCGAGCATGTGCGGGACTACCCCTGGTCCCCGGCGGCAACCACAACGAAAGGCCGCTAGAAAACCTCCCCAGAAAAAAATCTAAAAGCAATTCTGCCACAGAGACGCAGAGACACAGAGGAAATCACAGGTTTTTTCGAATATTCTCACATTTGGAATGGTGAAGAGAAACTTGACCGAAATGCTGTCTAACCGGCTGAAATGTTTATCTCCGTGTCTTTGTGGATCTGTGGCAAATGTTTTTTCAGGGTGTCAGAGACGCCAGCAATTGGGCTATGGCGTGGGAAAGGCTGTCCGCGGCGAGACGGCTGTTGCGGGCCAGACGGATGAGCTGGGGCATGATCCATGGCTTGCGCAGGATGGTGAGAGCGACCTTGTGGGGGCGGATGCGCAGGTTGCTGTCGGTGAATTCTTCCAGGGAGAAGCCCAACTCCTCGTCGGCAGGGTCGCTGACGGTGCGGAGGCCCATGAAGGGGATACCGTTCTCCGCGGCCACGATGGCGATGGCCCCGCTCTCCATCTCCACCACCGGGCAGGGGGCGCCGGGTGGGAGTAATGCGGCGAGCAGTTTTTTGGCCGTGATCGAGGGGGTGCCGGCAAACAGGCTGGCGAACACCCGTTCACCCATCGCCGACTGCCGGGCGATAAAATTATGGGCCGCCGCGGCAATCTCCACGGGCACCTGTTGAACCACCTTGTTGGCGACGATACACAACTCCGTGCTGACGGCCACGTCGCCGACGCGCAGTCCGGCCGAGATGCCGCCGCACAACCCCGCCGAGATCAGCAAGTCCGGGCGGGATATCCCCAGCACCGCCTCTGCGGCGGCTGCGGCATTCTTGAAGCCCATGCCGGCTTCGACCAGCAGCAGGTTGTGCTCCCGTACCCGGCAGCGAAAGGCCTTCAGGCGGCCGGCCTGCGCGGGCTCCCCAGCCTCGAACGCCTTAAGGATGGCCCGCGTCTCCTCAGGCATGGCGGTGATAACGGCAATGTCCATATACTATGGTAGCTCCTGGCTGGACTGTACAATTATCTCCACCGTTTTTCAAAGAATAATATGAAATGCTGGACAAATGCGTCAGGCTATACTATATTTCCCGTTCATTTGCGGAGAGATGTCCGAGCGGTTGAAGGAGCACGCCTGGAAAGCGTGTGTACGTTAATAGCGTACCGAGGGTTCGAATCCCTCTCTCTCCGCCATATTTGCGCCTACGGTTTCCCATCATAATCAAAAGCCCCCTGACTTTGCGAAGTTTGGGGGCTTTTGATTATCCGGCTTGCAGACGTTGAGATATCTCCCGGAACGCCTCCCTGCGTCCGAGAAGTTCCCCGTTTTCCGGCAGCGTGGTATAACGCTGGAAATCGTTCCTTCCCTCCTCCTTGACCCGGTACAGGGCGATGTCGGCATTTTTCAGCAGGGTTTCCGCATCCCCGCCGTCATCGGGAAAGTCTGCGATCCCGATACTGGCGGTTATGGAGAGGGGGTGCCCGTTACAGACGAATGGTTTGCTGAAAGCCGCCACAATCTTGGCAGCGGTCACGGCGGCGCTTTCCGTCGAGGCTATGGAGGGCAGGAGCAGCACGAATTCGTCCCCGCCCATGCGCGAGACCGTATCGCTCTTGCGCAGGAGTCCCGTCAGCCGCTCGCCGACGGCCTTGAGCAGCAGATCGCCCATGCTGTGCCCAAGGCTGTCGTTAATATCCTTGAAGCGGTCCAGGTCAAGGATCATCAGCGCACCCCGTGTGCCGGTGCGGTTCGCCGAGGCCAGGGCCTGGTCAAGGCGGTCGTTGAGCAACACCCGGTTGGGCAGGCCGGTCAGGGCGTCATGGTACGCCAGGTGATGGATGGTGTCCTCGTGTTGCCTGCGCTCGGTGATATCGTTGAGCATCAATACGAAGCCCGCCAGCTTACCCTGCTTATCCAGGATGCCGGACAGGCTGCCGTCGTAAAAGAAGGTTGCCCCATTCTGGTGAATTTTTGCGGGAAAGCTGCATCTCCCCTCTTTCAGTACGGCCTCTCGGGCCCTGGGCAAGCTGATGGGGGCGATATCGTCAAGGGCGAGCACCTCCGCAGCAGGACGGCCGATGGCCGAGGCCGCGCTGCATCCGAATATTTTTTCCGCTACCGGGTTAAAGTATTTGATCTTCAACGTGCTGTCGGAGGCGACGATCGCCATGCTGGTGGAAGACCTGAGGATATTGTCCAGGAAGATGGTCTTGTCCAGAAGTTCCCTGGCGGCCTGCTGGAAGATATTCTCCTTCTTCCGGATGATTTCCTTCAATGACTCGATGTAATGCCCTTCCAGTCCCTTGATGATGTCGGATTGGGTGATGATTCCCTCGATTTTTCCCTCGTTGTTGACCACCACCACCCGGCGAATTTTCTCCCGCTTCATGATCAGGGCCGCCTCGTAGACCGTTGTCCCGGTGGCCACGGTCAAAACCGGGCTGCTCATGGCCGCGCTGACCGGGACGGCTTCCAGGTCGACGTCTTCGGCCACCAGCCTGACCGCATCGCGTTCGGTCATGATGCCGAGCGGGATGCGGTGGTCCGCCACGACGACACAACTGATTCCCGGACCGGCCATGATGCCGAGTGCTTCGCTGATCGGGGCCTCGCTGGCGACGGTCATGACGCCGGTCGTCATGACCTGCTCGATCTTGCGCAACTCGACGAAGTACTCGTGTCCCAAGTGATTGATCAGATCGGACTGGGTCATGAGCCCCAATATCCTGCCGCCATAGTCCACCACCACATGGTGGCGAATCCTGTTGGTGAGCATGAGGCTGTACGCTTCGTAGATATTCAGGCTACCGGAAATGGTAACAACCGGGCTGGTCATCAGTTCACGGATCGGCCGTTTTCCGAGGGGGACCTGTTGACTGGTCAACTTGACCAGGTCGCGCTCGGTAAAGATCCCCAGCGGTTTTTTCTTTTCCGCCACGATGAGGCAACTGATCCTGGCTCGAGCCATGCAGGCGATCGCCTCCTCCGCCGGCGTTTCCGGCGTGACGCTGATCACCTGCCGGGAGATGATCTGCCTGATCCTTGTTTTTGTCGTGCTTGCGGTCGTGCTCATCGGTAGTATCCCTTGCAACCTGAAAAACGGGCCGGATAGGTGAAGATGTCACCAAAATGGATCAATTATATCTTCCAATACCACATTCTTGAGCTTATTTACAGCTCCAATGCAGGGGTGAAGTGAAAATAGCTCCTCTGTTAACAGGCAGTTATCGAGAGCCAGAGGGGCCCTGAAACGCAACAAGGCGCGGAGCCGAAGCCCGCGCCTTGTTTATTGACGGATATATCGCGAAAAAAGATTACCCCAGGATCGCCTTCATGTCGGCCTCGACCGTGGTGATGGGGCCGATGTTGAAGTTCTCCACCAGGAAGTTGAGTACGTTGGGGGAGATGAAGGCCGGTAACGACGGGCCGATCTTGATGTTCTTGATCCCCAGGTGCAGGAGGGTCAACAGGATGACCACGGCCTTCTGCTCGTACCAGGAGAGGATCATGGAGAGCGGCAGGTCGTTCACCCCGCACTCGAAAGCGCCGGCCAGGGCCACGGCGATCTGGATGGCCGAGTAGGCGTCGTTGCACTGGCCCACATCCAAAAGGCGCGGGATGCCGCCGATGTCCCCGAACTCCAGCTTGTTGAAGCGGAACTTGCCGCAGGCCAGGGTCAGGATGACCGTATCCTGGGGAAGCTTCTCGGCGAACTCGGTGTAGTAGTTGCGCCCCGATTTGGCGCCGTCGCAGCCGCCGATCAGGAAGAAGTGCTTGATGGCCCCGGACTTGACCGCCGCCACTACCTTGTCGGCCACGCCCAGCACGGCGTTGTGGCCGAAGCCGGTCAGGATCTCCTGGCCCGGGTTGTCGGGGAAGCCGGGCAGTTCCTGGGCCTTGGCGATGACCTCGGAGAAGTCCCAACCGCTCACATGCTTCACGTCGGGCCACGCCACCAGACCCCAGGTGAAGAGACGGTCCTTGTAGGTGTCGGACGGACGCTGGATGCAGTTGGTGTTGAAGATGATGGAGCCGGGGAAGTTGACGAATTCCTTGGCCTGATCCTGCCAGGCGCCGCCGAAGTTGCCCACCAGGTGGCTGTATTTCTTCAGTCCGGGATAACCGTGGGCCGGGAGCATTTCACCGTGGGTATAGATGTTGATCCCTGTGTCTTCGGTCTGCTTGAGCAGCTCTTCCAGCATCTTCAGGTCGTGGCCGGACACCAGGATGGCCTTGCCGGCCTTGGTGCCGAGCTGGACCGGCGTGGGGACCGGGTGGCCGTAGGTGTCGGTGTGGGCGGCGTTCAGAAGCCCCATCACGGTCAGATTCTGCTTGCCGCACTCCATGGCCAGGCCCACAAAATCCATGAGGCCGAGGTTGGGGTCGGTGGTGGCGGCCAGCGCCTTCTGGACGAAGGCCAGCACCTCATCGTCACTCCTGCCCAGGATCATGGCGTGGTCCATATAGGCGGCCATCCCCTTCAGGCCGTATATGAGGATCTCGATCACGGAACGGATGTCTTCGTTGACGTGCTGGGTGTTGATGCCGTATGCCTCGCCCTGGGCGATCATGCCGTCCAGGCTCTCGGCCGGTTTCCATTCGGCCACGGGGCCGGAAAGGGTGGTGCCCTTGGCGGCCAGGGCGGTGCGGGCCTTTTCCTTGAGTTCATAGCAGTGCTTGATGATGCCGCCGATGCGGGAAGCCTCGAAATCCACGTTGGTAACGGTGGTGAAGAGCCCCTCGATGGTGAAACGGTCGATCTCGGGATTGCGCCCCAGCTTGTCGGCGTAGAGCGCCAGACTCTTCAAACCGTAGAGCAGATGGTCCTGCAGGGTCGCTACCTCCGGTTTCTTGCCGCAGACGCCCGAGATGTTGCAGCCGGTGCCGTTTGCCGCCTGCTCGCATTGATTACAGAACATTCCCATAGTTGTGTCCTCCCTTTCGTTTGGTGCCTGAATAAACTCGCAGGTGAGTTTTGAGCGTTTCTATGGTATGAACAGTATACCGAATCTTCCCGGCATTGCTTGACCCGGGTCAAAAAAATAGAATTAGCAGGTTGTTGAATAATTCAGGTTGTTCAAAAATAGTCAGATCGTCGCACCCGCAGAAAGCCTCGCGGAGGCGTAGCAGCGCTACGCCGCACAAAAGGGCTTTCGAGGACGGCGGCGAGATGGCTGTTTTTCAACAACCTTCTAGGGGAGGAAACCATGTCCAAGGTGTACTTTGCCGACATGCGGGCCGGCCATAAGGAAAACCTGTTCGACAAGATCAGTAAATTACTGGCCCTGGCCGGCGTGGACCGGCGCATTGCCGTGGGTGACCTGACGGCGGTCAAGATCCATTTCGGCGAGAAGGGGAACAGCGCCTTCATCCGCCCGATCTTTGCCCGGCGGGTGGTGGAGGAGATCAAGAAATTGGGGGCCAGGCCCTTTTTGACCGATTCGTCCACTCTCTATCCCGGCGAGCGCAAGGAAGCGGTTTCTGCCCTGGTCTGCGCCATAGAGAACGGTTTCGGCTATGCCTGCGCCGGGGCGCCGCTGATCATCAGCGACGGCCTGCGCGGAGTGACCGAAACGGACGTCGCCATCGACGGGGAGCTGTTGAAAAAGGTCCACATCGGCACCGAGATTGTGGAGGCCGACTCGCTGGTCTGCCTGACCCACTTCAAATGCCATGAGCTGACCGGCTTCGGCGGGGCCATCAAGAACCTGGGCATGGGGTGCGCCAGCCGTAAGGGCAAGCTGGTGCAGCACTCCACCGTGGCGCCCAAGGTGGCCGAGAAATACTGTACCGGCTGCGGCGCTTGCCTCAAGGCCTGCGCCCACGACGCCATCCGGATCATCGAGGGAAAGGCGACCATCGATCCCGCGCTCTGCGCCGGTTGCAGCCGCTGCATCAGCGTCTGCCCGGTCAAGGTCATCAATGTCCAATGGAACGAGGCGGCCGACCTGGTGATGAAGAAGATGGCCGAGTACGCCAAGGGTGCCGTGGCCGGCAAGGAGGGCAGGACGGTCTACCTGAGCTTCATCACCCAGGTTTCTCCGGCCTGCGATTGCTACGGCCACGCCGATGCGCCAATCGTCAACGACATCGGCATCTGCGCCTCCTGCGACCCGGTGGCCATCGACCAGGCCTGCGCCGATCTGGTCAACGGAGCCCGGGGCAACGAGGGTTCGGCCCTGCAAAGCGGCCATGAGCCGGGTGGCGACAAGTTCCGCGGCGTGTACCCCGAGATTCCGTGGGAGGTGCAGTTGGAGCACGGCGAGAAGGTCGGCCTGGGGACGAGGATCTACGAGTTGGTGAAGATTTGAACGGGCAAACCTGCCGCTGCGCCGTGGTGACAGGTAATGGGGCCCTGAACCCGTGACGCCTTCATGCCTTCGCTGGTTCGGAAAGCCTCTGCCTTTGCGTTTGAAGAGGTTGCGACAATCAGGCGGTGGACGGGCCTCATGAGTGAGCTGTTACAACATGGCGGCGTGCGGGCTTCGGCTCTTCCGGACGCTGCGGCATTCCGGCGTCACGGATTCAGGGGGACATTATGAAAGCGGTAATTCAGCGCGTCAGTTTTGCGTCCGTCACTGTGGACGAGAGCGTTGTCGGGCGGATCGGAAAAGGCGTCCTGGTTCTCTTGGGCGTGGAGAAGGGAGACGACGAGTCGAAGGCCGACTGGCTGGCGGAGAAGATTGCCGGCCTGCGCATCTTTGCGGACGGGGAGGACAAGATGAACCTTGCGCTGGCCGATGTGGGGGGAGCCGTTCTGGCGGTTTCCCAGTTCACCCTGGCCGGCAATTGCGACAAGGGGCGGCGCCCCTCCTTCGATACGGCGGCCCCGCCCGAAGAAGGTAAACGGCTGTACGATTATTTCACTGCCGCGGTGGAGAAACTCGGCCTGCCGGTGCAGACCGGCATCTTTCAGGCCGACATGAAGGTGCATTTGGTTAACGACGGGCCGGTCACCTTTATCCTGGAACGTTGAGGGGTTGTTGAAAAATCTGAATACACTTGGTTTTTTAACAGCCTGTTAAAGAACGTTAGCGGTTCACGCGCAAGTCTATGATCACGCCCGGCGGCAGCTGCTGGCCGTCCAGGAGGTCGGCGGGCGGGCTGGGGGTCGGTTCCGTATTCCCGAAGGCGTATTCCACGACCGTATGGCGACCATTGTCATCCAGCCAGACGATCCGGTCATTTTCCACGCCGCTTTCCTCGCCGGCGATATAGGACTTGGTTGCCCGGTCGCGGCAGTCGAGCGGGTCGTTGGCCGTGTTGATGGACTCCAGGCACCGCTCAAGGTGCTTGGCCCGCGCCACGATGTCGCGGCTCGCCGCTGCCAACTCCTTTTTGCGGGCGATCTCGCCATACCCCATGGCACTTGAAAAGGCGGTTTTGACCCACCCCCCATCGACGTTCCTGGTTGTCCAGGCGGTAACCACCACGCCATTGGCCCGCTTTTCCACGGCTATCGACGCCGGGCAGCCACCCGGTGCCTTGCCCGACCATGTGCGGGTCCGGCGGATTTCATCGAAAACCTTGGTGGTGCAGCCGGCAAGCTGGGGAACATCGGCGGCCAGGGCCTCCGCACCCAGCGGTATGAGCAACAGCGCAAGCAGTAAAAAGGGGCAACGCATGGGGCCTCCTCCAGGGTTGTCATAAAGGCATTCTCGTATGTAGCTCCAGTATAGCACGTATCACTGCCGGTGCATGGTTTCGGGAGCGGGGCCATCAGGGGGAGGATATGCGGAACCGGTCCGCGAGGGGCGCGCATGAGAGGGGGAGATCACAGCATGTTTTTTTGCGGTCAGTGATATACGTTGCTCTCCATCCAACGAGGCAAGGGTGGATGCGGAGGGAAAGAGAAAGGGGCCAACCGCATTCGGCTGACCCCTCGATTATTAATGGTCGGGATGACTGGATTTGAACCAGCGGCCCCCTGCTCCCGAAGCAGGTGCGCTACCAGGCTGCGCTACATCCCGAAGAACTGTTCTTATATCCTTTTTGGTTGCCGCTTGTCAAGCGGGAAGACGATGCGAGCCCCCGCTCAAGCGGCCCTTGACGAGTCAAGACGATAAATTTTCCCACGTAAGGTTGCTTTTTTGTCCCTGCCCAAACATTCCGCCTGCACTGATTAAAGCCATGCCATCAGCCAATTGCGCCCTCTGCCGGCAATCGGGTGCGGAGGTCGTACCTGGACGGGGGGGCTGATCCGGTGTTGTCAGGTTATTGGCAGGTTCAATCGAATAATGTCAAGCTTTCATGAATATGCCCTTTTGCCGCTCTGTACCCTCTTCCCATAAATTTTATCTCAATTTTTTTGTAACCTTTTTCGATTGAGTTTCGTCTAAAGCGCGACAAAGTGATTTTGGACGGATTGAGGCCGGAACATGACCGAAATAACAACGGACAACCATATCAAAAATCTTGGGGATTACAGGTCTCCAATACAGAGTTTGGACATGAACAAGCCCTGTTTTCCATATTTCTTCAAATAGCCCATGCCATTTAACTCACCTCTTTTTCTCTTCCTGTTTCTGCCCCTGGTTCTTGGCTGTTACTGGCTATTGAGGGCAAATGGCAGGATTTGGTTTCTCCTTGGCGTAAGTTTACTATATTTTGCCGCTTCAAACGTGTTTACCTCTTTTTCTGAAATTGGAAAAACCGGGAGCAGTTTTTTGTTGTTGCTCCTTTATTATATTGTCGCCAACTATCTCTTCGGTCTATCAGCCGAAAAATATCGAGACTCTTTCTGGGGTAAAGTTGTTGTCTGGCTGTCGATTGCCATGAATCTTTTGCCCTTGATCTGCTATAGATATCCCGGTGTTGCGGCCATGGCCGCACAAGGTATAATCCCGTCATCGACTGGCGTGAACATTGCCGATTACTTCAAATTCAGCTATCTGCCCCTGGGCCTCTCGTTTTTAACATTTCAGGCAATTGCTTACGTTCTCGATGTGTACCGTGATGAGATAGACGCTCAAAAAAATCCGCTGCTTCTGTCGCTATTCCTGGTCCTCTTTCCCAAAATCACGGCAGGTCCGATTATCAGATATTCAGAGGTTGCTGAAGACCTTGCCGACCCAAAGGTAAGCGCCGACAAATTTGCCATGGGCGCCAGGCGCTTCGTAATCGGCCTCGGTAAAAAAGTGCTGCTTGCGGATACATTGGCGCTGACCGCCAACCAGATTTTTTCCGTGCCTGCTGCGGAATTGTCGCCAAGTGCCGCCTGGCTTGGCTTGATAACGTATTCGCTTCAGTTGTACCTGGACTTTTCAGGTTATTCGGATATGGCAATAGGGCTGGGGCGCATGTTCGGATTCACGTTCCAGGAAAATTTCAACTACCCGTATATATCCAGATCGTTGACCGAGTTCTGGCGCCGCTGGCATATATCGCTGTCAACATGGCTGAGGGATTATATGTTTATCCCTCTCAGCTATGCATTGATGAGCGATAGTGTCAGGCAAAAGATCGCTCAGGGGAGATATCCGACCAATTACCGATCGTTGTTCAGCATCGTGATGGTTTTCACCGCTTGCGGGCTTTGGCATGGTGTAGGTTGGAATTTTATTGTTTGGGGGATGCTCCATGGGGTCGTCCTGGCTCTCGAAAGCCTCTGGCTATCCAGGGTGATAAAAAAATGGTGGGTTCCGCTGCAACATGTGTATTTATTGCTCATAGTTATGCTCCCATGGGTCTTTTTCCGTGCGTCGAGCTTTTCCGAAGCGGTTGACTACCTGCGTACATTAGCAGGCTTTCCCGCCACTACGGTTTTTCATTATGATCTGCGCATGTATATCGACAGCACTGAACTGCTTGTCCTGATTGCCGGAGTCGTCGCATCCACGCCGATAGTGAGAAACATCTCCGACCACCTGCGAAAAACAGAACATCATGCCATCGGGGCTTTCTGTGAGATTGCCGGGATGGTTTTCGTGCTGATGCTGTCCTTCTGTTCCATTGCATCGTCGACGTTCACCCCCTTCCTGTACCAGAAATTCTGATGCCATGAATTATCGGACCTACAGAAACGCCACAATTATCGCGATCTTTGCCGTGAGCTTGATTGCGCCACTTGCTGCCACGGTCTTTAAATTGGATCGTTCGCCGGCTCTCCAGGAAAACAGGGAGCATGCCAAATTCCCCGTCGTGTCATTTGAAAAAGCGGCCTTGAAAAGGTTTCCCCATGATTTCTATAACTATTTCAAGGACAATTTCGGTTTCAGAGATGTTTTTATCAGATTGAATTTTCTCATCCGGCGGAGGCTTTTGCGGGAAACTGAATTCAACGAGGTGCTTTTCGGAGAAAATGGATGGCTCTTTTTTCTTGGAGAACATGAGATGGATGATGCCCGTGGTATTACGCATTATAGCGATGATACCCTGGCAATGTGGACCGCTTCACTTGAGCGTAAACGGCAGTGGCTCGCTGCACGGGGCATACGATATCTTTTTGTCATTGCCCCAAACAAGGAAACAATTTATGGCGAGAACCTGCCTTCTTATTACAGAAGCGTGGCTATAACCGGACTCGATGAATTTGTCGATTACGTTGGAACTCACTCCAGAGTTGAAATGCTTGATTTGAGACCGGCACTGCTCGCGGCAAAGAAGAATGAGCGACTTTACAAGAAGACCGATACTCACTGGAACAGGTATGGCGCTTTCCTTGCGTATCAGGAGATAGTCAAAGCCATGTCCAGAGGTGTTTCATCCAAACCTGCATCTGCCCTGTCCGATTTCACAATTGAGAAGAGATACGAAAAAGGCGGTGATTTGGCTCTTCTGGTAGGGGGCTCGGAATTTATCACGGAAGAGGAAATAAACCTGATCCCCCATAAAAAACGTCTGGCGTGCAGGGTTGAAATGAATACCGGTGATCCGAGGACCTATGCAATGCGTCAGGAGAACAAAAAACTACCTAAAGCAATCGTTTTCAGGGATTCTTTCTTTGATGAAATTATTCCCTATATTTCGGAGCATTTCCAGCACGTCCAGTACTATCGAAAGCATTGGGATCAATCGGTGCCGATAGCCTCCATTGTTGCGGAGGTTCGTCCGGATATCGTCATAGAGGAGTTCGCGGAGCGTCGCATCAAGATGGATATGGGCAGCTTTTCGCCGCCGGACTGAAGACAAGGGCACAGCCCTATTCGGCGCGTTTGGTCTCCACAGCCTTCAGCAGGTCACCGATGTTTTTCAAGGATAACACCTCCCTCTGTTTGAAACGGATCTTGAACCGTGCCTCCACCGCCACGATGAGGTTGATATGGGAGAGGGAATCCCACCCTTCGATATCGTTGGCGGTCATTTCCGGCGCTATCTGGATCGTATCGTCATCGAATACCATCCTGAAAACCTCATTCAGAGATTCCTTCGTTGTCATGGCATAACTCCCCTTGTCGGCCGCAGGCCAACAGATTCTGCTGTTATGTGCGCTATAGGATGCGTAGAGGGCCAAACCTTGTTTTTTCAGTGAATTTCGGGTAGGGTGGCGATCAGATTCCGCCGGAGACGGACCGGGGAGTTGCGGGCTCCCGAAGCAGGTGCGCCACCCGCGCGGTGTTGTCTTCCGGAGTACGGTTAACTATCCATTTTAGTTCCCGCTTGTCAAGCGTCAGGAACCTTGGGAGGCTCAGGTAATGGCTGGAGACGACATCAAACAGCAGATCAGGGAACTTCTCGCGGCGCATAATGCCGTGCTGCTGGCCCACAACTATATGCGCGACGAGGTGCAGGAGATCGCCGACATTACCGGTGACTCCCTGGCCCTGTCCATGGAGGCGGCCAAGACCGAGGCCGATGTGATCGTCTTCTGCGGCGTGCACTTCATGGCCGAATCGGCCGCCATCCTGTCGCCTGAAAAAAAGGTGCTGCTGCCGCGACCCGATGCGGGCTGCCCCATGGCCGACATGGTCACGGTGGAGGAGTTGGAGGCGCTAAAAGAGAAACACCCCGGCGTGCCGGTGGTGACCTACGTCAACTCCTCGGCTGAGATCAAGGCCCATTCCGATATCTGTTGCACCTCGGCCAACGCACTCAAGGTGGTCAGATCGCTGAAGGAGGATGAACTGATCTTTGTGCCGGACCGGAATCTGGGGCGCTGGGTGGCCCGATTCGTCCCGGAGAAACGCTTCGTATTCTGGGAGGGGTTCTGCCCGACCCACGAGCGCATGACCGTGGCGGCGGTCATGCAGAAAAAGAGCGAGCATCCCGACGCCCTGTTCATCTGCCACCCGGAAAGCGCACCCGAGGTCTCGGCCCTGGCGGATCATGTCTGTTCCACCAGCGGCATGTACGACTACTGTCGCGCCAGCTCGGCCAAAAGGTTCATCATCGGTACCGAGGCCGGTATCCTCTACAAGCTGCGGCTGGAGAACCCCGGCAAGGAGTTCATCCTGGCCTCGCCGGCCCTGATCTGCCCCAACATGAAGCTGACCTCCCTGGAGGACGTGCTCTACTCCCTCCAGACCATGTCGCCGGTAGTCACGGTTACCGAGGAGGTCCGCGTCAGGGCCAGACAGGCCCTGGACAGGATGCTGGCCGTGCCGCGGGATTAGCCGCTGTATTCAATCCCTGCCCACGAGTCAGGAGCCGATTTTTTCTATCAGATGGCGGGTATGTAGCGGCAGCTCATTGAAGTTCCTCATGCAGACCATCAACCGGCGGCACGCCCAAGGGTCGGTGAGCCGTGCAAAATCAATTGCGAGCGTCTTGCTGCACCTGAGCGCGGACGTTTCCGAAATGACGCCGATGCCGGCGTTTTTTTCCACCAGTCGGCAGATGGAATCGAAGTCGTGGACGCGAATACGGTAATCGAGCCGGGCTCCCTGGCGCTCCGCTTGGCCGTCGAGATGGTCTTGGAGGGCGCTGCCTTTCATGAGCCCGACAAAGGGGTTATCAAGCAGGTTGCTGAACGACACTTCACGCTGGGCGGCCAATGGATGCCGTCGAGGAACGGCAACCACCAGTTGATCGATACGAAAGGGGCGCGTCTCAAGAAGACCGTGATCAACGGAGTCGGCGACTATGCCCACATCTGCCTTGCCCGCCGTGATTAACGCAACGATCTCCGTGCTTGCATGTTCATGCAGGTCAATAGTTACCGAGGGGTGCTGGGCGAGGAACGCCCCGAGGTCATCGGGCAGGAATTCGGTCAGGGCCGCAGTATTGCACAAAAGCCGTATCTGAGCTTTGAGCCCGCGGGCGTAATCACCGAGCGCCCCACGCATGTCCGACACCTGGCGTAAAACCGTCCTGGCATGGTCCGCAAGCGTCCAGCCCGCCGCGGTCGGCTGCACGCCCCGCCGGCCACGCTCCAACAGCGGCACTCCCAACTCCTCCTCCATCCCGCGTACGCGGGCACTGGCGGATGCCAGCGCCATGTAGGACCGTTCGGCGCCACCCGTTATGCTGCCGGTTTCAAGTACATTCAGGAAAAGCCTCAGATCCGTAAGATCAAAACGCATGGGATCGCCTCTTCTGCAACACAAGCCTTCGTTTTACACGTATCCACACTCAGAATATTCCACATTGACCGTATCGACAAGCTGAAAGATACTGAAGCCGTGGAAAACAATGTCCTTATATTCTGTGCGGGTCTGGTAGCGGGCGCAATGAATTCCATTGCGGGAGGCGGGTCGTTCGTTACATTTCCGGCATTGGTCTTTTTGGGTATGCCTTCGGTTTCTGCGAATGCCACCAGCACGGTTGCCCTGTTTCCGGGCAGCCTCGCCGGTGCTTGGGCCTATCGTGGGGAATGTGGGACGTTCACAGGCGCATCGCTGAAAGCGATGATTGGGGCAAGCCTGGCGGGAGGGGCGGCAGGAGCCCTGCTTCTGTACACGACCCCGACAACCATCTTCGACAAGTTGATCCCTTGGTTGCTGGTGATGGGCACCCTGGCATTCTCCCTGGGCCCAAAGGTCGGTCTCATTGTGCGCCGGAGAGTCGCTATCGGCCCTGGGGCGCTTCTGGTGGGGCAAGTCGTGTTGGCTGTGTATGGAGGTTATTTCGGCGGCGCGGTCGGTATCATGATGATGGCCGTCTGGAGCCTGTTCGGGATTACGGACATCAGATCGATGAACGCAGCCAAAACGTTGTTGGTGGGGGTAACCAATTTTGCGGCCGTACTATGCTTTGCCGCAACCGGGTTGGTCTGGTGGGGGCAGTCCTGCATCATGCTCGTCGGGGCTGTGATCGGCGGTTACGGCGGTGCGCATTATGCCCGGCGTATCAGCCCCCATCACCTGAGAATCGGCATTACCCTGTTGAATGTGGTTATAACCGCCCTCTTCCTGATGCGAAGTATTGCCTGAGTTCGGCGGTGCGCCGCCGGGCAACAGAGGTGGGAGTACTTACATCAGAATCCGAGTCAGGAAGTAATCCGCCACCAGGATCAGCATGAAGGAGAGCACCACCGAACGGGTGGTGGAGACGCCGATCCCCCGTGCGCCGCCGGAGGTGTTGAATCCCACGTAACAACAGATGACGGCGATGATGCCGCCGAAGACAAAGGATTTGATCAGCCCGGCGGTGATCTCCCTGAATTTGAGCGCCAGGCGCAGGGAATCGGTGTAGGTGGCGTAGGAGATGAACAGCTTCGGGTGCAGGTGGCTGATGATGGCGCCGCCGAGCATGCCGACGCAGTCGGCGTAGATCGTCAGGGTCGGGACGCAGATCAGGGCCGCGATCAGGCGCGGCATGGCCAGGTAGCGTACCGGGTCGATGTCCAGGGTCGTGAGGGCGTCGATCTCCTCGTAGACCTTCATGACGCCGATCTCGGCCGCCATGGCGCTGCCCGCCCGCCCCGCCACCAGAAAGCTGACCATGACCGGTCCCATCTCCCGCACCATGGAGAGGCCGACGATGCTGCCGACGATATCCTGGGTACCGTACTTGGAGAGCTCCACTCCGGTTTGCAGCGCCAGGACCATGCCCACGAAAAAGGCCATCACCGAGGCAACCGGCAGGGTCTCATAGCCGATGATGGCCATCTGGGTCAGGATGGAAGGCATGTTGTGCGGCGCCTCGCGGAAGGAAAAGATGGTCCGCTTGAGCAGGATCAGCACCTCGCCGACGATGCCGAACGAGTAGATCAGTTGCTTGCCGATGAATTCGAGAAATTTGGTCATGGTTTGTCCTGAAAAGGCCTTCTCCCGCGCAACACGGGTGTTTCATGGTTTCCGATGTAATTATATCCCGAACGGCATCCAGAAGATACTCAGGGATGTCTTCCCTTTGTCCGTGGCATAACCGAACAGCCCCTTCAGCAGTTTGCATTCGCTTCCGTCCCTGGTGGCGCGGTACGAAACCAGGGGCGAAAGTTCCCAGGCGCTCTCGTTGCCCCGTTTTTCCCGCCAGAAGAGGTTCCAGAGGATTGACGTTGCTCCATTGCCCTGACCGTCCCAGGTGCTGATGAAGATCCTCCAGAGCGGCGCAAGGTTACGTTCGACCCCGTCGTTCCAGATGACCGGTTCCACCAGGGCGGGCATGGAGAGGGTCCGCTGGCCGTTCTCGTCACGCTTCCATGCGTAGAGCGGCCAGAAGGCGCTCTGGGCGCGGTCCCTGCCCGCCTTGGGCCAGGATTCGTCCGAGCGATGGAACAGGAAATAGAACAGGCTGGTCTTCTCCTGGCGAAAGAGGGGAGAATCGATGGTTGTCTTGCGGTAGATCGGCCACATGATCCAGTGGCTGCCCCCCTCCTTTGTCTTCGTTTCGGCATAGAAGGGGAGGTAGCGGTCGGTGCTCGAATCCGCGCTCCGGGCCGTCATCCAGAACGGCCAGAGGTAGTCCCGCTCCACGGCCGTCCCCGTGCCGTCCCGCACCACGCCACACAGGGGCCAGAGGATGTGGGTCGAACTCTGCCGCGGCGATTCGGACGAGGTGTAGAATGGCCACAGGTAGAGGTTCCTGGTCGGGTTGTTCGTGTCCAGGCCAAGGTTCTCGTCGCCGTAGATGGGCCAGAGCGCAAAACGTTTCTCGTAGACCCCTTCCTTGTGCGATTGCCCGTACAGCGGCCAGAAGGCAAAGCCGCTCTCCTTTTCGCCCGATATGCTGTTGAAGATCGGGTAGAGCCAGTTGGTGGAGGTGGTACCCTTTTTTACCGTGCGGCCGTAGATCGGGAACAGGGTAAAATGGTACTCGTCGCGCCAGAAGCGCTCGTAGATGTCGCCGTACAGGGGGAAGACGGAGGTATAGGGGCCGTATTTGTCCGAGCTGCCGCTGATGTAAAAGGGGAAGAGCATGCTGTTGTGCCGCTCTTCGACCGTGCCGATGTTTTCTGCATGTTTTTGGAACAGGAGCAGCACTTGGGTATCGGAACCATTTTCGTCGCTGTTGGTGGAGGCAAGGGGGTAGAGGATGTCGCTTTCGTCGCCCGCCGGGGTCGATTGGGTGAAAAAGAGCGGCCTGAGGGCGGTTTTGGTCATGTGGCCATTGTGCTCGCGTTTGAAGAGCGGTCCCAGGATGGAAAGGTTGCTGTAGCCGGTGCCCGGGCTGGAGCGATAATCGAAGAGCGGCCAGAGGGTGACGATGCCCCCCCGTTGTTCCTGAGGAGGCGGGTCTGCGGGTCCCGCATGGTCCTCCCCATGGGCGAGGGCGGCGCTTACGAGCAGGATCGCAAGGCAATGTACAAACGTTTTTTTCATCAATACTCCCGAGGAGATGTCAACAATGGGGCATTATTCCTTATCGCACCTGGAGAGTCAACCGCGAAAGGTGGGTGTCGGTCGGCGCCGGGGCGGTCAGTTGCGGGGCCGCGGCACTGAACTGGGCGCACGAGGCACGGGGCGCTTTTACAAAAGTATTACAAACACCCAATCTGATCCCCTGTATGATAAGCGTCAGGATGTTTGAGTCTCGGTGGAGGAGAGTTATGGCGCAGTCTTTGACGATAGGGAAGTACACCGTCCCGTATCCGGTTATCCAGGGTGGCATGGGAGTCCGCATCTCCGCCGGCCGTCTGGCCGGCAGCGTGGCCAAGTGCGGTGGCGTGGGGTTGGTTGCGGCGGCCGGTATCGGCCTTAACAGCGGCTTCTACAACGGCAGAAACTACTTCCAGGCCGATGCGGAGGGCTTCAAGGCCGAGATTCGCAAGGCTTATGAGATTGCGCCGGATGGCGTCATCGGAGTCAACGTCATGGTGGCGTTGTCTGATTTTGAACAACTGGTCAAGGCCGCCGTGGAAGCGGGCGCCAAGGTGATCGTTTGCGGAGCCGGCCTCCCCATGGGCCTGCCGGAGCTGACCGCCGACCACCCCGATGTGGCCCTGGTGCCGATCGTGTCGTCCCTGCGGGCGGCCCAGCTTATCGCCCGGAAATGGCTGAAGGCCTATAAACGCCTGCCGGATGCGGTGGTGGTGGAAGACCCGGATACCGCCGGCGGGCATCTGGGCGAAAAAATGGAGAATATCGGCACCGGCGAGTATGACCAGTATGCCACCGTGCGTCAGGTCAAGGCGTTCTTTCGCGATGAGTGCGGCGCCGAAGTTCCGGTGATCGCGGCCGGCGGCGTATGGGACCGGGCCGACCTGGAGCATGCCTTGGCGGAAGGCGCCGACGGCGTGCAGATGGCCAGCCGTTTTGTCTGCACCGAAGAGTGCGATGCCGACGATGCCTTCAAGCAGGCCTACCTTCGCTGCTCGAAGGAGGATATCGGGCTGATCATGAGTCCCGCCGGCCTGCCTGGGCGAGCAATCCTGAACAACGCGGAGAATATCCGCCGTTACGATGTGGACAACAGTACCCCCTGCCGCATGGGCTGCCTGAAGAAATGCTCCTACAAAGAGTCGGGCGAGCGTTTTTGCATCGTTTCCTCTCTGGATCGTGCCCAGCGGGGCGATGTGGATACCGGCCTGGTCTTCTGCGGCACTAATGCCTGGCGGGCCGACCGCATCACCACGGTGCAGGAAATCTTCGACGAACTGTTCGGTGAGGCGCAAGTTACATCACAGGAAGAGGCGTTGCAGGAAGCAGCGTGACGTCAGCCCGTTAAACGGGAATACGCACACGAAACGGCCCGCCGGGAGACATCCCGGCGGGCCGTTTTTGCTTGACCGCCATCCCGCACAATGTTATATCAATAAAACTTGATATAATAAAATCGTTAATACAGATATTGATATGCTCGATACCCTCAAAGCCCTTGCCGACCCCTCCCGGCTCCGTCTGGTGGCGGTACTCCTGCGCGGTGAATTCACCGTTCAGGAGTTGACCCATATCCTTGCCATGGGGCAGTCCAGGATATCCCGGCACCTGAAGATCCTGACCGAGGCCGGGGTGCTGTCGGTCAAGCGGCAAGGGACCTGGAGCTATTACCGGGCCGGTGAGGCGAGCAATTTTTTCAGCGCCATTCGCCCTGCCATCGAGCGGGAGCTGAACAGCCTGCCCGAGCGGAGCCGGGATCTGTCCGCGGTGGCTGTGGTCCTGGAGGAGCGCCGGCGGCGCAGCCAGGAATTCTTCGACCGCCATGCCCATCAGTGGGACGATTTGAGCGGGGTGCTCCTGCCGGTCCCGGAGTATCGTCAGAACCTGCTTGGGCTTGTGCCCAGCGGTGTTACCGTGTTGGAGATCGGTACCGGCACCGGTGGGCTGCTGAGTGAGCTGGGGGTCCGGGCGGCACGGGTGATCGGCGTGGACCATTCTCCGGCCATGCTGGAGGAGGCCCGCCGTCGTTTGGCCCGCGACGGCGCGCACGGCATTGAACTGCGTCTGGGAGAGATGACGCATCTGCCGTTGCCCGACGCCTCGGCGGGATGCGTGGTGGCCAATATGGTGCTGCACCATGCGCCCAATCCGGCTGCCGTACTTGCCGAAGTCCGTCGGGTGCTGGCTCCCGGCGGAATAGTGCTGCTGGCCGACTTGGCTCGCCATGAACGCGAAGCCGCCCGGGAACAGCTGGCTGATCAGTGGCTGGGGTTTGAGGAGGCAGAGTTAACGGCGTGGCTGCTGGCAGAGGGATTTTCCGAATCCTCCTGCGAAAGGGTCGAAGGGAAGAACGGCCAGGAAGCGGTGCTGATAGTGAAGGCCACCGCCCCCGGGCCCTCCTGAGCCGGGGAGTTGAAGATTATATGAGCGACGCAGCAATCAGGAGACGAAACTACCACCAACAAAGGAGAGCACACGCATGTCACAGGATTACATTGTAGCAGACCTTGCCCTGGCCGATTGGGGCCGCAAGGAAATCAGGATCGCCGAAACCGAGATGCCGGGCCTGATGGCCATCCGGGAGGAATTTGCCGCAGCCCAGCCCTTAAAGGGAGCCCGTATTACCGGTTCGCTGCACATGACCATCCAGACCGCCGTGCTGATCGAGACGCTGGTTGCCCTGGGTGCGGAGGTACGCTGGGCATCCTGCAACATCTTCTCCACCCAGGACCACGCCGCCGCCGCCATCGCCGCCGCCGGCGTGCCGGTCTTCGCGGTCAAGGGCGAGACCCTGGATCAGTATTGGGACTATACCCACCGGATCTTCGAGTGGGCCGACGGCGGCTTCTCCAACATGATCCTGGACGACGGCGGCGACGCCACGCTGTTGCTGCACCTGGGCGCCAAGGCCGAGAAGGACCAGTCGGTACTGACCAATCCGGGTTCCGAAGAAGAGACTATCCTGTTTGCCGCCATCAAGGGCAAGCTGGCCGTTGACCCGACCTGGTACTCGACCCGTATTGCCCAGATCCAGGGCGTGACCGAGGAGACCACCACCGGCGTGCACCGTCTTTACCAGATGCACGAACGTGGCGACCTGCGGTTCCCGGCCATCAACGTCAACGACTCGGTCACCAAGTCCAAGTTCGACAACCTCTACGGCTGTCGCGAATCCCTGGTGGACGGCATCAAGCGCGCCACCGACGTAATGATCGCCGGCAAGGTGGCCCTGATCTGCGGCTACGGTGATGTGGGTAAAGGTTCGGCCCAGGCCATGCGTGCTCTCTCGGCCCAGGTATGGGTGACCGAGGTGGATCCGATCTGCGCCCTGCAGGCCGCCATGGAAGGCTACCGCGTGGTGACCATGGAGTATGCCGCCGACAAGGCCGACATCTTCGTCACCTGCACCGGCAACTACCATGTCATCACCCATGACCACATGGCCCGCATGAAGGATCAGGCCATCGTCTGCAATATCGGTCACTTCGACAACGAGATCGAGGTCGCCGCCCTGGAGAAATATCAGTGGGAGGAGATCAAGCCCCAGGTGGATCACGTCATCTTCCCGGACGGCAAGCGCATCATCCTGCTGGCCAAGGGGCGCTTGGTAAATCTGGGCTGCGCCACCGGTCACCCCAGCTATGTGATGAGCTCGTCCTTTGCCAACCAGACCATCGCCCAGATCGAGATTTTCACCAATCCGGGCAAATACCCGGTGGGGGTCTATACCCTGCCCAAGCATCTGGATGAGAAGGTCGCCCGCTTGCAGCTCAAGAAGCTCAATGCCCAGTTGACGGTATTGAGTGACGAACAGGCGGCGTATATCGGGGTGAAGAAGGAAGGTCCTTACAAGGCGGAGCATTACCGGTATTGATCCGGTCCGGCGAAGGAGTCGGGCAGGACAACGAAAAGGGGCGGCATCTCGGGATGTCGCCCCTTTTCGTTTAAGAGGGTTTTACGGCACAGGCTGAAGCTATTTCTTCTTGGTAGCCTCGTCCATTGCCTTGATAATGGCGTCGGTCACATCCTGGGCATCTATGTTGCTGCCCACATAGAGCAGTTCCTTTTTGATGACGATGACGGCAAAGCCGTTGGCCTTGCCGTAGGCAACTGCTGCGGCTTCGGTCGCGTCGTAAAGCGTCTTGGTTTCCTTCTCCTGGGTTGTGTAGAGTTCCTCTTCCATCTGCTTGCCGAACTTCTGGAATTCCTCTACCTTTTTCTGGAATTCCCTCGCTTTGGCCTCCCGTTGAGTCTGGGAGAGGGTGGGCAGCTTGGCTTCGAGAGAGGCGCGCAGTTTGTCCAGTTGCTTCCGCTTGGCATCGACCCGGCCCTGAAACTTGTCCTTCATTCCTTTGAGCTTGGCCTCAATCGCCTTGCCTTGCAGGGTTTCAGTGCCGATGCGGACCAGGTCCACGGAACCGATCTTGGTCATCTGGCGTACTGCGGCGTCGGAGGGTTTGGTTTCCGCCGCGGAAACAGCAGGAGCTTTCTGTAATGGTTCAGGCAGTGCGGCGGGCTTGGCAACGGCGGTCGGCGGTGCATCCGCCGCTGCCGCCAGGTTCGGGAGGCTCAGGGCCAGGGTGATGATGAGGCACATTTTCAAGATAGTCGGCATGACAACTCCATTTCGTTTTTGGTAATGATACTGCCTCCACAGCATAAGAGGATTGGCGTCGTGAGGCAACAAAATTTGACTGCCGGGAGCAGGCGCAGTCCATATCAGGGGAATGAGGTCCGTGGCCGTCCACAGGCCCTTAGTTAAGTGCTGCCTGAAACGGAAAAAGGCTTTGCAGAAAACCTGCAAAGCCTTAATTCCTTTAAATGGTGCCGAAGACTGGAATCGAACCAGCACTCCCTTGCGAGAACCAGAACCTGAATCTGGCGCGTCTACCAATTCCGCCACTTCGGCAATAGAATAATTCATTTACCATTAATGACAAGCCGATGCAAGAAAAAAATGGCTATTTCCCTTGCCATTATCCCTTCCGATTTGTTACAGTCCCAAGCCTCCATAAATCACATTCTTAAGGATTGTCTTCCATTTATGAATCTCCTTGCTGTTGAAAAGCCTGCCCGCTACATGGGTGGGGAGATGGGCTCCATTCGCAAGGATGAGGCTGATCTGCGTTTTGCCCTGGCCTTCCCGGACGTTTATGAGGTCGGGATGAGCCATTTGGGGCTGCGAATCCTGTATCATATCCTCAATGCCGTTGACGGGATTGCGGCCGAACGCGTCTTTGCCCCCTGGCCCGATATGGAGTCGCAGCTTGAGGCCGCCGGATCGCCCCTGGCGACCCAGGAAAGCGCCACGCCTTTGGCGGCCTGCCATATCGTCGGCTTTACCCTGCAGTACGAGCTTTCCTATACCAATATCCTCAACATGCTGCGTCTGGCCGGCATACCTCTGCTGGTCGAGGAGCGCCGTGAAACCTTTCCGCTGATTATTGGCGGCGGTCCGTGCGCCTATAATCCCGAACCGCTGGCGCCGTTCTTTGATGCCTTTCTGCTGGGCGACGGTGAAGAGGCGGTGCTGGAGATCGCCGAGGCGGTGCGTCTGGCAAAACGATCCGGTGAAGGGAAGAAGGCGCTCCTGGAGCGCCTGGCCGCCATCGAGGGGGTGTACGTCCCGTCGTTTTTCGAGCCTCGCTACCACCCGGATGGGAGCATCGCGGAGATAATCCCGCTCAAGGCCGGACAAACGCAGGTGCGTCGCCGTTTTCTCGCCGACCTGGACACCGCACCGTATCCCGATGCGCCGGTCGTCCCCTTCATGAAGACCATTCACGACCGGGTGGCGGTGGAGATCGCCCGCGGCTGCACCCGTGGCTGCCGCTTTTGCCAGGCCGGCTACATCTACCGGCCGGTGCGCGAGCGTTCGCCGGCAACCGTCCTGGAGTTGGTCGAAAAATCCCTGGAGGCCACCGGCTATGACGAAATTTCGCTCCTGTCGCTTTCTTCGGGGGATTACTCCTGTATCGCCCCGCTCCTGACAGGACTGATGGCGCGCTATGCCCAGGACAGGGTGGCAGTCTCCCTGCCGTCGCTCAGGGTTGGGACGCTGACCGAAGAGTTGATCGACGAGATCAAGAAGGTGCGTAAGACCGGATTCACCCTGGCCCCGGAAGCGGGGAGCGAACGGATGCGGGCCGTGATCAACAAAGGGATTTCCGAGGCCGACCTGCTGGAGGGCGCGGCCAATGTCTATCGGGCCGGATGGCGGCTCATCAAGCTCTACTTCATGATTGGCCTGCCCGGGGAGACCCTGGATGATGTGCTCGAGATTGCCGCCCTTGCGCGCCGGGTCAAGGACCAGGCCAAAGCGGTGGGTGTTTCGGGCGAGGTCAATGTATCGGTCAGCAGTTTTGTCCCCAAGGCCCATACGCCTTTCCAATGGGAGCCGCAGATTTCCCAGGACGAGATTCGGGAACGGCAAGGCCTGCTGCGTGGTGACCTGAAAAGGCGCAAGCTCCATTTCAAGTGGCAGGACGCCCCGCTTTCGTTCATGGAGGGGGTTTTTGCCCGGGGCGACCGGCGCCTGGCCCCGGTGCTGGTGCGGGCTGTGGAGCTTGGCTGCCGTTTTGACGGATGGGGAGAACATTTTTCTCCGGCACGCTGGCAACAGGCCTTTGCCGACTGCGGCATCCGGCCCGAGTGGTATCTGCGGCGGCGCTCACTGGATGAGGTCCTGCCGTGGGATCACCTCGATTGCGGTGTTACGCGGGAGTTCTTGTTGGCCGAGCGGGAGCGCGCCTTCGGCGAGTCCGCGACCGAGGATTGCCGTCATGGCCGTTGCAGTGCCTGCGGTGTCTGCGATTTCAGCGCTGTGGCGACGCGGCTTTCACCCCATGACACCCTGCCGCCGCTGGCCGCCGCGGTGGCAACTGAACCGGTCCCGGCCCGCGTCCGGCTCCGTTTTAGTAAGACCGGTGCCATGCGTTTTCTGAGCCACCTCGAACTGATTACCGTGTTCACGCGCGCCGTGAGCCGAGCGGGAGTGCCGATCCTTTTCTCGCAAGGTTTTCATCCCCATCCCAAATTCTCCTTTGCCACCGCCACCTCGGTTGGTATAGAATCCAACGCGGAATACATGGATATGCTCGTGGCGGCCGGTATCAGCGCTCAAGAGGTGCAGCGAAGGCTGAATCTGGTCCTGCCTGAAGGGCTGCAGGTCTTGGAGGCAGAGCTGGTAGACGTGAAATCACCATCCCTTTCGCCACAGATGGCGGCCACGCACTATCGGATAACCCTTAATAAGACACTCTCTGGGGACCTCTCCGAAAAGTGTGAGCTGTTTTTGGCACATGACAGTTTCGTTATTCAACGGATAAAAAAAGGCGAGCGCCAGACCATCGACCTGCGGCGTGAGACCGTGTCTCTGGTTGCCGGGAACGGCTCGATCGAGCTGGTTGCCGGCAGGGGCAAGCCGGTGGAATATGCCCGCGCCATCACCGGCGACGATACGCTCAGCATGGATGACCTGCGGGTGGAAAAGCTGGAGGTCATCTTTCGCCCGGCACTGCCACACGACTGATTTTAATACATTTTACATAGACGGAGACAGACGGTATGGGAGTAGAACTGGTTATCAATGCCGCCTCCCACGAGACGCGCATTGCACTGATTGAAAACGGCACCATTGCCGAGCTCTATATCGAGCGGAGCCGCGAACGGGGGATTGTCGGCAATATCTATAAAGGGCGGGTCATCAGGGTGCTTCCCGGGATGCAGGCCGCCTTTGTGGATATCGGCCTGGAGAAGGCGGCATTTTTGTATGTGGCGGATGTGTTTGACGCCATTGAGGAGTACGAATCGCTCCTTGACGAGGGCAAGAAGGAGCACGAACCGAGTGGCGAGCGGCCGGAATCCGCTCATCCCGATTATAAGCCGTTGCACCCCATCGAGGAACTGCTCCAGGAAGGACAGGAACTGCTGGTCCAGATATCCAAGGAACCGATCGGCACCAAGGGCGCACGCATTACCTCCCATATCTCCCTGCCGGGCCGCCACCTGGTGTATATGCCCACGGTGGACCATGTGGGCATCTCCCGCCGTATCGAGGATGAGGTGGAGCGGGAGCGGTTGCGGGAGATCGTCGACCGCCTCAAGCAGAGCGGTTCGGGGTATATTGTCAGGACGGTATCGGAAGGGAAGAGTGAAGAGGACCTGTTGTCGGACATGCAGTACCTTTCGACGCTGTGGGCTGAGATTGCCAAACGCAAGGACAAGGCTTCCGCTCCCTCCCTGATCCACTCCGACCTGGATGTGGTGCAGAAGGTGGTGCGGGATATCGTTACCGAGCAGGTGGACAAGATCATTGTGGACTCGAAGCCGGATTTTGACCGGATCGTCCAGTTCATCTCCACGTTCATGCCCAAGATGAAGTATTCCATTGAGTTGTACGACGATGAAGAGCCGATCTTTGATCATTTTGGCCTTGAAGTCGAGATCAGCCGCGCTCTGGGCAGAAAGGTCTGGCTGAAGAGCGGCGGTTACATCATTATCGAGCAGACCGAAGCGCTGACCGCCATCGACGTCAACACCGGGCGTTTCGTGGGCAAGCATAATCTTGAGGACACCATCCTCAAGACCAATCTGGAAGCGGTCAAGGAGATCGCTTATCAGCTCCGGCTGCGTAATATCGGCGGCATCATCATCATCGATTTCATCGACATGGAGAAAGAGGTCAACCGCGACAAGGTCTTTGCCGCGCTGGAGGAAGCCCTCAAGGGGGATAAGTCGAAGAGCAATATCCTCAAGATCTCCGAATTGGGGCTGGTGGAGATGACCCGCAAGCGCGTGCGGGAAAGCATCGGCAGAATGATGTGCGAACCGTGCCCCTACTGTGAAGGCCGCGGCTACATCAAGTCAAAGATCACCGTATGTCATGAAATCTTTCGGGAATTACGCCGCGAGATGCTGGACATCAAGGGGACCAAGGCCACGGTGTCGGTCCATCCGCAGGTGGCGGACCTGCTCTACGACGAGGAGCGGCGGGGCCTTGAAGAGTTGGAGAAGCGCTTCAAGAAACGTATTACGGTTCGGGCCAAGCCCGGTTTTCATCAGGAACAGTTCGAGATCCTGATCAATTAATCGCCCGCTGGCATCGGTTGGAAACAAAAAGGCGGGGACAGATATTCTGTCCCCGCCTTTTGTGTGTCTGAGAAAGAGCGCCTTAGGCTGCCTTCTGCTTCAGGCCTGTCTGCTGCTCATGCTGGGCCGAGAAGTATTCCATGGCCTCGCGCATGATATCGGATACGCTCTTTTTGGTTTTGCTCATCAGGCTTTCCAGTTGCTCGCGTTCTTCGTCGCTGATCCTCATGGAGATTACGTTGTAACGCGGATTTTCTCTCATTCTGCCCATGGTGTGCTCCTCCGTTTTTATGTGGTGTGATATGACACGCTTGAATAATTTCCTATCTATTCTGCCATATCCATGCCAAAACAGAGTATACATCAAATTTATGAATCATATTGGCATGTTACTGATTTACAAAAAAGTGGCATGTTTCGGTTTACAGAAAAAACGTGCACAAATTGGCACACATGTGGCCAAAAGTATACACTACTCCAAGGGGTCTTGTCCCGCTGCCTTGGTCCGCACCCGTTGCGCGATATCAAGGCCATGTTTTTCCAAAAGGCGGTAGAAGGTCCGGCGCGGGATGTTTGCCAGTCTTGCCGCCTTTGCCACGTTGCCGCCGGTTTCCTCGAGATACCGCTGGATCAGGTTTTTTTCCGTACGGCTGATGTGCAGTTCCCGTTCGGCCTTGAAAGAGGCGTGGCGCCGGTTGACCTCCCCGTTGCTGCACCGTTCGTAGGTGTCCGCAAAGATGGTGGGGAGGTTCTCCAGCCGGATGATCGTGCCTTTGGAAAGAACCGAGGAGCGCTCGATAACATTTTGCATTTCGCGGATATTGCCGGGCCAGGGGTAGTGCTGCATGGCCTTGACGGCCCGCTCCTCGATGCCGGCGATATTCTTGTTCAGCTTTTTGCGGGCCTTGTCGAGGAAGTGTTCAGCCAGGCTCGGGATGGACTCCTGCCGGTTGCGAAGCGGCGGAAGATGGATGTTGAAGACGTTCAGGCGGTAGTAGAGATCCTCGCGGAACCAGCCTTCCCGAATGCCCTGTTCCAGGTCCTTGTTGGTGGCGGCAATCAGGCGTACATCGACCTTTTTCGGCGCCGCGCCACCCACCGGCCGCACCTCGCCCAGGTCGAGGACCCGTAACAGTTCGGCCTGTAGCTTGGGGGTGATGTCCCCGATCTCGTCCAGGAAGATGGTGCCTCCGTTGGCTGCCTCGAAGAGCCCTTTCTTGTCGCCGATAGCGCCGGTGAATGCCCCTTTTTTGTGACCGAACAGTTCGCTTTCCAGCAGGGAATCGGTAATGGTCGTACAGTTGACCGTTACCAGCGGCTTGTCGTTGCGCAGGCTCAAGCGGTGGATGGCCCGGGCCGTCAGCTCCTTGCCGGTGCCGGTTTCTCCTCTGATGAGAACTGTGGTAGGTGTCGGCCCCACCTGACGGATCAGCTCCAATACCTCCTGGATTTTACTGTCATTTCCCACAATCGGGTCGTCACCGAGCTGCCGGTCCAACTCGCGCCGGATCAACTCGTATTTCTGCATCAGCCGTCCCCGGTCATCCTCAACCTGTTGCAGGTTGTGGGGGAGGCACATTTCGATGTCCGCCAACCCCTGGAAGACCGCCACGGCATGTTCCCGGCAGGTGTTATAGCCGCAGGCGCGGCAATTGAGCTCGTCGCTTTGCGTAAACTTGTTGGTGGAGTGCAGGATGCGCTTGATGTCGTCCTTGTCCGGGCTGGGGAGCCTGCGTGACTTGTCGGAGTAGGGGCGCATCAGGTTGGGCATGGATGCCGTCGAGCGGTAGTGCGGCGCAGTTTTATAGGGGAGCGAGCTGTTGTTGTAGCTGACGATCAGTTTCCGCTTGAAAAAGTGGTTGAGGGTGCGGTCGCGGGCCGGGCCGTCGACGCAGCCTCCGTCGCAGAGGCGTAAATCCACAAAGGACGGTGAGATGCGGCCCGCAGCGAGGTCGCGAATGATGTCGATGGCGTGATTTTCTCCCTCGGCGGAGATGATGTCGGTATCCAGGAATTCCGGTTCGATGTCGAATACCTTGAGCGGTCCGCCAGTGAGGGTGAAGATGCGCGCGCTGCCCGGATCAAAGCCGTCGAACGGCGCTTCCGTCAGGGATGCGGGGTTGATGCCGCGGCTTTTGAAAAACTTGTCGATTTCGTGGTAGGTGAGGACCACGTCAATGGCGCTGGACGACTCGGCCGCCTGCACCTCGAATTTACCGGCGATGCAGGTACTGATATAGATGACCTTGGTTTCCTTGCCCAGGATGTCCTTGATGAAGCGTCCCATGGCGATCATGGGCGATACGACCCCTGCCAGGTTCGGGATCAATTTGGGGAAATGGCGTTCGATGAGGCTGACCACCGCCGGGCAGTGCGAAGATATCAGCGGCCGCTCGATCCTCTGCAACACATTTCGGTAACTATCGGCGATCATGCGGGCGCCGTAGGCCCCCTCGTGCACCTCGCAAAAGCCGAGGTTCTTGAGGGCGGCCACCAGTTGTCCGGGGGTGATGGTGTGGAAGAACGCCGGGAAGGAGCACCCCAGTACCGCGACGACAGGCACGCCCGACGTAAGCAACTCCTGGGTTTGTCCCATCCTGTCCACCACGGCCTTGGCCTGTTGCGGGCAGCTCAGGCAGTTGCCGCAGCCGATGCAACGGTCATACATGATCTGGGCAAAGCCGTTATCGACCTTGATGGCCTTGACCGGGCAACTGCGCACGCAGGAATAGCAGAGCCGGCAGCGCTCCTTAAAGGTTATGATCGGTTCCATGGTGGTGTTCCTTGGTTTTTGGAGTGATATTGGAGAGATACTACACTGAAAAAGTGATATGTGCAACTATTGGCACAACTATTTTTTGTAACGATGGATGGTGAGGTTTATTTGGCATTTCAGGTTGTCTTGCCGGCTCAGGCTGCCTCAGGGGTATTTTTTAGGCAGGTTGCTTCTTGAGTGGGCAGTACGCTATCAATATGATAAGAGAGTTTATCAAAATAATAATTACGCCATAACTAATTAAAATGCTGTATATTTTAATGAATTTCCGAGGAATGTTTTTTCTGCGACCAAACCGATTGCAACTATTTGGTGCACATTATAAGTGCAATCATAATCAATATGAAAATACATCGTCATTTTAGCATGTATGGCGAAAAGAATAAAAGCATATATATAACATATAGTTATAGTTTTTTTTGTTGTTTTGGTATGCATTATGTAGTTAATTATATATCGAAGGTCGTATTCTTTTAACTTATCTATATATTACATAAAATATTTGTTTTGCGTTATGTTGTATATTATATAGCTCGTGCCGTCGGCGTGCCTCCATTTCACTGGCAATAACGGCGCTTTGTTTCGGCCTCCTCCGATGTGCCATCGATCAGAGGGGGCCGCTTACAAGTGCCATTGCAGTGTTACCGATCTTCAAAGTGAAACTTCTGTACCCATCCTGACCCAAACGTAAGCACCCTTCCCTGCGATGGGGGAGCAACAGCCTCCCCACCTTTTCGCATTCGCTCGGGGAACCGTGCGGTTGTCGTTATATAGACGCCTTTATAACCTGTGCCGAGATTGTGTTGACAAGATCCGCATCGGCATCCCGGCGTCACGCACGAACCCGGCACCGGCCTTGGTAAACGGGATAACCGTAGCCGCCGGCACGCCGCCCCACTTCCGAGTTTCCCAGTTTGCTGAATAGTCTCGCTTGCAACCAGTATCGATTAGTTTCTGAAAGGAGAACACGATGCATGAGAAATCCTGGTATGGCCGGGGATTCGGAACAAAGGTGACGGCCCGGTTGGTCCTGGGGCTGTGGGCATGCCAACTGGTGGCATCCGGCACGGTCTTCGGAGCGCCCACGGGCGGGGTGGTCACCAGCGGCAGCGCGGCCATCAGCCAATCCGGCAGCGTCACCAACGTCAACCAGTCCACCAACACGGCCACCATCAACTGGACGAGCTTCAGCACCGCGCCCACGGAAACGGTCAACTTCAACCAGCCCAGCGCCTCGTCCATCACCCTCAACCGGGTGATCGGCAACGAGGCGAGCGTGTTGCAGGGCGCCTTGAACGCCACCGGCAAGGTCTTCCTGATCAACTCCAACGGCATCCTGATGACCAAGGGCTCCACGGTCAACACCGCCGGCTTCGTGGCCAGCACCCTCAACATCACGGACGCCGACTTCAACGCCGGCAACTACGTGTTCAAGGCCAACGGCTCCACCGGTTCGGTGGTCAACATGGGTACCATCACCGCCTCGGACGGCGGCTACGTGGCCATGCTCGGCAATTCCGTATCCAACCAGGGGGTCATCACCGCCACCAAGGGGACCGTGGCCCTGGCCAGCGGCGACAAGATCACCCTCAACTTCAACGGCGACTCCCTGGCCAGCGTCACCGTGGATGAAGGCACCCTGGACGCCCTGGTGGAGAACAAGGAGGCCATCTACGCCGACGGCGGCACGGTCGTCCTCACGGCCAAGGCGGCGGACGACCTCCTGTCGGCCCAGGTGAACAACAGCGGCCTGATCCAGGCCCGCACCGTGGACGATCTGAAAGGCACCATCAACCTCCACGCCTATGGCGGCACCACCTCCGTGGCCGGAACCCTGGACGCCTCGGCCCCCACGGCGGGTGACGGCGGCTTGATCGAGACCAGCGGCGATTCGGTCAAGATCGCGGACAGCGCCACCATCACCACCAAATCGGCCACCGGCGCAAACGGCACCTGGCTCATCGACCCGGACGGCTTCACCGTGGGCGTGAACGGCGACATGACCGCCACGGCTCTCACCAACGCCCTGGCCAACGGCAATGTCACCATCGCCTCCACCTCGGGGACCGGTACGGACGGCGACATCGACATCAACGCGGCGGTCTCCTGGTCGGCCAACACCCTGACCCTCAACGCCACCAACAACATCTACGTCAACGCCGCCATGACCGCCACCGGCTCGGCCAGCCTGGCCGCCAATTACGGCCATGTGCTGGACAGCTCGGGCAACCCGACCACCACGGCGAGCGGCACCGGCAACAGCGACGGCACCCCCTACGGGCTCTACACCCTCCAGAGCGCGACCAACGGCGCGTTCACCGGCACGATCAACTTCAGCGGCACCGGCACCGTGACCATGAACGGCGCGGACTACATCGTCATCAGCACACTGACGACAACCTATAATACGGACGGCAGCGTCTCGGCCTATGGTTTGGACTACGCCCAGGCCCATCCTGATGGCAATTATGTGCTGGGCAGCGACATTACATGGGGCTCTTCCGTCTGGAGCACCGGCATCGGTACGTTCACCGGCAACTTCAACGGCTTCGGCCATCTGATCAATTCCGCCCTGTTGTATGCGACCGGACTGTTCGACACCATCGACACGGGCGCGACGGTCAGCAATCTGGGGATCAACAAAGCGACTCTTTCGCAAAACACAAGTTATGCGGCATCCAGCAGCACCAGAACCACTGCGAGCGCTTACATAGCCGCGGAGGGGATTCTCGCGAATTATAATAAGGGCAATATTATTAACAGTTTCGTCAATAATAGTACCACATCCAATAAAACAAGGATTTATAGCGTCGGCGGCCTGGTCGGCGTCAACTCCGGGCTGATCGCGCAAAGCTATGTTTTTGGTGGGGCAGTCAATGCTTGGTACATAGCGGGCGGCTTGGTGGGCACCAACACTGGTACGATCCTCGACAGTTCGTCGCGGAGCAATGCTGGCTCCGGTGGTGTCAATAGAATGGCCAATAACGCCAGTGCCTCTACGGGCAGCTATTTGGGAGGGTTGGTAGGGGTTAATGATACCGGTGGGGACATTGAGAGGTCATATACCACTACGACTTCATATAATAATATTTATGAAGCAGCAACATATGGTTGTTTTGCCGGAATGAATGCCGGCACCATCAACGAGTCCTATGCGACAAGCAACTTTAGTGCAACCGCCAACACTGCCAACGTCGCGGGATTCGTCTGGCTGAATAGCGGTACGATTACCAATTCTTATACCACGGCTTTATATTTATCGAATGCAAGCGGAATTTCCTATTGGACAGCCGGGTTTGTCGGTGACAACACAGGTACAATCGAAAACTCCTACGCCATTGAATCTTCATCCGACTCTGCCGCGCGTTACGGATTCGCAAAGTCCAACACCGGCACGATCACCAATTCCTACTGGCTCGCGAATAATAACGCGGCTATTACCGACCATAACGCGTCTGTTACCGATCTGACTTCGGCAACACAACTGACCAGTCTGACCAGCGCTTCCATCTACTCGGGTTTTTCAACGGGCATATGGGGCATGTCCGCATCAGGCATACCTATTCTTAAAAACATTATCGTCTACGTCAGCACCGACAGCAGCAGCACCCCCGACTATGGGAGCGCCACGAGCACAGCCACAATGAACCTGCTGGTATATGGCCTGCAAGGTCTATCAATCACAGATAAAGATAGTGTAAGTAACATGTTCACCACCACAACGGACGCCGGTTATGTGGATGCCGGTACCCAGGTTGCAGCCAGCGTTCTTACTTCTTCGGCCTACACGAACGTCAAGGGCACCGTCACGGTCGCCCCCAAGACCATCACGGCCACGGCCACGGTCTCCGACAAGGTCTACGACGGCACCACCACGGCCACCCTGACCAGCCTGACCCTCTCCGGGCTGGTGGGGAGCCAGACCCTGACCACTTCGGCCACGGCCACCTTCTCCGACAAGAACGCCGGCGATGGCAAGACCGTCACCGTGGTCACCACCGCGACCGACGGCACGGGCAAGGCCAGCAACTATACCATCGCCACCACGACCACCACGGCGAGCATCGAAAAGAAGACGATCTCCGCCACGGTCACGGGCAACGACAAAACCTATGACGGCACCACGACCGCCACGGTCTCCTCCACCCTGGCCGGAGTGGTCTCGGGGGACACGGTCACCCTCGGCTACTCAGCCTCCTTTGCCGACAAAAACGCCGAAACCGGCAAGGCCGTCACCGCCACCAACCTCTCCCTCGGCGGCACGGACGGCGGCAACTATACCCTGGGCACCACCTCGACCCTCTCCACCACGGCCACCATCAACCCCCTGGTGCTGGCGCTGTACGGCATCAAGGGGGACGACGGTATTTATACCATCCCATCGTCGAATCTCACGGCCACCAACATCGTAGCCGGCGACACGGTCACCCTCGGCGGTTCGGCCACGGTCTCCACCACGGCTACGTCTGGCTCCACCTATGCGCTTACGGACACCAGCGGCCTCACGGTCAGCAATCCCAACTACACCGTGGCGGGGAGCACCACCGTTTCATACGTCATCGTGGGTGGCGCCAGCCTTGTCCTCAACTCGGTGGCCAGCGGCACGGCCACCATCACCACGGCCGCCAACGCCGGCGGCGGCACCGACACCACCGTCACCACCTCCACGGACAAGACGGTCATCGACTGGACCCGTTTCAACATCGCGAGCGGGGAAACCGTCACCTTTGACCAGCCCTCCACCACCTCCATTGTGCTCAACCGGGTCGTGGGTTATGAGGCCAGTGTGATCAACGGCACCCTCGCCTCCAACGGCCGGGTTTTCCTCATCAATTCCAACGGCATCCTCTTCGCGGCCGGCTCCACCGTCAATACGGCCGGCCTGGTGGCCAGCGCCCTGCAACTCACCGACGCCGATTTTCTCAACAACAACTACGTGTTCACCGTGGCCAGCAGCACCAGCGGCTCGGTGGTCGCCGAGGGCGACATCATCATCGCCGACGGCGGTTTCCTGGCCCTGATCAGTAACAACGGGGTCACCGCCTCGGGCAGCGTGACCGCCACCGACGGCACGGTGTTGCTGGCCTCGGCGGATCAAATGACCCTCACCCTGAATACGGCCGACACCGGTCTGGCCGGCTATGCCCTCTCCGGCTTGAACGGCACCGCCACGGTGGGCGGCACCCTGAACGCGGCGGGCGGACTCATCGAGACGGCCGGCGACACCGTCGTTCTGTCCGACGGCGCGACGCTCACCAGCGGCACCTGGTCCTGGACCCAGGCCGGCAGCATCACCATCGGCGACGGCGGGACCCTCACCGGAACCCTTGTCAATGCCGAACTGGCATTGTGCAATCTTATCCTTACCTCGGCGAAGGGCGACATCACCGTCAACGACGCCCTGGCCTGGACAGCGGACACGAAACTGACCCTCAACGCCGCTAACGCCATCACAGTTGCCGCATCAATCAGCGCCAACGGCGACAATTCCGCAGTGGCCCTGACCGCCGGGAGCGACCTCACCGTCAACGACGCCATCACCACGGGAGGCGCCAACGCCGCAACGGCTCTGGCCGCCACGGGCGGCGACCTCGTTCTCAATGCCCCGATCACCACCACCGGCGAGAACGCGACCCTGGTGTTGACAGCAGGTAAGGACCTCACCGTCAACAAGGCCATCACCGCCAGCGGCGCCAACGCCACCCTGGCGCTCTCGGCCGGCAACGACATCGCCATCGATGCGGACATCACCCTCACCGGCGCCAATGCCGCCCTGGCCATGAACTACGGGGGCGACTACAGCATCCTCACCCCGGCCAGCTACAGCGGTGCGGTGTTGGATGCGGACGGCATCCCGGTGGCCAACGCGGCCCCGAGCGGGACCGAATACGCCGGCATTACCCTCAGCGGCGCCAACGCCAAGCTGGCCATGAACGGCACCAGCTACACGCTTATCCACAGCATGGCCGACCTGGCGGCCCTGGACGACGCCACCGGCACGGCCACCGGCTACTTCGCCCTGGCGCAGGACCTGGACGCCTCGGGCACCACCTACAGCAGTTCGCCCATCGCCGCGCTCTCGGGCACCCTGGCCGGGCTGGGGCATACGGTCAGCAACCTGGCCATTAGCGACACCAAAGAAATATATGTGGGCCTGATCGGCCAGGCCACCGGCAGCACCATCCGGGATATCGGCGTGGTCAATGCCACGGTCTCATCACTAAGGTCCACCGACAGCACGGTGGCATATGCGGGCATACTGGCCGGCAAGGTTACCGACAGCACGGTGAGCAACACCTACAGCACCGGGAAGGTATCGGTATCCTACGGCACTAGCGGCGGGCTGCTCGGAAACGTCACTGGCTCCACCATCTCGTCCTCCTACTCAGCCGCTGACGGTGCGGGCGGGGGGTTGATCGGTTGGACAAGCGCCTCCACCGTGACGAGTTGCCACGCCACCGGGGATGTGACGAACGGTACCGGTGGCCTGATCGGGACCGCCTCTGGCACCAACATCGAAAGTTGTTACGCCACCGGCACCGTGGGGGACGGCACGGGCTACAACGTGGGGGGGCTGGTCGGGTCTTTCTCCGGCGGCAGCTACATCGTAAACTCCTTTGCCAAGGGGAGTGTGTCGGGCAAGTCGAGGGTGGGGGGACTGGTGGGATATCTCGCCATTGACCCCGACGGCACCACCATCGCCAACTGCCACGCCACCGGCGCCGTGACGGCCACGGCCAAAGATACTGACTTAACCAAAGATTATGCTACGGATGGCGGAGCCGGCGGCCTGATCGGCACGGCGGAAAACTCCGGTACCGGTTCCCTGACCGTCACCGACTCCTATGCCACCGGCGACGTAGTGGCCAGCGACTCTGTGGATTACGCGGGGGGGTTGATCGGGAATCTTAACAGCAACGGCAGCAACAGCATTTCCAACAGCTACGCCACCGGCGACGTCACCGGTACCTCGAAAACCGGGTTTGTCGGCGGCTTGGTGGGGTACATGACCAACACCGCCCTCCATTATGTCCACTCCACGGGCACTATAACCGGAGCGCATTGGGTCGGCGGCCTGGCGGGCTTCGCGACCGGGGCGACCATCGATCACTCCTATGCCGCCGGTTTCGTGACCGGCAGCGACGGCGCGACAAAGGTCGGCGGCCTGATTGGCGGGGGCAATGCCGATGGCCACGACAACTATTGGAATGGCGACAGCAACAGCTCGGCCGCCGGCGACGGGGTGCAAGTCACGGGTGACAATAATGAAGGCCTTACCAGTACGCAAATGAGCGACGTCGATCATTATGTCGACGGCACCATCGACCAGGTGCTCCAGGACCGTGCCGACGCCGCGTCCGCCGCCGCAGCCGCCCGGGATGCTGCCCTGCCGGAGGAAGCCGCCGCCCAGGGGAGCCAAACCTCGGGGCAGACGGTGCAAAACGTGTCGGGTTCGTCGCGCTCAAGCCTGTCCACCCAGGCCGATGCCTCCCTGGCCGCCGCGTCCATCGAGGACCAGATCGAGTACGCCGATTCGGCCGACTACTCGGCGGACATCGATTCCATCAACGCCGACGGGGTGCAGTACGACCTGCGCGACAAAACGAAGGACGGGAAGAAGTAAGGGCGAGTGCGCCGCTGGGATTCCCGGCCGCGAAGCAGGGCGTGTGGGGAACCGGTCCCCTGCGCAGGTTATGACGAAGGGGGGTGATGGGCGAATCAGCCCGTAATACGCTGGAAGCTGCGGCCCGGTGCCGCAGGCGAGGAACCCGGCGGCGGGACGGCGAACGCCACGTCTACTCCGGGAAGATGGCCATGAGGGCGCCCCGGCCCCTTATGGTGGAAGTGGAATCAGACAAAGGTGAAACATAACCAGAAAAAACATGGAGGATTACAAATGAGCATTAAAACAGCGCTTCATTCATGTTGCACGGCCGCTGCCGTTTTGACCCTCACCGCCTCGGGCGGCTGGGCCGCCACTACCTGCGTCACCAGAACCGTCGGGACCGGACTGAATGTTACCAAAATAGCCGTCGCCTCGAACTTTACGACCCCGGCCCAGGATATGGTGGACGCTTTTCAGTTGACGACTGCCGGCGCCAATACGGCCATCACGATCTGCAACGATTCCACGACGAACCTCAGGAGCCAGATCGACGCCAATTCGAACCTCTACAGTATGTTTTTTGCCGCCGATACGACGGCAAATTATTACGATACCACTTCCCCCCGCATAGCATACTCCTATGCCAAAGGGGTACCCGTATATTTTACGTATAGGGGGGCAGATGACCGCACGGTGGACGAACTGATCTCGAACCTCACGATCAGCGACAAGAATAGCGATTATTATGCGACCCTGACCGGCTCGAATTTGAGCACGTATGTAATTGCCGATACCACCACCGCAGGCTCCACGGCCATTGCCAATGCCGGCGCCCCCTATGGGGTGAAGGCGCATGCCATCGTGAACAGCATCGAAGGGACAGCGCTGCCCACGACGATCCCCACCTGGGTCGTCTCCCCGCTGTACACCAACATCAACCTGACCTTCGACGCCGTAACCACCAGCGGCACCACCAAAAACGGGTTCGTGTCCCTGGCGCAGATCTGCAGCATAAAGAACAGCGTTTCCTACGTGGAGTTTACCCATTCGGACTATACCCTGGACCAGAAGGCGATCCTGCTCCTGCCGTCCGATACCGTGGCGGCGAATCTCAACAGCTACATCCAGGGCCAAATCAGCGCCGGTACCTGGAATAGCACCTTTCTCCCCCTTCATTGCTACGGCACGATCTAGCACAACCGGGTAGCTGGAACAAACACGCAGCACACCCGGCCTTGGCATACAACGGGGCCGGAATACAAGGGACGTTCCGGGGAACGTCCCGGCACCGGGAAGGACGGCGGTCAGCCGGCAGAGCCGTGGGCTCTCCGGCGGGCCGCCGTCATCCCCTCCCAGTGTTGGCCCCTCGGCAGAGTCTGCGGGCACCGGCCCGCAGGTTCCGCCGAAGCGCCAAAATGAGCGACCTTTGCCGGTTCACTACGTCATACATGCGAGGTACCAATGAAAGACAGATGCGAACGCCGTAACCGTTTCACCGTGTGCTGTTCAACCGCAGCCAGGCTCCTGACGCTGGCCCTGTGCGCCTGCGGTCTGGCCGCTCCGGGCCACGCCGCGCCGGCACCCGAAGACCCCGCCGCTGCGGCCGTGCTGGTCAACGGCACGGCCATCACCATGGGGGCGTACCGGAAGGAACTGGAAAGCGCCACCCAGGTGCAGGAGGCCAAGGCCAAGCTGGCCCATGACGCCATGATGGCACGGGTGAAACAGGAAACCCTGGACAACATGATCACCCGCGAGCTGCTCTATCAGGAGAGCCGCCGGCGGAACATCGCGGTGGACGCCGCGACCGTCGACCGGGAATACAAGCAGTATAAAGCGAACTTCGCCAGCGAGGCGCAGTACGTCGAAACCCTGACGCGCCTGAAGCTGAGCGAAGCCCAGGTGCGGGAGCAGATCGCCCAGGGGATCGCCATCCGTACCCTCATCGAAGAGGCGGTCGGCAAGAAGGTCACGGTTACGCCCGAGGAGGCCAGGAACTATTACGACCGCAATGCTGCCGCTTTTGCCCAACCCCCCAGGGTTCATCTCAGCCATATCCTGATCGCCTTGGCCAAGGATGCCACCAAGGAGCAGAAAAAGGCCGCCGCCGACAAAATTGCGGAGGTCCAGAAACGGGTGGCCCGCGGGGATGACTTCTCGGCCCTTGCGGCCCAGTATTCCGACGACGCCAAGAACCGGACCCGTGGCGGCGATATCGGCTGGTTCACCTCGGAGCAGATGCCGGCGGAAATGCACGCCAAGGTTAAAAATCTCAAGGTGGGCGACGTCTCCGCTGTCGTGGAGGACCGCTTCGGTCTGCACGTCATCAAGGTGATGGAGAGCAGAGCGGCCTTTACCCCCACCTTCGACGAACTGAAGGACCGGATCATGGCCACGGTCAGGCAGGAAAAGGCGGAAAAGGAGTTGCAGCCGTTCGTCAAGCAACTGCGGGACCGGGCAAAGGTGGAGATCCGCCTGCCGGAAGATAACTCCTGATGGGCGGCCGCCGTCCCGAGGAGTGGCCATGGCATACCAACAAACGACAGAGGACCACCACCATGCACATATTTAATCGACGCCCGACGGCAAGCGCCGTGCGGATACTGACCATTTTGGTGTTCGCCATTGCCGCGTCCACCGCGTTCGCCGCCCCGCAGATCCCCGATTACAATATCGGCGGCGCCATGAAGGAAGCGGCCCCGCCGCCTACGCCGCCCAAGAAAGAGGTGCCGACCCCGTCCAAGCCGGTCATCATCCAGGAGGAGGAGAAACCGTTCTCCCTGACCGACGGCGAAAAGATCTTCATCAAGGATTTCCGGCTGGAAGGTGCGGAAAAGGGGGACGAGGCCAAGCTGTCGGCTCTGCTGGCACCGTACAAGAACCGGGACCTGACCATGACGGAGATCAGGGAGGCGGCCAACAAGCTGACGCTTTTCTACCGGGACCGGGGCTACCTGGTGGCCAAGGCCTACATACCCAAGCAGGACGCCAGGGACGGCATCCTGACGATCAGGATCATCATGGGCAGCTACGGCACCTTCTCCCTGAAGAACAAATCCCTGGTGAGAGATTCGCTCCTGCAAGGGGTCTTCGACAACACCAAGAAAGGCGCGTCACAGGTCGTCACCAAGGGGGGGCTTGAGCGCTCCATACTGGTGGTCAGGGATATGCCGGGCTGCGCCATCCCCACGGTTACCCTGGCGCCGGGGACCCTGCCGGGCACCACCGATTTCGAGGTGGGCGTGGATGCCGGGCAGCGCTTTACCGGTTATCTCATGGCGGACAATCAAGGGTCGCGCTTCACGGGAAGAAACAGGGTGTACGGCGGCATCGATCTCAATTCTCCCACCGGCAGCGCCGACAAGCTCTCGGTCAGCGGCATGACCACCGAGGACGGCGATCTGTGGAATGCCCGGCTGGCCTACGGCTTTCCCCTGGCCCATAACGGCCTGCGCGGCGAAGTGGCGGTGTCCCGGACCAATTATGAGCTTGGCGGTGAATATTCGTCGTTGAGCGCGCTAGGCGTGGCGGACTCACTGGAAGGCACCGTATTCTATCCGGTCAAAAAAACCAGCGAGGAGGCCTACGACCTTTCCGTAAATTTTACCTACAAGAAACTGTGGGACGACCTGTGGTACACGGGCACCCATAACCGGCGGGAGGCCTATGCGGGGACCGTGGCCCTGCAACGGAACGCCTACGGCAGCCTCTTGGGCCAGCATCTCTTCACCAATGCCACCGCCAGCTTCAGCGTCGGCTCGGTGGAGTTCACGGACGCCGCCCAGGAGGCGCTGAACATGGGTAAGAACGCCGCCAATACGGAAGGCATCTATTCGAAATTCGATCTTGCCCTGTCCGCGAACCTGGAGTTGACCGAGGACATATCCGCCAAGGCCTCGTTCAAGATGCAACAGGTGTTGTCGGCGGCCAATATCGATTCGAGCGAGCAGTTCTTCATCTCCGGGCTCGGCGGCGTCAAGGCCTATTCGGAAAGCGTCGGTTTCGACAACGGCTATCTGGTGAATCTTGAAGCCAAGTATGCCTTGCCCCCCCTGTTTGGCCTCAAGCAGTCCCTGGGGGTATTCTTCGACCATGGCTTGGCCTATGCGGAGAAGGGCGAGTACACCGTGAACGATATCTTCATCCTGAGCGATATCGGCCTGGGGTATTACGCCAGTTACAAGCAACTGTTCTGCACCGCCCAGGTGGCGCAGCCTGTGGGGAAGACCAGCGGCGTCAACGATCCGGGCACCCGTATTCTGCTGCAATTCGGCGCGGTGTTCTAGTGAGATCCTGCACATTTCAAACCAAGGGAAAGGATAGAATATGATTGTGAAGTGGCTGTCCGGAACTATTGATTACGGCATCATCGGCCTGTTGTTGTTCTTGAGCGTAATGGTGGTGGCCGTGGCGCTGGAGCGGTTCTTCCTGTACCGGAAACTCCGCATCGCGGATTTCGATAATATCAAATCCCTGGAGCTGGTGCTGACGGAGAAGCTCTCCGTGATCGCCTCGGTGGGGAGCAACGCCCCGTATCTGGGGCTTCTGGGGACCGTGCTGGGCATCATGCTGACCTTTTACAACATGGGTCAGGATGCTGCCATGGATACGGGTAAAATCATGATCGGGCTGGCCCTGGCCCTGAAGGCGACGGCGGTGGGGCTGGTGGTGGCGCTGGTGTCGGTGGTGCTGTACAACGCGCTTTTGAGGAAGGCCAAAGTGCTGACGCTGAAATGGGAGATTGCCAATGGACGAAAAGCCCTTTGAAACCATGAACGTTATTCCGTTCGTGGACATCATGCTGGTGCTTCTGACCATCGTGCTGACCACGTCGAGCTTCATCGCCAGCGGGAGAATCCCGGTCAATCTGCCCCAGGCCTCGAAAAGCGCTGCGGAAACGGACAAGGCCGCCATCATCGAGTTGGGCGCGGCCGGCACAATTTATTTCAACAGCAAGCAGGTTACCCTGGAGTCCCTGAGAGGCGAACTGGCGCCGTTGGGCAAGGACACCGGCTTCATCATCCGGGCGGACCGGGAGATCACCCTCCAGCATTTCATCGATGTGGCCGACCTGCTGAAGCAGTTGAGCTTCAAGAAGGTGGCCGTTCAGACCAAGAATCGGACGTGAACCATGAATACTTGTACCGTTACGTATGGCGAGGGTGATGCGATGTCACACTATCAGGGACGTTCCAGGATGTGCCGATGGCTGTCCGTCTCTTCGCTCCTGCACGCCTGTTTCATTGTGCCGTTTATCGTGTTCAGCCTGTACACTCCGGCCAAGCATGCCCGATCCAGGCTCCAGATCGAACTTTTCGGCATGGTTGCGGACCGGCAGGTGGCGGAAAAGAAGGTAGCGCAGAAGGCGGCACCTCCGCAACAGGTGAACAGGCCCCGGAAGCCGGTTCCCGCTATGTACCGGACCGTTGCCACGGAGAGCCCGGTCAGCGTGCACAAGGTGGAGGAAAAGCCGAAGCCGCTGGAGCAGGAAACAAAGCCTGTGGCGGTGTCCGCCGTGACGGCGCCGCCCGCCGATACTGTCCGGGCCGCCAGTCCGGGTGCGGATGCGGTGCAGCAAAGGCAGCAGACCATCAGGACGGCCGCGGAGACGGAGGCGGACAGGATCAGGAGGTACTCGGAACGGGTGGTAAAAAGACTTCGGAGTCACCTTGTTTACCCCAAGGAAGTGAGGAGAATGGGGATCGAGGCGGTCACCACAATCTCATTTATCGTCACGGATTCCGGGAATATCAAGGGCGGCTCCCTTAGGGTAAAGGTCAGCAGCGGCTATACCGCCCTGGATGCCAGCGCCTTGCAGTCCGCCCGGGACAGCGTGCCATTCGAGAAGCCGCCGAAAGAAATGCCGCTCATTATCGGCGTGCGCTTCAGCAATAGCGTGACACGGCAGTCTCTTGCCGTACCGGTGAAACAGCCCCCCGGCTCATGAGCGGGGCGCATGCATGATTGTTGCAGCAACCGTGTAACCCAGGCCCGTCTTTTGAGCCTCCTTCGTGTGGTGGGGGGAGAGATTCCCCCCTTTTTTTTGACGGACTCAGAGGCGCGCATATCCAGCGTTATGTGTCTGGTTATATATTGGTTCCAAGTTGTTGTGGTTTCAACGGCGTTGCAGGGCTAACGCCATATCTCAAGGAGGTTTTACATGAAGAAATGTGCAATTTTGTTGGGTGTTGCCATGTTGACGGTTCAGGCCGGCACTGCCCTGGCGGAGAGCCTGGAGGACGTGCTGAAGCAAAAGGGGATGATCACCGAGGAGGAGTATAAGAGGATCGTGAAAAGCACGCCCGCCGTCAGCTACAAGCTGGGGCAGGGGATCACCCTGACCACGGCCGACGGGAATTTCAGCACCACTATCGGCGGCTACCTGCAAACCCGGTACACGCTCCTGAATTCCGACGACGTCAACGACGACAAAGCCAGGTCCGCAGGCATGACCACCACCCCGGGCGGCACTTCCAGCCAGTTCGAGGTGAAGCGGGCCAAACTGGTCATCGGCGGCTACGTATTCTCCAAGGACCTCACCTATAACGTGACGGCGAACTTCTCCAATATCGCCGGCGGATCGACGAAGAACGGCGGCCTGCTGGAAAACGCCTTTATTAATTATAAATGGCGCGATGAGCTCCAGGTGCGCGCCGGTCAGGAAAAGGTACAGTTCGGCAGGCAATGGTTGATTTCCGCCACCGACCTGCAATTTGTGGATGTGTCTCATGTTACCGCCGCCTTTGCGCCGACCTACGACACCGGCTTGAGGCTTTACGGCAAGCTCCCCAAAGGGTTGCTCACCTACAGTGTTGCCGTAAGTGGAGGCTTGGGGCAGAACTCCGTGCGCAGCACTCGGAACAACGCGTTTTCCGCGCGCATTACCGCCAATCCCTTCGGCGAGATGAAGAATACTGAAGCTGATCTGGAACAGACGGAAAAACCGCTTGTCTCCTTCGGCGCAAATTATTACCGCAACACCATCACCGAGACCGAGTACAGCACCTCCTCCAACAACAGCCTGGGATACCTGAAGAGCAAGACCGGATGGTTCGCCCTCAACAAGCGCGGCACACTTTTGTCGGGCGAGAGCGTCAATATCAGCATGCTCGGCATGGACGCCGCCTTCAAATGGCGCGGGCTTTCCGTCATCGGCGAATACATGTGGGGCGAGGGTGACGCGCAGCAATCCAAGTACGGTCAGCGGGCCATGGGGTTCTATGCCCAGGCCGGCTACATGGTCATCCCGAAGACGCTTGAAGTAGCCTATCGCTACGCCTACCTGGACCCGAACATCAACAACAACATCCTGGCCCTCAACGACCATTGGATCGAAAACAGCGTGGCGGTCTCCTGGTATATCAGGGAGCATTATCTGAAACTCCAGGCCGACTACACCGCCATCCACAAGCAGAGGAACCTGATCTCCCAATCCACAAGCGTAATCATGGAGCCTACCGACGACAATCAGGCACGGGTGCAGTTACAGCTGGTATTCTAGGATTTGATGAGGCAATGCCCGGGCGTATGACGAGAATCATCATGTGGTGTCCCCAGGCCTCTTTCCTGCGATAGGTTGCATGAAAGGGGCCTGGGTGGGGAGCACATGGGGGTCAAATGTATAAATTTATGGCTATTCAAACACTACGGGGTTGTTTCTATGAAAACCGATACTATTAAAGTCGGGCTTGTCGGCAACCTCTGGTTTAACCGTGCCGAGAACAAATTTCTGGGCAGCGATAGGATCGACTTGCTGGAAAAGATCGATGAACTCGGCTCAATCAGCAAGGCCGCCAGGGCTATGGGGTTCTGCTACAAAACCGCTTGGGATCTGGTTAATCTGGTCAATAATATGGCGGAAAGACCTCTGGTTTATCGTCTGACGGGCGGCAAGGGCGGTGGCGGCACCAAACTAACCCCGGAAGGTAAAGAGGTGGTCGCACGGTTCAAAGTCATTCAGGAAGAGCACCGCAAGTTTCTGCAAAACCTTGGAAGCAGGATTGATGATACCGATAGGCTGCTTCGGTTTCTCAAAAGGATTTCCCTGAAGGTCAGTGCGCGTAACACCTTCATCGGCACCATAACTGCCCTTACCAAGGGCGCCGTCAATTCCGAGATCAGGATAACGCTGAAGGGGGGCATCTCTCTTACTGCTGTTATTACCAACGGGGCCATCGACAACCTGGGGTTGAAGCCAGGCGTCGAGGCTTACGCCATTATCAAGGCAAGCTCGGTTTTGATCGGGACCGATGTGCATGATATCAAGGTCAGCACGCACAATGTCTTCTGCGGTACCGTGACCAAGGTTATTGATGGGCCGGTCAGTACCGAGGTGGCCGTTGAGATCGGAGAAGGCGTAATCGTCACCGCCGTCATCACCCATGACAGCGCTGAACAGCTTGGCCTGGTGGTCGGCGGCCACGCCTGCACCCTGTTCGAGGCTTCGAGCGTCATCATCGGCGTGAGCTGAGACCAATAAAGGGACGTCAAGAGCTTGTAATGTTGTGCGTTCAATGACGATATAAAGGCAGTGTACAGCGGGTGCATTCCCATGAATTTTAACTGAGTGGCTGATGGGAATAACAGAGGTAAGCCAACAACGACGTTCGCATTCGGGGGGACTCCCCGGATCATGGGAGGATAAAGTTACACGGTTTTGGGGCAAACCACGGAACCGTACGGATAAAAAATCAAAAAGGCCGCATACGGTGAGGTATGCGGCCTTTTTGCGTTCCCCCTTAGGAGGAAAAGGAATTACTTTGCAGCCGGAGCAGCAGCGTCAGCAGCCGGAGCGGCTTCTTTTTTCTCAGCTTTTTTGGCTTTTTTAGCTTTTTTGGCTTTTTTGGCTTTCTTAGCGGGTTTTTTCACTTCTTTCTTTTCAACAGCCGGAGCAGCGGCGTCGGCAGCCGGAGCGGCGGCGTCAGCAGCGAAAACAACAGCCGAGAAGGACAGAGCTACGAGAGCGGCAACGATGGTGGAGAGAACTTTTTTCATTTGTACTACCTCCGACAGGATTAATGAATCTGATTCTACTTTCAGCATAAGTGGTGCCAATTGTGCCTAATGGGCGGAAATGACAGGGAATCAATGCGTTATGGGTTATATGGTCTTTACCTTCCCTTGTTGGATTGCCTTATATGGGGTGATGGCTACCGCAAATGGGTTGTATGCGCTTCCATGGATTATAGGCTTTGGTCCCACTTCACCTGCTTGACCGCACAGCGGCTCTGGCGTACCATCCGTTCATCGGGGCATCCTCGGAAAGGACTGTCAGCACGACCTGGAAAGCGGCCATGAATGTTATACTCCACAAAGATCGTTCCGGCATCTGGAGCAGGGCGCAAAGGGGCCACGGCCTGAAAAGCTGGCAGCGTCTTTGGCTGGTGACAGGGGTCGCGTACCTGCTTATGCTTGTGGCGGCAGGTTGGCTGATCATGCCGGAGCGCCGGCAGGTGGACAAGGCTATGGTGTTCGCCGTAACGGAAGAGGTGCGGCGGTACGACGGACTCGCTTTTGTGGGAGACTCCCCCGAGAGGATTTTCGAATCAGCACGCACCCAGGGATATGGCCCATGGATCGCCCATGTCCGCAAGGCCTACAGGATTGGCAGGGAGGGGGATGCCGGATTCGACAGGATAGAAAGGGCCTACCGTCAGGACATGGAAGCCCTGGCAACGAAGCGCCTGAAGCTGTCGGGCTGGCTCTGTGTTGCCTGGGTCGTGCCCATGGGGTGCCTTTATGCCCTGGGCAGCCTGATCGGCTGGGTCAAGCAGGGAGGACCGTGACCGTTTCCAAAGAACCGCAGCGGCGTCAGCAGGCTCAGCTACGTCCCGATTCCATCGAGTGCAATGGCATCGCGATTCCGTTCAGATATTGCCATTCCCGGCGCAGGACCCTGGGCATGACGGTCAGGCCGGACAAGTCGGTGATCGTCCGGGCTCCCTTGCGCACCTCCCTCGGGGATATCCGGGATTTCGTCTCCCGGCGGGCGGCATGGATTGCCAGGGTGTGGCGGGAGTTCGACGGCAGGCCGCCCGTGCTTCCCCAGAGCTACGACAGCGGTGCGACCTTTTTCTTCCAGGGGAAGGGGTATGTCTTGACCCTGGAGCACGGCGCGGCCGAATCGGTTGTGCTCAGGGGCGGTTCGCTGGTGGTTGCCGCTCCGGGCAAGCTGGAGGCCCCGGATCTCCGCCGGATCGTCGATACCTGGTATTGGGACCAGGCGAGGAGCATCTTCCCGGAGCGGGAAATCGAGTGTCACCGGAGGATGGAGGCGGAAGGCTTTCCCCTCCCCCCCCTCGTGATCCGACCCATGAAAAGCCGTTGGGGGAGCTACTCGTACCGTACCGGCCGCATAACGCTCAATCTCCACCTCATCAAGGCATCCCCTGCGTGTCTCGATTACGTAATCATCCACGAGTTGTGCCATGTCAGGGTGCGACACCACGGGCCCGGTTTCTGGAAGCTGGTCGAGCGCTACGTACCGGATCACGCCAGGCTGCGCAAACAGCTCAACGGTATCATGTAATGCCCGGCGCCCTGCAGCGACCGATTGCCGTCGTATACCGGAGCCTGCGTTGCCTTCATTGACATATGGTGCAGCAGTGGTTACCCTCTCTCCAAAGTACACCCTGGTTACAAAGGAGTCATGATGAAAAGCAGATCTCTGTTGGTGGTGATTTTCAGCCTGTTGGCCCTGCTTGCGAGCACAACGCTCGTCGCCGTCAACGCGGAGGCCCGCGCCGGCGGCGGCAGATCGTTCGGCAGCCGCGGGTCGCGCAGCTATTCCCGCCCGGTATCACCCTATTCGCAGCCTAGCCAAAACCAGCAGGCCGCGCCCCAGCCATTCTCGCCGTCGCCTTATCAGACCCCCCAGCCTGCCGGAGGTGGTTTCCTGCGTAACATGGCCGGCGGCCTTGTCGGCGGCATGCTGGGCGGTATGCTGTTCCGCAGCCTGGGTTTCGGCGGCGGGATGGGAGGAGGCTTTGGTGGCGGGATCGGGCTGTTCGAGATCATCCTGGTCGGCGGCATCATCTATCTGGTCTACCGGATGATGAGGAGAAGGCGCGATGAGGGCGCTACCTACCAGAATCCCTCTGCCATGGGCGGCTACTCCGGGCCGGAGGCATCACGCCCCATCCAATCCGCCTACGCCGACACCGCCGGCGACCTTGCCGCAGGGCTCTCCCACATCCGGCAAATGGACCCCGGTTTCGACGAGCAACGCTTCACAGACGGGGTCATGGATATTTTCTTCAAGATCCAGGGTGCCTGGATGAACCGGGATCTCAGCAGCGTGAACGCGTTATTGACCCCGGAGATGAGGCGCATCTTTCAGGAGGATATCGACCGGTTGTTGCGTGAGCACAGGGTAAACCGGCTGGAGAACATTGCCGTGCGCACGGTGGAGGTCAGCGAGGCATGGCAGGAATCAGGCCAGGACTATGTCACGGCCCTGATCTACGCCAACCTGCTGGACTACACGACCGACGACACGAGCGGCCAGGTGGTGGAGGGGAGCAAGACCGAGCCGGTGAAGTTCGAGGAGTTCTGGACGTTCACCCGGCCCGTGGGCAACAACCCGTGGCAGCTTTCGGGGATTGACCAGAAATAAATCTCAGGCCGGAACAAGGCGAACGAAAACGGCCCAACCGGTTTAAAACCGGTTGGGCCGTTATTGTTTGGGGGGATGGCTTTTGCTCAGACCACCCGGATGAAAAACTCGGGGCACCCGGAACCGCAGTAGCCGCACAGTACGCATGACGTCTCGTCCACCACCGCTTTACCGCCCACCAGCGACAACGCCTTACTGCCGCAGATGTCGATGCATTTGCCGCATCCCTTGCAGAACTGTTCCATAATCAACAATCGCCGGCGCCGGCTCTCCAGGCCTTGCCAGACCGCCTCCTCCATCACCCCGTGCTCGAAGAAGGCTACGTTGGCGTCGATCTCCTGTTCGGAAAGCATGCCGACGGCAACCCCGTGAATGCCTTCGAGCCCGGCCACGAAGGCCATGCTCCGGCGGGCATCGGATATCAGATTGCCCCCCGCCAAGGCCTTCATGGCATAGACTCCCTGACCGGAGCGGGCGCAGGTGGCGATGGCCTCGGCCATCTCCGCGGCGGTGCCGTCCAGGATGCCCATGCCGTTTTTGTTGATCAGCGGATGGATCACCTCTATTTCCGGGTGGGAAGCGACCTTGCGGAAAGCCTGGATATAGTGGGAGGAGAATCCCACATGGGCGATTTTACCCTCCTGCTTCATCGTGAGGAGCGTTTCCAGCACGTCGGCCCGTTCCGCGAACGGGTCTGCTACCCGTGCGCCGTGGAGATGCACGATATCGAGCTGTTCCCGGCCCAACTCCCGCAGGGCCTGCTCCACATGCCCTCGGGCGGTGGCCGCGTCGGCGGCATGGGTCTTGGTCGCGATGGTCACCTCGCCCCGCCAACCGGCGAGCCCCTCCCGGACATGGGGATAGGTCCCGTAGAGGGCGGCCGTGTCGAGCATGGTGACTCCCTGCTCAAGGGCGTGGCGGATAAGCTTCCCTCCCTCGCGGGGAACAAGGTTGGCCTGGAGGGGCCCCAAGGGGAGGGTGCCGTAGATGAGCGGAAAGATGCTGATGCCGGTGGAGCCGAGTTGAACCCGTTTCACGCCGGCCCTTGTCCCGCATCACCATTGATTGCCGCCCTCAACAGGTTGCTCGGCTTGAAGGTGAGCACTCGCCGGGGATCGAGTATGATCGATTCTCCGGTTTGAGGGTTCCGGCCGCGGCGGGCATTCTTCTGTTTGACCTCGAATTTGCCGAAGCCCGAGATCTTGACCTCCTGGCCGCTTTCCAGGGTGGCCTTAACGATGCTGAAAACCGATTCCACCAGGTCGTAGGATTCTTTTTTGGCAAATCCGCACGTTCTGGTTACATTCTCCACGATGTCTGCTTTGGTCATGTTTGCCTCTCGTCTGGGTGATCTTTGAGAAACATACACTAAATGACTTACTTATCGCAAGCCCGACGAGAATTTTTTTGCAATCGGGCAAACTTGACATCTGGTTTCATCTCTCATATGGTATTCATGTGAATACCATGGAGGGGCGCCATGCAGGAATTGACCGGACGTCAGAGGCAAGTATTGGATTTTATTGTTTCACACATCGATGGTACCGGCTATCCGCCAACCCAGCGGGAGATCGCCCGCCATCTGGGGGTCAGCGGGACGCTACCCGTGGCCAAGCACCTGGCCGCCCTGGAAAAGAAAGGGTGCCTCAGGCGGGACGAAGGTTCCCGCAGCATTGCGCTGACCAGGCCCGCGGGGGCGTCGATCTCTGTCCCCATCGCCGGCACGGTACGAGCCGGCACTCTATCGCCGGCCATTGAGGATATCCAGGGATATTTTTCCGTTGATCGGGGCGAAATCAAGGGTGCGGGCTGTTTTTTCCTGCGGGTCAGCGGCGATTCCATGATCGCGGCGGGCATTTTCGACGGCGACCTGGCCCTGGTCCGGCCCCAGCCCACCGCAGAGAACAAGGATACCGTGGTGGCCATGGTGGACGGCGAGGCCACCGTGAAATGGTTTTACCGCGAGCGGGACGGTATTCGTCTCCAACCGGCCAACCCCGACATGAAGGCCATCATCCTCCGCCCGGAGGACGGAGAGGTTAATATCGTCGGCAAAGTCATCGGAATCTACCGTCGGATGCGGTAGTCAGGGCCGCCCAGGCAGCACGATTATGAAAAACAGGACCATCCTCCACATAGACATGGATGCCTTCTTCGCTTCGGTGGAGCAACAGGCGAGCCCCGACCTGAGGGGTAAGCCGATTGCCGTCACCGGGGCTGGCAGTCGCGCCGTCGTCACCACCTCCTCTTACGAGGCCCGAGCCCTGGGCGTCAGGACCGGCATGGCGGTGTGGGAGGCCAAGCGGTGCTGCCCGCACCTCGTGCTCGTCACCGGCAACAACAGGAGTTACACCAGGGCTTCCCGCGAGATCATGGGGATGATGCAGGATTATTCCCCAGAAGTGGAGGTGTTATCCATCGACGAGGCCTTCATGGATGTGACCCGATCCCTTTCTATCTTCGGGAACGCTGAAAACATCGCCCGCCAACTCAAGTCCCGCATCAGGGATGGCCTTGGAATAACCTGTTCCGTCGGCATCGCTCACAACAAACTGCTCGCCAAATTGGCCAGCGACATGAACAAACCGGACGGCTTGACGATCATTGCCCCGCCGGACGTGCCGGCCGTTATGGAGCGTCTGCCCATAGGGGCGCTGTGCGGTGTCGGCAAAAAGATGCAGCGCCACCTCAACCAGATGGGTATCTACACCTGCGGCGAACTGGGCCGCTGCGACGAAGCCAGGCTGATCAGGAGGTTTGGGGCCATCGGCACCCATCTCAAACAGATGGGACTGGGCCGGGACGACTCCCCGGTCATCCCTTGCGGGGAAGAGGGTGAGGTGAAATCGGTCAGTCACAGCATGACCCTGGAACGGGACATCGAGGCGCGGGAGGACATCCTGCGTTTCCTGCTGCAACTCTCCGACATGGTGGGCAACCGGGCGCGCAGGTACCGTGTGGCCGGCAAGACCATCGGCCTGTACGTGCGCTACGCCGATTTTTTCACCGGTATCGGCAAGCAGACGACGCTTCCCGGCTATGTCAGCCTAAGTGATGATATCTACCGGGCGGTCCTGCCGATTCTGGACAGTATAGAACTGCAACAACCGGTCAGGCTGTTGGGGGTGCGGCTTTCGAACCTGAAACACCAGTCCGAGCAGTTGCCCCTGTTCGAGGACGAGCGCAAGAGGGTAGCCGCGGCGAGGGCCGTGGACGATCTCAACCAGCGTTTCGGCGCCATGGCCGTTACCTTCGGTACTCTTGTACCTGTCAGGGGATCGGGCGGCTCGCACGTCATCTCCCCGGCCTGGCGGCCGAGCGGGATCAGGAACGTGGAGGTGGAATGAACGCCGGCAGGTAAAATATTCTCCCCGAAAAGCTGGCCGTTGCACAACAGGTGCCTTTTGGTATCATAGTGATGACGCTTAACGGAAGTGCAGGGATAATCAATGTTGAGGGGCCTCTTACGGAGCAGGGCAGTAGTCGGCACAACTCGAAAGGAGAATACCTTATGGACAGACGCACTTTTCTGAAGGCAACGGCCATCGGTTCGATCGCCACCGGCATCGGTTCCACCCTGGCCGCGGCGGAGCGCTATTTCCCGACTAAGGTGGACCAGTCACTTTTTGAGGGCATCAACCGGGTAAAGGACCCGGCCAAGAAAACTCCCCTGGAAAAATCCCATGCCCCGGCCATTTCGGCACCCGCTTCGGTGAAGGCCGGCGAGCCCTTTACCGTTGAGGTCTCGGTGGGCGAAAACCTGCATGTCATGGGGCCAACCCACTGGATCGAGTACATCGCCCTTGCCATCGGCAACGAACCGGCCGGTCGCATGGACCTTCAGCCCAGGGGGTTCCTGAAGCCCAGGCTTACGTTCGACGTGGTCATCCCCAAGGAAGCGGCCCCGGCCGGGAAGGTAACCCTGGTTGCGTCACAGCACTGCAATCTGCACGGCACCTGGGAGTCGAGCCTGGATATCTCGGTTGTCTGATGGCAGAGAACGGTTTTGGTGGTAGAACATGCCGGAGGCCAGGGGCGGGATAGTACACCGCTCCTGGCGTTTCAACTCATTGGCCGCCGGTACGGCAAACCACACGAGGGGGTGTCGGATGCAGAAGGGTATGACAAGGTTTGTTGCGGCGTGCCTGATGATGGGAACGGTGCTGCTGCCGGCCTTAACCGCACGTTGTGCGGATGCGGTTCTCGAGAAGGGCAAAGCGGCGTTTCTGCAAAACTGCATTGCCTGCCATGCCGATGGCGGCAATGAGGTCAACCCGGAAAAGACCTTTTCCCGGACAGATCTCGCGCGTAACAATATTCACACGCCTTCAGATATCGTCAGAATCATGAGAAACCCCGGCCCCGGCATGCTCAAATTCGACGCGGCCACGCTCCCGGATGAGGAAGCCCACGCCATCGCGGTGTATATCTTCGCCACTTTCAACAAGTAACCGCGCAGGACATTGGTTGCGGGCCATCAATAAGGGCCTCTGCCCCGAATGCCGCCATTTTGCTGTTGTTTCTGTGTCTCTATCGGCGCGGTTGACGCCGTCGGCCGGTTATGCTTTAATCATTATGTGGAGACAGATGCCTATATCGCCCTTGGTTCAAACAGGGGAGACCGGGAACTCAACCTGTTGCGGGCGGTGGCCGAGATCGGCAAGCTGCCCGGTTGTCGGGTGACGGGTGTGTCTGCGTTCTACGAAACGTCCCCTGTCGGGGTCATTGACCAGCCTTCTTTCTACAATGGTGTTCTCAGGCTTGCTACCGAACTTTCCCCCCGCGAACTGTTGGAACGACTGCTGCGTATTGAAAGTAAGGTCTTTGGCCGGATACGGACCGTTCAGTGGGGGCCGCGGCCCATGGATCTCGACCTTTTGCTCTACGGATCAATGATTGTGGAGGAGGAGGGGCTGGTCGTCCCGCACCCGCGCATGGCGGAGCGGCGCTTCGTATTGCAGCCGCTCAACGATCTGGCCCCCGGCCTGCTGCATCCGGTTCTGGGACGGACGGTTGCGAACCTGCTGGAGACGCTGCGGTCCGATGAGAGTGTCGTAAAACTATAACCGGAGAGAATACACGTGATCAAGCTATTGATCTGGGGACTTCTGATCTACATCGGCTACCGCGTCGTCGTGGCCCTGGCAAGCGGGAAAAAGCCGGAAATCAAGGCATCGGAACAACGGGAGGCCGCAGCGACCTATCGCGACCCGGTTTGCGGCATCTATGTTTCCGAGGAAGATGCCGTGGTGGGCCGGCTCGAGGGTGAACGCCACTATTTCTGCTCCATGGACTGCCTGGAAAAATTTCGCGAACAGCTTGACCATAAACCATCGTAAACGGAGGAACACATGAAGTTTTTTATCGACACCGCTGACGTAAAGGAAATCCGCGAAGCCCATGATCTGGGACTCGTGGACGGCGTTACCACCAATCCTTCCCTGATCGCCAAATCCGGGCGCAAGTTCAAAGAGGTCATCAAGGAGATCGTCTCCATTGTGGATGGCCCGATCTCGGCCGAGGTCATCTCCCTGGACGCTCCCGGCATGATCAAGGAGGCCAAGGAACTGATCAAGATCCACAAGAACATCGTGATCAAGGTGCCCATGACTCCGGAAGGGCTCAAGGCCACCAAGGCCCTGTCGGAAAAAGGGGTCAAGGTCAACGTGACCCTGATCTTCACCCCCATGCAGGCGCTCTTGGCCGCCAAGGCCGGCGCCGCTTACGTCTCGCCCTTTGTGGGCCGGCTGGACGACATCTCCCAGGACGGCATGGGGATCATCGAAGAGATTCGCACCATCTTCGACAACTACGGCTATATGGCCGAGATTATCGTAGCCAGCGTGCGCAACCCGATCCATGTCCTCAATTCCGCCCTGATCGGTGCTGACATCGCCACGATCCCCTACTCGGTCATCATGCAGCTTGCCAAGCATCCCCTGACCGATGCCGGCATCAAGAAATTTCTGGCCGACTGGGAAAGCGTGCCCAAGTAGGAGGTTGTTGAAAAACAGCCATCTCGCCGCCATCCTCGAAGGCCCTTTCGTGCGGCGTAGCGCTGCTACGCCTCCTCAGGACCTTCTGCGGGTGCGACGATCTGACTATTTTTGAACAACCCGGGTTTTTAACCGCCTGACAGATGAGGCCCATCGCGGCCCGATTTTTCCGGAGCAACTGTGAAGCCTTCTTCCGACAAGCTCTCCATCCTTTTTTCCTCCTCCGAGGCCGCACCTTTTGCCAAAGAGGGGGGGCTGGGGGATGTGGTCGGCGCCCTGCCCAAATACCTGGCCCGCATGGGGCATGATGTCCGCGTGGTCATCCCGCGCTATTATGCCGTCAACCGGGAAAAGTATGGCCTCAAGCTGCTGCCGGGCATGCTGGTGGTGCCGATGGGTATCATCGGCCGCATGTACTGCGGCGTCTACGAGGGCAGGTTGCCGGGGAGCGACGTCCCGATCTATTTTCTGGAACACGAGCAGTTCTACGGTCGTCCCGGACTCTACCAGCAGGACGGCCAAGGGTATCTGGACAACGACAACCGTTTCGTCTTCCTCTCCAAGGCATCCCTGGAACTGTGCAAGATGCTCGATTGGTCGCCGGATGTGATCCATGCCCACGACTGGCACACCGGCGCCATTCCCCTGTTGCTCAACACCTCCTACCTGCACGACCGTTACGTGGGCAGTTCCGCCTCGCTCCTCTCCATTCACAACATGCAGCACCAAGGCAATTTCTATCCCGGCCTGATGGAGGTGCTCGGCGTCGGCTGGAAGCACTTTAACTACCTGGAGCTGGAAAAGGACGACCAGGTCAACCTGCTCAAGGGGGGCATCTACCACGCCACCCTGCTTTCCACGGTCAGCGAAGGGTATGCCCGGGAAATCCGGACTGCGGAATACGGATGGGGGCTGGAGGGCGTGGTGCGGGATCGGGCGGCCGACCTGTACGGCATCCTGAACGGAGTGGATTACGAGGAGTGGGACCCGGCCACGGATCACTGCATTGCCGCGACCTACACGGCCCGGACGGTCAAGAAGGGGAAGGCCGCCTGCAAGCGTGACCTGCAGCAGAGGATGGGGCTGCCCCAGCGGGACGACGTACCGCTCTTCGGCGTGGTTTCCCGCATGGTCAAGCAGAAGGGGACCGACCTGATCGCCGAGGCCATGCACCGCATTCTGGGCATGGACGTGCAATTCGTCATGGTCGGCAACGGCGAGCCCTGGGCGCACTTCTTCTTCGGCGACATGGCTGCAGCCCATCCCGACAAATTCGCCTGCCACATCGGCTACAGCGAAGAACTGGCTCACAAGGTGGAGGCTGGCGCCGATTTCTTCGTCATGCCCTCGTCGTTTGAACCGTGCGGCCTGAACCAGATGTATTCCCTGGCCTACGGCACGCCGCCCATCGTTCGCGCCACCGGCGGCCTGGAGGACAGTGTGGAGAACTTCGACGAGCAGGCCCTGACCGGCGACGGCTTCAAGTTCCATCACCATACCGCCGCCGCGCTGTTCGATACCATCGGCTGGGCGGCCTGGACCTTCTACAACAACCCCAAAGGGCTGGCGGCCCTCAGGAAGAACGGCATGAAGAAGCGTTTCACCTGGGACGCCGCGGCGCTCAAGTACGACAAACTCTACCACCTGGCCGTCCGCCGTCGTCGCGGCGAGGAATACTTCCGCAACCGCTTCGGCGAGTGACGTCCCGGAGGTCCATCCATGGCATCCGATCACTATGACATCATCATCGTCGGTACCGGCCCGGCGGCCCTCGGGGCCGCATTCCACCTCACCGACAAACTCCCCTCCCTCTCCATCCTGATGATCGACAAGGAAACGGTCTGCTCCGGCGGTCTTTTGAACGACTGTAAGCAGAACTACTCCTACCCCATCGGTTTTGCCGAAGAGTACTGGACCAGGGAAGATGCCGAACGGTTGCTGCCGCTTGTGGAGGAGAGGCTCAAGCCGGCCTTCAAGGGACAGAAAAACCTGGAAACCTATCGCAGGCGCGCCGAACGGATCGGGGTTACCCTCTACGACATACGCCAGGCCCATGTGGGCACCGACCAAAGCACCTTTCTCATCCAGCGTCTGATGGCCGAGCTTGCCGACCGCGGGGTCCGCATCCAGCTGCAACGCGAGGTGACCGATGTGCGGGAGGCGGACGATGGGGTTGACATAACCGTCGGCGGAACGGAGCATCTCCGGGCTGGCATGGTGATCATGGCGCCGGGCAGAAAGGGTTTCGGTTTCCTGCAACGCATCATGGAGCAACACGCCATCCCCTACATCGACAACATCGTGGATGTGGGTATCCGCGTCGAGACCCGGCTGGACAACTATCCCATCGTCAGGGACTATTACGACCCCAAGTTCTACTTCCCCGAACGGGTGCGGACCTTCTGCACCAACTCGGGGCACGCCCGGGTAGTGCTGGAGCGCTACGAGGACTTCAGCCTCGTCAACGGCCATGCCCTGTCGGAACGGAAGAACGGTAACGACCTGGTCAATTTCGCGCTCTTGAAAACCATCGGGCTGAAGGACCCGGTCCGCAGCGGCCAGCAGATGGCTCTTTTTCTCGGTCGGCTGGCCCATGAGATCGGCGGCGGCCGGCCGCTCATGCAGCGGGTTGGGGATTTCAGGATGGGGAAGCGCTCCTCGGCCGAGACCTTCAACGACGACCTCTACTCCTTCCGCCCCACCTGCCCGGTAACCGCCGGCGACCTGGGGCTGGCGGTCCCGGCCAAGATCATGCGTCACATCTGGGCGGCCCTGAAGAAACTCGATACCATTGTCCCCGGGGTCCTGCACCCCAGCACCATCATGTACTACCCCGAGATCAAGATGTACGCCAACAAGCCCTCCTTCATCGATCCCCATTTCCGGGTTAGCCCGCATCTCTACATGGTTGGTGACGGCGCCGGCACCTCCCGCGGCATAACCGGCGCCTGGGCCAGCGGGATCAGGGCTGCCGAGGGGATCGTGAAGACGAGAGGGTAGAGTAACATGATTGCCGGAGGCCCATGGTGAGCAGTTTGCCGGGAGCTCTTGTGAATTACGCATGAATTGAATAGAGGTATGTCCGGAGTTATGGCGCATGTCGTGTTATCTGATACTGCCGGAAACAAGGAGCGAAAGACCATGAAGCAGATGATTGTGGCGGTTATCGGTACGATGGTGATCTGCATTGGCGGCTGTGCCGGGAGTTTATCCCCCCATGAAGAACTTAACCAAGCCGTTAAAAAGAGTTTTGACGCAACCGGTTTTACCTATAGCTCGAAAAGCAGGGTCACAAATCTGTCCCTGCCGAAACAGGATGCGGACGCCGCCTCAAAGGCCAAGGGTTTAAAGTATTTGGAGCCGGGCCTTGATATCGTTCGGGGACTTTCCGTGAACATGGACGGCGCGGTCGATATGAAGGGCAAAAGATCGGAGGCGCTGTACGATCTGCATTACAACAAGGATAATGTGGAGGTCTCAATCAAATTGCCGCTGTTGGTTGATTACAACACCCAGACGCTCTATGTCGGCACATCGTTTTTAACTACCATCCTCGATGTGGTCTCTCCCCAGGGTCCTGAAACCAGGGGGAAGTTGATAAAGATAGATATGAACGAGTTGCTGAAGGATGGTGCGGCACGTACCCCGGATCTTTCAAAATGGATTGGAGACGATCGCTTCAACCCGGAGAATATGGCAAAGAATATAGATGTATTTAACAACGTCTTTAAGGACGGAATCCTGAAGGCCGTTGCCAAACTGAATGATTCCTGTTTTGCCGACCAGCCGCTTACCGAGCAGGACAGGAAAACGGGGGTGGAACGACGTATTCAGATGAATTTGGGCCATGACGATTCCGTCACCGTTGTTGCGGACATGATGGATAGCATGGCGCAGGCCCTGTTTCAGGGAGGGGTGATCAGCAAGAAAGAGTATGACGTACTCCTCACGCTTACCGGCAAACAGGTGCTGGACGGATTTGCCGATAAATTCACCCTGACGATGACAAACGATGTGGGTATAGCGCAATCGGGCCATGTCGGTTATCTGGCGACCCGGCTCAGCATTGCTGATAAAGAAGGGAACTATCAGTTTGGTGTTGAGAATGTCAGCTCGTTTGACAACTACAATGCGCCACGCTTCTCCATAACCCCCGAGACCGGCCGGACCGTTGATTTCAAAGAGGTGCTGGCCGCCATAACGGCAGCCAAGGCAAAGGATAAGAGCGCTTCAGAACCGGATGAGGAGGCCCCAGACGACGATTCCTGTGTCCCGGATGGCCCGGCTCAGGACGGCGCGGAATCCATGTAGGGGAACTCTGCCGGATTATCCTTATCCGCTCCGGATTACTGAAAGCCCCATGGTAAGCTTCATGCTACCCGCCACGAGGCGCCCCATCGCCCCTCCACCGGACGGGGCTTCTCCCCTCGGTGGCACAGGGATATGGCGTTTTGCCGCAGGTTTGATATGATTGGACAGATAATCCTCGGTGACACAGCGTGGGAAGGGAACCGCCATGACGACTGACATCTGCATCCCGGAAAGCCTCCGGCGCTCGAAGGAACATTCCGACGAGATGCTGGAATGGTTGCGGGGCAAGGGAAAGACCATCATCGTCATCCACGACAACCCGGATCCCGATTGCCTGGCTTCGGCCATGGCACTCCGTCACCTGCTGGCCATGAAGTTGAGCAAGGATGCGGTCATCACCTTTTCCGGCATGATCGGGCGCAGCGAAAACATCGCCATGGCAAAGGAGTTGGAGATTACCCTCATCCCCTTGGACATGGTCGATCTGGATGAGGTCAGCGCGGTCTGCATGCTCGACACCCAACCGGGCACGGGCAACAACTCCCTTCCCCCGGGTTGCCGGGTGGATATCGTCATCGATCATCATCCCCCGCGAGAAGCGAGCATGGCATGTCGTTGGGTGGATATCCGCGATGATTACGGCGTTACCGCCACCATTCTTTACGAGTATCTGGTGGCGCAAAATATCACCATCGGCACGAAACTGGCCACGGCCCTGTTCTATGCGATCAAATCCGAGACCCAGGACCTGGGCCGTGAGGCGAATCGGCCCGACCGGGACGCATACCTACGCCTCTTCCCGGTGGCGAACAAACTGATCTTGTATGAGATAACCCATCCCAAACTGCCGGTGGAGTACTTCCTGGCGATCCACAACGGCCTTGAAAACACGATGATATACGGGAAGCTGTTGGTGGTGAACCTGATGGCCATCTGCTTTCCCGAAATGGTGGCGGAGGTCGCCGACTACCTGATCAGGCTGGAGGGGGTCGAGACCGTGCTGAGCATGGGGCATTATAATGACGAGGTGATACTCTCCCTTCGCACGACGAGCAGCCTCCTCAACGCCGGGGAGACGATCAGGAGCCTGGTGGCGGGAAAGGGAATGGCCGGCGGGCACGGCACGATGGCAGGGGGCAAACTGGACCATGTGCCGTTCACCCCCGCCGCGCTGGAGGAGGCCGAAGCGTTTCTGACGAAGGGGCTGTTACGCGAACTGTCCATGGGGGATGTAACCCCGGCCCGGCTGATCAAGCCACGATAGGCGAATCTGCCTGCCCCGTTTCCCACGCCTGCCATACTCTCCATGAACCGTATCCTGCCGTCACGCCGGAGCAGTGAAAATGACCGCACCGATTCATAATCTCCGCCAGTTCCTCGCTCTTCTGGAAGAACGGGGCGAACTCAGCCGCATTCGGGTGGAGGCGGACCCCGTTCTGGAGATAGCCGCCATTACCGACCGGGTCTGCAAGCAGCCGGACGGTGGCCGGGCACTTCTTTTCCTGCGCCCGAAGGGGAGCAGCTTCCCCGTGGCCACCAACCTGTTCGGTTCCCTGCGGCGGGTTTGCCTGGCGTTGGGGGTGGACCGCCTCGACCTGTTGACGGAGCGCATGGCGGCACTACTCGCCCCGGTGCCGGAGCTGGGTGTTGCCCGTCTCGACCTCCAGATCGCCAGCCAGCCGCAGTTTTCCCGTTTCGCACCCGTTGCCGGACAGGATGCCGACCTTGTGACGATGGCAACACCCGACCTGTGCCGGTTCCCGTTTCTCCAGAGCTGGCCGGGCGACGGCGCAGGGGAGGGGCATCCGCGCTATATCACCCTGCCCCAGGTGTTCACCGCCGCCCCGGATGGTACCAGCCCCAACTGCGGCATGTACCGTTGCCAGGTACGCGGGCCGCGTGAGCTGGCCGTGCGCTGGCATCCGGCCAGCGGCGCGGCGCGGCATTTCGAGCACTACCGTCGCCGCAGTGAGCCGATGCCGGTGGCGATCTGCCTGGGCGGCCCCCCGGCGGCGCTCTTCAGTGCCCTGCTGCCGTTGCCGGGCGACCTGGACGAGATGACCTTTGCCGGGTTCCTGCGGAGTGTCCCGTTGGCGCTGGCCGCCTGTGGGAGCCTCCCATTGCGGGTTCCTGCCGGTTGCGAGGCGGTGATCGAGGGCTATGCCGATCCGCGTGAGACGGTCATGGAGGGCCCCTTCGGCAACCATACCGGCTTCTATGCGCCCCCTGGGTCCGCCGCCCTGGTGCGGGTGACCGCCATCAGCCTTCGGCCGGAGCCCGTTATCCCGGCAACGCTGGTGGGACCTCCCCCCATGGAGGACTGCTGGATGGCCAAGGCTTGGGAGCGGCTGCTGCTGGCCTTTGTACGCCGGCTGTCGCCCGCTGTCGCCGATATCTGTTTCCCCTTGGAGTGGGTCTTCCACCAGAGCGCCATCATTTCCCTTGAAAACCCGCACCCCGGCGTGGTAAGGGAGATTGCCGGGTCGCTCTGGCGGACCCCCTGGTTCGGAGCCGCCCGGCTGCTGGTCTTCGTGGATGCGGCAACCGGGGCGGCAGACCTTTCCCGGGCGGCCTGGCGCGGTATCAACCTGGTGGACGCCGGCCACGACCTGATCCGGGACGAGAGCGGCACGCGGCTGGCGTTGGATGCCACCGGCAGCCGCCTTCCCCGCCAGCCGGTCGTCACGGACGAGGCAGTTGAGGAGCAGGTGGCGCGGCGTTGGCGGGAATACGGGTTTTAGAAACTCAAATCTGCCACGGAGACACAGAGGAAGATCTAAATCTTAGATCCTTGGATTGATTCTGTCTTTGCCTTTCTCCGTGCAGTTCTCCGTGTCTCTGTGTCTCTGTGGCAGATTGATATTTATGGCGGATTTTTTTGAAAGGTTTACCGGAATGATAGCCATGGCAACGGAAACAAGTCTCATACGTAAGATCACCGTATTCCTGGAGATGATCAAGTTCTCCCACACCGTCTTTGCGCTTCCCTTTGCCCTGACCGGAGCGCTTCTGGCGGCAAACGGCCTCCCCAGCGGCCGCCAGGTCCTCTGGATCGTCCTGGCCATGGCCGGCGCGCGAACGGCGGCCATGGGGTTGAACCGCCTGATCGACGCCGAGATCGACGCCCGAAATCCCCGCACCGCCAACCGCGCCATCCCGGCCGGGCTGATCGGCAAAGGTGCGACCCTGGTCTTCATAGTCGCCGCTACGCTACTTCTGCTCTTTGCCGCCACGATGCTCAACCCGCTCTGCCTGAAACTTGCCCCTATAGCCATCTTTTTCCTGGTGCTCTATTCCTTTTGCAAGCGCTTTACCGCCCTGGCTCACGTGGTGTTGGGGCTCTGCCTGGCAGCGGCCCCCATGGGGGCCTGGGTCGCCATTAGGGGCAGCATCGATACCCCCGCCCTGATCCTGGGGGGCATCGTGCTCTTCTGGGTAGCCGGCTTCGACATCCTCTACGCACTTCAGGACCTGGAATTCGACCGGGCCGCCGGGCTCCATTCCATCCCTGTCGCCCTGGGGGTCAAGGGGTCACTCCGGGCGGCGCGCCTGTTCCATCTGGTGATGCTGGGGCTGCTTTTCTGGCTGTTCGTCACCATGCACCTGGGAGTACTGTTCCTGGTCGGCATTCTGGTGGCCACCGCCATGCTGTTGTACGAACACCTGCTGCTCAGGAACGGTAATCTGGATAAATTGGATGCGGCCTTTTTCAACATGAACGGTTATATCAGCATCGCCATCCTGGCATTCACGGCGGCCGATCTGCTGGTGAGGTGGCCATGACCACACAAAAAAGGATATTCGTCGCCCTGACCGGGGCCTCGGGAGCGATCTACGGCATACGCCTGATGGAAGAACTCGTCACGCGGGGGTTTCTGCTCACCGTGGCGGTCAGCGAGAGCGGGCAACTGGTTTGTCGCGAGGAGACCGGCCTGGACCTGGAGGGCGATCCCCCCACCGCCACCGCACGGCTTTGCGCCCATCTCGGCGTGAAACTGGGGGTGGAGGTCGTGGCGGCCGACGACCTGCTGGCCTGCGCCGCCAGCGGTTCCGCCGCGCCGGCGGCAATGGTCGTGGCACCGTGCAGCATGGGCACCGTGGCGCGCATCGCCCACGGCACCTCCGGCAACCTGATCGAGCGGGCGGCGGACGTGATGCTCAAGGAACGCCGTCCCTTGCTGCTGGTCCCCCGGGAGACGCCACTCTCGGAGATCCATCTGGAAAACATGCTGAAGCTTTCCCGCGCCGGCGTCCGCATCATCCCGGCCATGCCGGCCTTCTACCACCAGCCGGCCACCATGGACGACCTGGTGAACTTTGTGGTTGGCAAGGTTTTGGACCAACTGGGTGTTCCCAATGACCTCTTCAAGCGCTGGGGCGACCGCTGACGCCCCGTACCGTGCCACACCCGTCTTTACCCGTCGCCGCCTACCTGCGCAAACGCGCCGTCACCGTCCCATGGCACGTCGAAGGCCGGCCCGGCGGGCCATTTCGGGGCGCCGTAGTCATCCCCTGCTTGGCCGAGAGCCGCAACCTTCCGTTGACACTCCGCTCCCTTGCCGCCAACCCGCCTGAATTGCTTTCCCGTTTCATGGTCCTGGTGGTGGTCAATCAGCGAGGCGACGCCTCTCCCGTGGAACAGGCCGATAACCGTGTGTGCCTGGAGTCGCTGCCTGTCTGGAAGCGGGAATACGGGCTTGAGAATCTGCACTGGGTGGATGCCGCCTCAAAGGGGCGCGAACTGCCGCCGAAGCAGGGGGTGGGCCTGGCGCGCAAGATCGGTCTGGACCTGGCCCTCGGGTACCTGGATTTTGCCGGGGGCGATCCGCTTCTGGTCTGCCTCGACGCCGATACCTTGGTCCAGCCCGACTACCTGGCGGCCATAGAGGGGCATTTCGCCTGCACGGCAGAAGGGGGCGCGAGCATCCCCTATCGCCATCGTCCGGCCGACGATCCGGCCGGGCAGGCGGCCATCGACCGCTACGAGCTGTTTCTACGGGTCTATGTGCTGGGGCTGGAACTGGCCGGTTCGCCCTATGCCTTTCACACTGTGGGGAGCGCCATGGCCTGCCGGGCATCGGCCTACGCCGTTAGCGGCGGCATGAACCGGCGACTGGCCGGCGAGGACTTCTACTTCCTCCAACAGGTGCACAAGGTCTCCGGGGTCGCGCCTCTCACGGGCACCATCGTCCATCCTTCGCCGCGGCCGTCCCACCGGGTCCCCTTCGGCACCGGCCGCGCCGTGGGCGATATGTTGGCGTTTGGAGGAGAACGGCTGCTTTTTTACCAGCCGATACTATTTGATATCCTGGGGGAGTGGTTACAGTGCGTGAGGGGGCATGGCGGCACGGATGGTGCGGGCCTGATACGCGGGGCGGGCGGGATTTCGCCCCATCTGGCCGGGTTTTTGGAACAAGCCGGTTTCAGTACGGCCTGGGACAACCTGCTGCGGCACAACCCTGATGAGAGCCGCTTGATGGCCGCCTTTCACGGCTGGTTTGATGCTTTCCGCACCATGCGCCTGCTGCATCACTTGAGCGACAACGCCTGGCCCCGAGTCCCCCCGGAGCAGGCCGTAGGGCCGTTGTTGGAGCGCAGGGGCAGTGGCGGCCCCACCGATGTGGGGAGGATGTTGGAACGGCTGAGAGAGCTTCAGGGGGTTTGAGTTTGTTTTCAGGCTCAAAGGGTAAACTATGGATGACCCTAAAGTTTGTTGCGAGCCAAAAGTTACACAAAGGGCGCATTGCCATGTGACAATGCGCCCTTTTACCTTACCATGTTGCAAATGATCTTGTATCAGCCCTTTGCCTGTACCGCCTCGGCCACGGCCCTGCCCAAGGCCCGGCACTGCTCCAGGACCTCTTCCTTGGGGGTGAAGGGGGTGCGGACCGATTCGCTCACCAGCTTGAAACCGATCCCCTTCAGCCTGTCTTCGGCCATCTTGCAGGCTTCGCCGCTCCAGCCATAGCTGCCGAATACCGCTGCCAGGCCGGTCTTGAGCTTGACGGTGCTGAGGTAGGCCAACACGTCCCACATGGGCTTGGGGATGTCGCGGTTGATGGTGGGGATGCCGAATATCAGCGCTTCGGCCTCTTCCAACAGGTTGCGCACCTCGTCGGCGCTCAGGTGGACGATATGATAGCTGATGACCTCCACCCCGTCGGCCCTGGCTCCGTCGGCGACTGCAGCGGCCATTTTTTCCGTGTTGCCGTGGGGCGACAGGTAGAGGATGAAGATCTTTTTCACCAGGGTCGTCGGTTTGCTCCAGCTCTCGAACTGCTCGATGGCCTTCCAGGGATCTTTCCTGATGATCGGGCCGTGGCTCGGGCAGATCATGTCGATCACATCGTGGCGGATTTTTTCCACCGCAGACAGCACCTTGTCCTTGAAGGGGCGGATGATGCAGTCGAAGTAAAACTGGCGCGCCGAGGTGATGTCCTCCAACTCGTCGTTGAAGATGTGGCCCGGACTGCAGTAGTGGGCGCCGAAGGCGTCGCAGGTGAAGAGAATGTTTTCTGTCTCCAGGCGGGTAAACATGGTGTCGGGCCAGTGCAGGAAGGGGGCCATGATAAAGCGCAGCTGACGGCCTCCCAGGTCGATGGTGTCGCCGTCCTTCACCACCTGGGAGGTGAACGGTTTGTGCATCAGGTTGGTGAGAAAGGTCTTGGCGGCGGTGGTCGATACCACCGTAGCCTGGGGACAGTGCTCCAGCAGGTAGGAGAGCGACCCTGAGTGGTCGGGTTCGGCGTGATTGACGATGATGTAGTCGATATTCTTCGGATCGACCAGGGATTTGACCTTGTCCATGAACTCATCGACCCGCTTGGCCTTGACCGTATCGATGATGGCAATTTTCTCGCTCCCCTTGAGGAGGTAGGAGTTGTAGGTGGTGCCGTGTTCGGTGGGGAAGAGGTCGTCAAAGGTGCGCAGGTCCGGGTCTTCCGACCCGATCCAGTAGAGTCCCGGCTTGATTTCAACAGTTCCCAGCATGGTGATAGTTCTCCTTTTCGTCGTTTCTTGCAGTGAATCACGACGGCGCTGTCGCACATCCTCTATCAGGCTGTTGAAAAACTATTACGGAGAGCCGTCTGCGGTACTCGCAGCCTCGGCTACCTATCCGGTATGCCTCGTGGCGTTTTCCAATAGCCAGCTATTCTTGACAACTTTTGTCCGCTACTATACCAAACCCTTTCTGTCTGGACAAGATATATCGGAAGAAGGGGGTTGTGTCCCGAGCCCCGATCTGCTACAAATTCAGCCATGAGCGAGATTGTTCGGACGAGAATCGATGCCTTGCGGCTGCTCTTGAAGGATGCGGACCCGGACGTGCGCGATGCCGTTGCCACGGCAATCGAGCGGCTGGAGGCGACCAGCGGCGTCGACGAGATACTGCACGCCCTGAAAACCGGGAACATGGGCTCGCGGGTTGCCGCCATCTATGCCTTGGGCGAGATCGGCGGAGACAGGGTGGTTGCCCCGCTGGTTTACTGCGCCGGCCGGCCGGAGGCGGACATTCGTTCCGCAGCCGTGGAAGTGTTGGGCCGATTGGCCGTTACGTCCACACTGCCGGTGTTGCTGGAGCGGCTCGCCGATCAGGATGCGGCCATTCGGGCGCGGGCAATTGCGGCCATGGCCGGATTTCCTCCTTCGCCGCTTCTGTATGAACGGTTGCGCCCGTTTCTGGATGCGACGGATGGTGTCCTTGAGGCTGAGGCCGCCCTGGCGCTGGCCCGGCTCAAGGACCTTGCGTCCGAGGCGCGCATAACGGCGCTCCTGGTCTCGCCCCACGCCTCTACCCGCCAGGCCGCTGCCACGGCACTCAGCCTGCTTCCGCTGGAATTTTCCTTCTTCCCGACGACAATTGAGGCAAAATAGCGGCCTGCTACCTCCCCGTCTTCAGTAATGCCCCCGGTTGATCAGTCTCCCCACGTCGATATTTTTCAAGAGCGGGTCAACCACCGCCACAATTCTGGCGTAGCTCGAACCGTCGCGCTCCACCAGCCGCTGTTCACGGGGTAGCGGGAGACGGGCGCCGTCCTGTTCGAGCACGATCCTGACCACCGGGGCCTCTTCATCCAGCGGGTTGGGCCGCTGGACCAGAGCCACCTCGTTGTTGTCCAGGCGTACCAGCGTCCCCACCGGGTATTTGCCCATCATCTCCATGAAGCGAGCCACCAGGCCGCCATCCAGGATGGTTCCACCCAATTTTTGCAGTACCGCCAGGGCGGCATGGGGGGTGACGGGGTGTTGGTAGACACGCAGGGTGGTGATGGCATCGTAGGTGTCGGCGATGGCAATGATGTCGGCCGTCCGGTTGTAGTCGAACCGGCGAGCCCATTCGGGATAGCCGCTGCGGTTGTAGTGCAGATGGTGCCCCAGAACGGCTTGGGCGATTCGGGGGGAGATCCCATCCATCTCTTGGATGATCTTGGCGCCCAGCTCCGAATGGCGTTTCATCTCATGGAACTCTGCGCTGGACAGCTTGCCGGGTTTGTTGAGTATTTCCTTTGGTATCAGGGTTTTGCCGATGTCGTGCAACTGCCCGGCTATACCGACCTCCTTGACGTCTTCGGTGTCCATGCCGAGGGAGGCACCGAGGGACATGGCCAGCACCCCGACGTTGACGCAGTGGTTGAAGGTGTAATGGTCATAGTCCTTGATCATGGCCAGACCCAGGAGGGCGGAAGGCTCCCGCATGGTGATGCCGGCCAACCGGTCCACCACGCCGATCACCGCGGCACTGCTGGGAATCCGTCCTTGTTCGATATCGAGACAGATGCCGCGGATCGCTCCCAATGCTTGGCCGTAGGTAGCCAAGGCGTAGCCGTCCCCATTCTCGTCGCCGTTTTCTTCCGGCTGCTCCGGCAAGGGAGCACCCTCCTGCCGTACCACCAGGATGTTGTGTATCCCCTTCTGGTGCATCCGGGCAGAGAGGTCGTCGAATCCGGCTGATTTGCCGGAGAGAAGGCGCACAAACCCCTGCAACTCGTCGAAGGCAAGTCCGTTCTTTATGACAATCCGGTCGATTTCTTTCTCCATCATCCGGTTGGTCAGGTCGGCAATGGCGGTGGTGGGGGCGATGAAGAGGTGTTTCCCGAAGAACATGACACCATCGATGACCCCCCAGGTGAGGTCGGTGCTTCGGGCCAAGGCGGCACCGAAGAGTTTGTCCAGCTCAAGCAGGGGTTGGCGGATGGCGGGATGGGATTCGGGGTAGAAGGCCATTCCCTTGACCGCCCCCGAAAAGAGGGTGATCATCCGTAAGGCAAGCTGCTTATCGACCTCCTCCATAGTCAGTCCTTTGTCCGTTCGATGGAGTTGAGCGCTTCGGTGCAGGCTCGGGCCAGTTCACCCGATCCCCGCGCTTTTCTTCTCAAGGCCGGAAGGGCGCGGCTGTCGTCCAGCTTGGCCAGGCAGGCGGCAATCGAAATCTTGAGCTGCGTCCAGCGGCTGCGCGAGATAATGTGCCTGCTTTCCAGGAGTTTTACCAGGCGGGGGGTCGCCTGTTGCCCGCCGATCATAGCGATCGCCGTCAGGGCATCGCATTTCAGGGCGAGATTTTGCAGGAACCTGTCGTTGTCGCAAACAATTTGCAACAGTACGGCCAAGGCCTTGCGGCTCTTCATGCCGCCGAGCGAGGCGATCGCCTGGGGCCACAAGGCGGAATCTGTCCCGTCCAGTACGGCGATGACAGCGGTCTCCGCCTGCTGCCCCCCGATCTTCGCAAGGCTGCGGATGGCTTCCTTGGCAACCCTGGTGTCGGAATGTCGCAGGCATTTTTCCAGTTGGGGGACCGCCTTTCGACTACCGATATCCCCAAGGATAGCGGCCAGGTTTCTGACCATATACCAGCGATTGTCGTCCAGCATCGACAGGATCGGGGCTACGGCTGGTTCACCCAGGCGAGCCAGCAGCATGGTCAGCTTTTTGCGCACGGCCAGGTTCTCGGTCGTGGCCAGTTTTTCGACGGCACGGCCGACGGCTGGTTGGCCGCCGGTGGTCATCACGGCCAGGGCACCTTTGGGGGAAACCCCGTCGGGCGCGCTCAGGCTGTCGAGGATAAATTCGAGAAACTCCTCCCGTGCTGCCAGTTGTTCGAGGCCGACCCGCGCAACCTCCATGATCTTGTTGCCGCGGCTCGGGTCGGAGGCATGCTGCGCGAACAGTTCCACGACGGGAAGCACCGGGGCCGGCTCATGGCGGGCGATGAGGGCTTCGCAGCAGGTAATGCCCTGGCGGGCGAGCATCGGGTAGATATCTTCGTCAGCAGTTGTGCTCAAGCGGTTCAAGAGGCCGCGCAACGCCTGTTCCGGGTCGATGTTTTCGGGGGGGGGCACGGAAGACTCCTGTGTGTCCAGGAATTCCAGGCCATCGTCTTCGATTTCGTCAAGTCCCGGTGGGGTCACCCCCCGTGATTCAACCTCGCGACGTTTGTCCAGGATGGTGGAAAGGTCGAGTTCGTTGGCCCATATGGTGCGGATGCCGTGCTCCTGCATGACCTTTTCCAGGCCACCGGCCTGCTGGACGGCGTCGGGGGAAAGCGATATAACCCTGATGAAATCCAGAAGGTCTTCCTGGAACAGGTCGCCGAGAAAGGTGATCTTCTGCGCGCGTCGGGCAAAAAGCTCGAAGGAGAGGGAAGCGGCTATTCGCATGCTATCCTTGAAGGTCTCGCCGTTTGGCAGGCTGAACCCGGTACGTCCGCACAAAAGGGAAAGAGTGGTGCCGTCCAGCGCCCGCAGGAGGGTCTGGTGCGCTTGGAGGATGCTGTTCTTGCGGCTGGGGTGCCCTTTGGGATAGAACTGCCATGCACGCAACGCCCGGCTGACGTTGCCCAAGGCCTCCAGGACAGTGGGAGGCGAGGATGGATTGGTTACTTGCATGTGCGGTTCCTTGTGGAATGCCGGGGTAATGTGCAATACTATACGAATTACGGCGGGATTTTGTCAAACCTGAATCCGAGACGTCTTCACATCAGCCACATAAAGCATCGAGGTTTGAACCGTGAAACATAAAACTGTTTTTACTTGCCAGAAATGCGGCTGCCAGTCGCCAAAGTGGCTGGGGAAATGCCCCGATTGCGGTGCCTGGAACAGCATGGCCGAAGAGGCGGTCGCCAAACCGGCCCACGGCTTGCCGGCGGGCGGGGCCTCCCGCCCGGTGCCGATCTGCGATGTGCCGGCCCAGTCGGAAACGCGCATAAGCTGCGGCATCGTCGAACTGGACCGGGTGCTGGGGGGCGGTATCGTCCCCGGCTCCCTGGTGCTGATCGGGGGAGACCCCGGCATCGGCAAGTCAACCCTGCTGCTCCAGGCCATGCACAACCTGGCGGCCGGCGGCGGTCCGGTGCTGTACGTGTCCGGCGAGGAGTCCGCCTCTCAGACCCGCCTGCGGGGAGAGCGGTTGGGGGTCTCTCACAAGGGACTCCTGGTTCTGGCGGAAAACTCGCTGGAGGCCATCATAGCCCATGCCATAGCTCTCAAACCACAAGCGCTGGTGGTGGACTCCATCCAGACGGTCTGGACCTCTTCCCTGGAATCCGCCCCCGGCAGCGTCAGCCAGGTCAGGGAGTCGGCCGGCAAACTGATGCTTTTGGCCAAGGGAAATAATATCCCGGCCTTCATTGTGGGGCATGTCACCAAGGACGGCGCCATTGCCGGGCCGCGGGTGCTCGAACACATGGTGGATACGGTGTTGTACTTTGAGGGGGACGGTAGCCACCCTTTCCGTATCCTGCGGGCAGTCAAGAACCGTTTCGGCTCCACCAACGAGATCGGCGTGTTCGAGATGAAACAGGAGGGATTGTGCTGCGTGGATAACCCTTCGGAGCTCTTTCTTGCCGAACGGCCTCTCGGTGTCGCCGGTTCCGTGGTCACCACCTCCCTGGAGGGAAGCCGGCCGCTCTTGGTTGAGCTTCAGGCGCTGGTGAGCCAGTCATCCTACGGCGTCCCCCGTCGCACGACCATTGGGGTTGACCACAACCGCCTGGCGCTTTTGGTTGCAGTATTGGAAAAAAAGGTTGGGCTGCATCTGGGCGGGCAGGACATTTTCCTGAATGCCGCCGGAGGGGTGCGCCTCAACGAGCCGGCAGCCGACCTGGCCATGATCATGGCGGTGGCTTCCAGCCACCTGGACAAGGTAATCGCCCCCCAGAGCGTTGTCCTGGGGGAGGTGGGGCTGGCCGGCGAGGTGCGGGCCGTGACCCAGCCGGAGCAGCGTATAGCCGAGGCGGAGAAGCTCGGCTTCCGGACAGCCATCCTGCCGGCAGGCAACCTGAAAAGGCTCAAGAAAGGGAAGATCAGGCTGGTAGGGGTTTCTTCGGTTGAGGAGGCCATGAACCATGTCCTGGAATAGCGGCCGGTCGGGCCTGCGGCCATTTTTTTCTGGACTTGCCGTGCGGTAACCTATAAAATCTGTACATTTATATGAATCCAGGAGCAGGCCATGGAAGCGGAAAAGATTGAATATTTCAGAAATGTTCTGATCGAAGAGATGAAGTCTCTGCTCGGCGAGGCAGACAAGACTGTTACGGAAATGACCTCCGATGCATCCAACTTCCCCGATCCCACCGACCGCGCCACCCAGGAATCGGACCGTAATTTCGAACTGCGCATCCGTGACCGGGAACGCAGGTTGATCAACAAGATCAAGGACGCCCTGGAACGCATCGATGCCGGTGAATTCGGCATATGTGAGGAGTGCGGCGAGGAAATCAGTGAAGCGCGCCTCAAGGCGCGGCCGGTGACGACGCTCTGCATCAACTGCAAAATGGAAGAAGAAGAGAAAGAACGCCGTAAATAGGCATCCGGCAACCCCCGCATACCCTGCGGCAGGTGTACGACATGGAAGTCCGCACCCCTCCCCAACAGACCGTCCCTCGAAAACAACTGGATGAACTGACGATCCTCTATCAGTTCAGTAATACCATGTTGTCCACCATTCGTCTCAACAAGCTCACCCATCTCATTCTCACTGCCCTCACCTCCCGCACTACCGGGATCTTTGAACGAGCCATGCTGTTCCTGCGCAACGAAAAATCGGGTATGCTGCAGGGCATGCTCGGCATCACGCGGGATACCGCCGAGGGGTTGAAGGTGGTGGGGGGCGACGACGCCCTCAGCAGTCGCTGGGATATGGATGATGACGCGATTGTCCACCAGCGGGAGTCCGCCTTTTCGAAACACGTCCGCTCGACCCGCATCGAGGCCGGTGCGGATTGCACCATCATGCGGCGTGTCGTCCGCGAGCACCGCCTCTATGCCCTGGGCGAAGACGGTTGCCAAGTCTGTGAGTCCTGCGATTTCATCCAGCGCCTTGGCATCACGGCTTTTGCCGTCGCCCCCCTCGTCGCCCGGGACAAGGCTTTGGGGATCATTGTCGTGGATAATCCGGTTTCAAACAAGCTGATCGGCCGCGACGACCTGCATTTTCTTCAACTCATCGCCAATCAGGCCGGCATGGCGGTTGAAAACTCCATGCTCTACAACCGCATCGAAGAGGCCCACTCCAACCTGCGTGATGCCAGGGAACGCCTTGTCCATGGCGAACGACTGGCGGCCATAGGCGAGATGGCGGCGAACCTGGCCCATGAACTCAAAAATCCACTCGTAACCATCGGCGGTTTTGCCGGACGGCTGGTCAAAGGGCTCGCCAGCGATTCCCGGGAACACCAGTACGCCGACACCATCGTGAAGGAGATCGGCCGATTGGAGCGGATGCTGGCCGATATCCTGGGTTTTTCTCGCAAGCCGACCATCTGCTACAGCAATTGCGACGTGGGCGATATCCTGGAGGATTGTTTTGCAAGCTGCGCCACGACTCTCGAGGACCATGGCGTCACCCTTGCCAGATCGTTTGAAGACGGCCCCTGGCCGACCCTGGGGGATGCGTACCAGCTTAAGCAGGTTTTTCTTAACATCATGTTGAACGCCTGTGAAGCGATGTCTGACGGTGGCTCGCTTCATGTTTCGCTTAGAAAAGTATCCCTTGACAAAAAATGCATATTGGTTAGCATACGGGACTCGGGCGGGGGCATACCAGCCGACATGCTGCCGAGGATCTTCACCCCCTTCTTCACCACCAAGCCTCACGGCACCGGCTTGGGGCTTGCAATCGTCAACCGTATCCTGCAGAATCACGGTGGTAGCATCGAGGCGAGAAACGAAGGTAGCGGAGCCGTGTTTACCGTGATCTTGCAGCAGGCGGAAACACCGTAGAATTCATATGATCTGGGGCTGTAGCTCAGTTGGGAGAGCGATGCGTTCGCAACGCATAGGCCGTCGGTTCGATCCCGATCAGCTCCACCAGATAAAAACAGGCATTTGCATTATATTGCAAATGCCTGTTTTTGTAGCTGCCTCATAGGTTTGCCAGAAGATCCATCCGGTAAGCGGGAATGGACGGTTTATCTGAGGGGATGTTTGTGGCTATTTTTGGGGAAGGCTGCGCATTTCTTGTAAAAGGGTAATGATGCTATTGTTCCAGCCCGCGACTCGCTCCCTGTGGCTCACTGAACCCCGTATTCTCTGAGCTTGCGATAGAGTGTCGCCACGCTGATCTTCAGCACGGCCGCCGCAGGATATATTTTGCCATCCATGGCATGAAGAACTCCCAGAATATAGTCCTGCTCTATCTCACTCAGGGAGCGCATGCAGCCCGACACCACAGGCGTCAGGGGCACGACCCGCAACTCGCAGGGGAAATCGTCAACATCAATCTGGCTGCCCTGGCACAGTGCAACGGCATATTCTACGGAATTCTGAAGTTCCCGAACATTGCCCGGCCAGTCGTAACGGAGCAGCCGGTCAGCGGCGCTTGGTGTGAAACCCGTTATGGAACGCCTCAGATTTTTGGCTATCTTGGTGAGAAAAAAACGCGCCAAGGGCAGAATATCCTCATGGCGTTCACGTAGTGGAGGGACCCGCAGTTCAATCACCCGCAGGCGATAATAAAGGTCTTGGCGGAAGCGGCCTGCGTTAATCTCATTCGCCAGATTCCGGTTCGTTGCGGCGACCACCCGGACGTCGATAGGGCGGGACTTGTTCTCACCCACGCGCCGTATCTCGCGCTCCTGCAAGACCCGCAGCAGCTTTACCTGCATGCCCGGCGACACCTCGCCAATTTCGTCCAGGAACAGCGTCCCGCCGGTAGCCGCCTCGAAAAGGCCCTGCCGGTCCTTATCCGCGCCGGTAAAGGCTCCTTTGGCGTGCCCGAATAGTTCGCTCTCCAGCAATGTTTCGGTGAGTGCGCCGCAGTTCACGGCAACAAATGGCAGGCACTCCCGTGCGGATTGGTCATGGATGAAGCGGGCAATTCGCTCCTTGCCGACGCCGCTATCTCCACTTATGAGCACCGTTGAGTCAACAGCGGCGATACGCCGGGCAATATCGACGATACTCCGCATCGCCGCGCTCCGCGCCGTGATGGGTTGGTCGGCATCTTCATTGTCCTCGAGGAACGCAAGTTGCTCTTTCCGTTTCTTTAGTCGGTTTTCGATACAATGGAGCTTGTCGCTGAGTTCCTTCAATATTGCCGATGAGGACTCCATTTGGTAGTAGGTAAGGTGGGGTCCGATCTCCGTCCCCCATTTTTCCTTGAAATGCGCCACCACATGGCAGGTGGCATCCCCTTTCCCGCGACACTTGTCTTCAATGAAGTACACTTCCCGGCCTTCAATGCAGGAGACAAATCCACTGGCATAGCCTACCAGCGTCCAGCAAACCGGTTCCTTCTCCAGTCCAATATGCAGCAGGTGTTGCTCTGCTTCGAAGCTTTCATCCCATATCGAGTCTATTAGTGGTTCGTCGCCTTCTCCCTTGGTTCGCTTGGAGTTTCTGACTTTGACCAAGCCGGTTAACGAATGGAATTTGGGCCCCGCTTTTCCTTTCGCCTCTTTCCAGATCTCCGGCATTTTGGATCGCATATTCTCAGCGGTCCGCCAGCCGTGGGCATAGCCAAAACGGGTGAGAATGCTGCGGGCGGCGAACATGCCAAGGTTGTCGATGAGCTCTTTGCGCAGCAGTCCCAAGGCGGCGGCATCGAACAGGAGAGCCCTCTCATCCATGAACTGAATCGAGCCGCCTTTGGGATTGAACGAAAGTAACTCCCGCAAGTCCAAATCATCGACCTTCATCGCCCCTCCAATTGTTTCATAATAAAACAGCTTATATCAAAATTAAATAAGTCCGTCGAGATAAACAATTGCTAATCAAGTGTAATCAATATGTTACGCGTTTGTTACGAGTGGCACGGCTGATGCTCTCCCTTGTCCGACAATCAGACAACGAGTTCCAGAGAAAAAATTTCGTGGACCCAATCCGACAACCACCGGAACACATACAAAATCATTTGAAACAAAGGAGGTGTTGAAGATGAACAAATTGAAGTTCGGGACTTACGCCACCGTTCTCATAGTGAACGGAATGCTCATGTCGGCTGGTGCATACGCACAGGAGCTGTCCGGAAAGCATGCCAAGGAAGGATTGAAATGCGCCGATTGTCACAAGACGGATAAGCCGGTTACGGCTGCGACGCCGGATGCCTGCATGGAGTGCCACGGCGATTACAGCAAGGTTGCCGCCCTGACCAAATCCCTGCCGGTTAATCCTCACGACTCTCATTTGGGGCAACTCGCTTGCACCAAGTGCCACGGCATACATAAACCGAGCGAGGTTATTTGTCTGGAGTGTCATAGCGAGTTTGATTTCAAGGTCAAGTAGCCATCGAGATCACTCGCTGTTTTTGTCGTGTTTACCACAGTAGAGACCCAAGTATGGCATTAGGATGCCCTAACAATGGGTATACCACACTACACGAGGAGGAAGCAATGAAGAGGTTTTTCGGAAAGATTGGCTTGGCGCTGGCGCTGGTAACAGCTATGGCAGTACCGGCTCTGGCGGAAAAAACCATGGATACCGATGTTGCCATTGTCGGTGCCGGAACATCCGGACTGGCGGCCGCCGTTGAGGCGCTACAGGGCGGAGCCAAGGTCATTGTCCTTGAGAAGCAGCCCAAGGTCGGCGGCACCGGCAGCTTCTGCGAAGGCGTCTTCGCGGCAGAGAGCAAGATCCAGAAACGTATCGGTATCGACGTGTCCAAATCCTTCGCCTTCAAGCTCATCATGAATTACAGCCACTGGAAGGCCAACGGTGCGTTGGCCAAGGCGTTTGTGGACAAGTCGGCCGAAACCATCGACTGGCTCGATAACCTGGGCGTCAAGATCGAGTATGTGGGCGTCGGCGGTTTTGGTGGACCTCTTACCTGGCATGTCATTGCTCCCGGCCCGGATCTGGTAAAAGACCCGCGTGATTTCCACTGCCAGAGGATGATCAACGTTTTCAACAAATACGTCCTCGACCATGGCGGCAAGATTCTCCTCGAAACCCCCGGTACGGGGCTGATCACCGAGAACGGCAAGGTTGTTGGCGTTTTTGCCAAGGACAAGTCCGGGGAAAAGATCAGGATCAACGCCAAGGCGGTTGTGATCGCCACCGGCGGATTTGCCAACAACAAGGAGATGATGAGGAAATATGTGAAGGATTACCCTGATGTCATCCCCGTCGGTCAGATAGGCAAAGACGGCGACGGCATTAGAATGGCGGAGGCGGCCGGCGCTGCCCTCGAGGGCATGTCCACCGTCCAGGCGTACCGCCCCGGCCTGGCCGGCTTCCATCCGGCTGACCAGATGATCGCCCTGGCCGTTCAGCCTTACTTCTGGGTGACTCCTCGCGGCGAACGCTACACCGACGAATCCAGCATCGAGTACTGGCCCTATGCCGGCAATGCCCTGACCAGGGTCGGCGGCACGGCATACTCCATCTACGATGACGCCACCAGGAAGTTTGCCGTTGAAAAGGGTATTGAAATGCCTCTGGGGGAATGGGTTCTCCAAGGGACCAAACTTACCAAATGGGAAGATGCGTTCAACAAGGAACTGGCCCGCAAACGGGGCAACGTCTTCAAGGCCGACACTCTCGAAGACCTTGCCAAGCAGCTCGGTATGGATGCGGCTGTCCTGAAAGCCAGCGTGGAGAAAATGAACAAGGCTGCCGCAACCCGTGAAGACTCCGAATTCAATAAACAGGCAAAATTCCTCCGTCCGATCGCAACTCCACCGTTCTATGCAACCAAGCTGTTGCCTCGCCACCTGGGCACTTTGGGCGGCGTCAAGGTAACGGCCGAAGCCGAAGCCGTCAACACCAAGGGAGCTCCCATTCCTGGTCTGTATGCCGTCGGCACCGATTCCGGCGGTATGTACGGCGACAGCTACGATCTGCTTCTGGGCGGCGGGACCGCCGGCTATGCCGTCAACTCCGGTCGTATTGCTGCTGAAAATGCTCTGAAATACGCGGGTATCACGAAATAGTCCCTCCTGCTCCCCTTCCCCTCCTGCATCAGAGGGGAAGGGGAGCAGGCAGGCGGTCTGGATATCCGTATGTCACTTTTGCTCGTGTATGGCCAATTGGCACCGGCCAATCGGAAAATTCAACATAAGGAGATGATAATGAAGAGAGGTTTTATTGGGGCAGTTGCTTTTGGAGCGGCGATAGCGTTTGCGCTCCCGGCCATGGCCATCGACTTCAACGCTTACGGTTCCGTCAAGGTGGGGACGTTCTGGACCCAGAATCAGTACTACAACACGGCTGGCGACAAAAGAAGCGACAGTGACTTCAGCCTCGACTTGATGGGTGACAGTCTGGTGGGTGTGCGCGCAAAGGAAGGTGATTTTTCCGCGGTCGCAGAGCTGGGGGCCTACAACCCCAAGGCCTATTCAAAAGGGCTTGAACTACGTTTGCTGTTCGCAGAATGGGATTTCGGCAACGGCAAGCTGCGTATCGGTAAAACCCCCAGCCCCTATGTTTACCGCACCCAGCAGGTATGGGACAGCGATGGCGGCATGAATGCCTACGGCTCCCTGTGGGACGGCCGTTATGCCAACATCAAGCTGACCATGAACAACGGGTTCTATTTCACGCTTATGCAGCCCAGGGTCGGTGCTTCGTCAAACAACAGCAGTAACGTCACAAGCTCAGATGCAACAGCCGCATATTCCCAGACCGGAAATCTTTACGCGTCGACGTATACCAATTACAACACCATTATGCCCAAAATCGTAACCGGTTATGAGGGCAAACTGGACAATTGGACCTACGGCGGCGGCGTTGCCTACAACATGTATAATATTGAAACAGTCTCAACAGCAAATGCGACCCCGGTAAAAACCGACATCCACTCCTATCTGGTCTTTTTCCACGGCAAGGTCGACCTTGCTCCTGTTGAGTTATCATACAATGTGTTCACCGGGCGCAATACCGGTGACCTGATGAGTTCCGCCAACACGGCCTACGTTGCCGTACCTTCCTCCACGAGCACCGGTGGATACTACGATACGTTCAATGGTGTCGATGCCTACACCTACGGCGGGTGGGGACAGGTCGGCTACACCGTGAACAAAAAGCTTAACCTCTATGCTGGGGCCTCCTACGTCGTTGACGACAACAGGGTAACCCATGCCGACGAGCGCCTTGCCACCTTCATCAACGCCCAGTATCAGGTCAGCAAAAACTTCAAGATCGTGCCTGAAATAGATTTTATTAACGACATGACCAAGACCTCCGGCGCGAAAGAGCCAAGAACATTCGTCGCCGGTGCAAAATGGGAAATGCGTTTCTAAACCACGCGGAGCTTCAAAAGGCTCAGAACATGGGCCTCCTTCTTGTAATCGGGGGGAGAAGCAATCCCCCCATTTTTTCCACGAGCTGTCATGCCACGGATCAGCTGCCTTTTTTGCAAAGGAAGACGGAGATGAAGAAGTTCGAAATCAGGATGCGACAGCTGGCTGGATGTGATAGGGGGGCTATGAAGACATCCTTTTCCCCCTGTCCGAAAGGAGAACGAGTATGTTGACGGTCACACTACGGGCAACCTCTTTTGTAGTCGCCTTTTTCCTGCTGATTCCCATCCTGAACGCTTCGGCGGCCGTCAATGAGGCGCTGGTTCGGGATTTCGCGCCGGTTTCGGGATACGTCATCCAACCCGCCGGGAAGGAGTTCATTATCGATCTGGATGCGCGGCAGCAGATTGCCGTCGGCGACATCTTCAGCGTCGTGACCCCCGGAGAAAAGATCATTCACCCGGTGACAAAGAAGGTGCTTGGAACTCAGGATACCGTGAAAGGAATCCTGCAAGTCACCCGCATCAAGGCGGGCTATTCCTACTGCCTCCCCCTCGGGTCCGCATCCGCGGTCCGGAGCGGGGATGTCATCCGCCGGTTTCAGAATGTGGATGTGAATTTCTGGGACTATACCGGTCGCGGGGAACAGCTCTTCAGGGAGTTACAGACGGCCCTGCCTCACCTCCCGTGGCAGGGTTATGTAGCGTCCCAGAAGAACAGGCCTGCAACCCCGGTCCTCCCTCAGGGGAGCTCCACCGCCCTTTACTTTATCCTTACTGACCAGGGGCTGGATGTGCGCACACCTGGTTTTGAAATAATCCACAGCTATCCGGCCACCGAGTTGCACCACGCCCAAACTGTTCCGACCCCGGCCATGGCGCCGGTATCCGGAGAAAATGCTTCCGTCGTGATCAGTCGTGCATCCTCCACAGGTTCGGAAAACTACTGGACCGGTCCCACCATGAATGGTACGCCGATCGGTGTGGAAACGGGAGATTTCGATGGTGACGGCAAGCAGGAGATTGCGGTGGCCTTTGGTGACCGGATAGAGATCTATCGCCTGACCGGCCAAAACTATCAACAACTGGCCACGGTTCCCCTTGACGCTGCTCTCAGGGCCTACCATCTGGACGGTTTCGACCTGAAAGGGAACGGTCGGGCACAGCTCTTTGTTTCAGCCGTTACCAATTCCGGCAACCTGTCGGGTATCATTATAGAATCACAGGGTGGCCAGTACCGCATCACCAGCAAGGATATACCCTGGCACCTGCGCCGTTTAACGATGCCGGGCGAGGGCTCTGCCCTGCTTGCCCAGAAGATGGGGCTCCAGGGACGCGAATTCTCCGGCCCCATATTCCGTGTCAGACTGGCCGGCAGCGGACTTGTTGAAGGGCCTGCGGTGAAAGTGCCCCCCAAAACGAATCTCTACTCTTTCGCCCCGCTTCCCGCCAAGGAACGGAAACTGTTTGCCTGTCTTGGCGATGACGGCTACCTGAATATCGTCACGCCGGAGGGACGAGTTCTTGGAAGCAGCGTCGACAAAATGGGCGGAAGCGAATCATACCTGGAGATGAACGAGGATGTGCAGAGCGGGGGAGAAAGCCGGATTTCATACATCCCGGCCCGCGTCGAGGTAAGTGAAAACGGGGAGATTCTGGTTCCGGTCAACAGCGGTTTCAGCCTGCTTTCTCGCGTGCGGATGTACTCGAAATCGGAGCTGAAGGCCATGAAGTGGGACGGTTCAACACTGAGGGAAGCGTGGCATTCGACACAGGAAAAGAGCTATCTGGCCGACTTCCGCCTGGCGGATGCGAGCAACGAGGGGAGTATAAGGCTCCTAACCGTGGTCGCCTTTCCTGATTACAACCCCTTTTCGGTTCGCAAGGCGGTACTCCACGTCTATAAGCTGCCATGACAGGTAGTTAAACGTTTTGGATCACCGGTTTCGGATATTTTGAGTGATCGCAGTCCGGGGCCGCCAACGCCCGGCCTGCGTAGCGGGAGCCCGTGGAGTTACCCCTCCTTCCTCCACGGGCTTTTCCCGAACCCCTGTTTGGCAGTGTTTTACTGAGGAGCATCCCATGGCACCATGCAGCATTGAAGCAGCGATAGACGATATCCGCACAGGGAAGATGGTCATCCTGGTGGACGACGAAGACCGGGAGAACGAAGGGGACCTGACCATGGCCGCCGAGATGGTCACCCCGGAAGCGATCAACTTCATGGCCCGTTTCGGCCGGGGCCTCATCTGCCTCACCCTGACCGGTGAGCAGTGCGACCGGCTCGGCCTGCCCCCCATGGTTGTAAACAACACCTCCCCTTTTGAAACCGCCTTCACCGTCTCCATCGAGGCGCGGCACGGCGTCACCACCGGCATCTCGGCCGGCGACCGCGCCCGCACCATCCAGGTCGCCGTGGCCGAAAACAGCACCGCCGCCGACCTGTGCCGTCCCGGTCACATCTTTCCCCTGCGTGCCCGTGACGGCGGTGTCCTGGTACGCACCGGCCAGACCGAAGGCTCGGTGGACCTGGCCCGTCTGGCGGGGTTGAAACCGGCCGGCGTGATCTGCGAGATCATGAACGAAGACGGCACCATGGCCCGCATGCCCCAGCTCAAGAAATTCGCCCTGGAGCACGGCATCAAGATCTGCACCGTGGCCGACCTGGTGGCCTACCGCCTCAGGCACGAAACCCTGGTGCGCGGGATTGCCCAGGCCACTCTGCCGACCCGCTTCGGCGAATTCCGCATCATCGCCTTCGGGAACGACGTGGACGGCCAGGAGCACCTGGCCCTGGTCAAGGGCGAGATCCGGGAGGACCAGCCGGTCCTGGTGCGGGTCCATTCCGAATGCCTGACCGGTGACGTCTTCGGCAGCCTTCGCTGCGACTGCGGCAGCCAACTGGACCGGGCCATGGAGATGATCGGCGCCCAGGGGAGCGGCATCATCCTCTACCTGCGCCAGGAAGGCCGCGGCATCGGCCTGGTCAACAAACTCAAGGCCTATGCCCTCCAGGAATGCGGCAAGGACACGGTTGAGGCCAACGAAGCACTCGGTTTCAAGGCCGATCTGCGGGACTACGGCATCGGCGCCCAGATATTACGGGAACTCGGCGCCCGCAAGATCAGGCTTATGACCAACAACCCCAAAAAAATGGTCGGCCTTCAGGGCCACGGCCTGGAGATCGTCGAACGTGTCCCTCTGGAGATTACGGCCACCGGGTCCAACATCCGCTACCTGAAGACCAAGCAGGAGAAGCTCGGCCATCTCCTGGCAAACCTGTAAAGCGAGAAAGTGGTATGGAAACTCAAAACCACCGTCAATTCAATAGACAGTTTAAGACCATGAACAATGATTTACGCATGCTGAGCAGCGAAGACATACCCGCCAGCGACAGCCGCTACCGGAACATCGTTAGCCGGCTGAATGCCCTATTCGAAAAAATCCTGCGTCAGCCGGACAGAGATATTGGGGCAGACTTTGACCGGTTGCTCGGGACCATGATGGAGCACATAGATAACGAAAATGGTTACATGAGGATGGTGGGCTTTCCCCACGCGGTGCAACACCACCTCCACCACCAGTTCATCTGCACGAGAACGGCCGAGTTACGTCATCGTATCAGCAAGGGCGAGGTGGTGTTGCCTGAAGATTTGGGCTATGTACGCGTGCTGTGGTTAGTGCATTTCCAGATGTATGACCAGGCCTTCGAAAAGTTCCTGGCTTGCTAACTGCGAATGGCGGGTTCACAGCGATGAAAACTGATACCAGTTGTATAACCAATAATGAGAGCAGCGATTTGATCCGGTCGGATATGTGCCGGTTCGTGATGAAGCCCTTTCCCGAATGCCACTGTTCAAAGTTATCGAGTAAAAATATTCCCAACATAATTACTTTTTGTGGCGATGATTTCGAATCGTGCCCGATATATCGTCAAAGGGCCATAAAGAGCCGAATCGAGTAAAAGGAACGAATACTATGGGAACCCGCAACCTCTTCCGGGGTCTGTTCCTCATCAACTTCGCCATTACCCTGGGCTTCGGCATCGCTGATGCCTTCTTCTCCATGTATGTCTTCAGCCTGGGGGCCAGGGGGCTGCTTCTGGGCCTGCCCCTGGTCTTCTACTCCCTCTCCAAGATCATCCTCAGCCCCTTCATGGGCGCCTGGGCCGACCGGATCGGCCGCCGGAGGGTCGCCGCCATCAGTCTCGGCCTCTACCTGTTCGTGTCGGTCTGCTACTGCTTCACCACCAGTCTGCCCCTGATCACCATCCTGCGCCTGCTCCAGGGGATCGGCTGCGCCATGTTCCGGCCGGTGGTGGTTTCCCTGGTGAGCGACTGCACCTCCGACAAGAAGCGGGCCACCGTCATGGGGACCTTCGACATCTCCTTCTACGGTGCCCTGAGCATGGGGCCCATAGTCGGCGGCATCCTCAAGGACCAGTGGGGCTTCCAAGGCATCTTCGCCACCCTCACACTCCTGTGCATCCTGGCCCTGGCCCTGGCCCTGATCTGTATCCCTTCCCAAAGGACCACCTCCCGGCGAACGGGACACGGTGGCACGGAACATTTCAGAAACATTCTGAGCGTGACCCGCCACAGCACCCTGCGAGGCCTTCTGGCCTTCATCTTTGGCCGGGCCTGCGGCATCTCCCTCTTAAGCGCCTTTCTGCCGATCATGCTCACCACCAAACTGGGGCTGAGCGGCACCCAGACCGGCCTGGTCATGGCTTCTTCCACCCTGGTGATGACCCTCTTCCTACGTCCGGTGGGCATGCTCTCCGACCGGGCGCCGCGCAAATCCCTGGTGGTTGCCGGCGGCACCATCGTCTCTTTGCTCTACTTCCTGATCCCGGTGGCCGTCGGTTTCTCCCAGATACTCATCCTGGGGGTGGGGATCGGCCTGTTCAGCGTCCTGTCGCAGCCCGCCAGTACGGCGCTGTTGGTGGAGGAGGGAAGCCGTCACGGCATGGGGTTGACGGTGGGAACCTTCAACGCGGTGCTCAACCTGGGGTTTGTCTCGGGCCCGCTCCTGGGGGCCGGACTGCAAAATACCCTGGGGCTGACGGCGGTCTTCTATACCGCGGGGATCATGGGGTTGGGCGCCGTGGCGCTCTTTATGGTCAATGCCAAAACCTGGTCCGGCAGGACAATGAACTCTATTGCCGGATGACAAACCAGATGTTCACGGTAAA
>NZ_BLJA01000001.1:3555573-3735749 GCF_019972295.1 Geobacter sp. AOG2
CATCGACGGGGAGGTTTGGCACCTCGATGTCGGCTCATCGCATCCTGGGGCTGAAGTAGGTCCCAAGGGTTTGGCTGTTCGCCAATTAAAGCGGTACGCGAGCTGGGTTTAAAACGTCGTGAGACAGTTTGGTCCCTATCTACCGTGGGCGTAGGATACTTGAGAAGAGCTGTCCTTAGTACGAGAGGACCGGGATGGACGTACCTCTGGTGTTCCAGTTGTGCCGCCAGGCGCAGTCGCTGGGTAGCTATGTACGGAAAGGATAACCGCTGAAAGCATCTAAGCGGGAAGCCTCCTTCAAGATTAGGTATCCCTGGGTGTAACAACCCCTGTAGGCCCGTTGTAGACCACAACGTTGATAGGCTGGGTGTGTAAGCACAGCAATGTGTTTAGCTTACCAGTACTAATCGGCCGTGAGGCTTGACCATAAAAATAAAATACGGTCCGGGGGAAGGTTCTCCTTCCCCCAGGCCGGATATAAATCCACCAACTAACAAACAAACCTAAACTACAAACCACAATGCAATTGGATAAACGATAAGGGCACAGGATTTTGTGTCATATGCCAGGCAGCCAAGGAGTGGGGCGTGAGGCGTAGCAGCGCTACGTTGAACGACACACGATGCAGGCAACGCCGCAGATGACCAAAAGCCGAAGCCCGAAAGATTTCTCGGTGGCTATGCCGAGGGGGTCACACCCGTTCCCATCTCGAACACGGAAGTTAAGCCCCTCAGGGCCGATGATACTGCACGGGTAGCTGTGTGGGAAAGTAGGTCGCCGCCGGGAATAATTACACAAACGAGCCCTTCAGAACTATCTGAAGGGCTCGCTCGCGTTTCAGGATTGTTAAAAATAATGTCTGCGAAGCTTGAATGGTCGGTAAGGGTGGGCACACCCGCATCTACCGCATACAGAAACCCCAATGCACTAGTAGATGATGATGTAACCGTGAGACTCCGCTATGGCGCGGACCTCGTCCTTATCCTTGAGCGTATAGGTCTTTCCTTCCAGCGTGAAGATGTACCCGCCCGTGCCGTCCGGAACCGTATCAGCCAGAAGCGCCTCGAATGTTGCCGTCTTGACCATGATCCCCCCTTGTTTGCCCGGCTGATCCAGAAGCGTTCTTATGCTTCCGCGCAGGCCAGCCGAACCGCAGCGACCAGGCTGGCCACATCCTGCTCGGTGGTCAGCCACGAGCACATGAAGCGGGCGCCGCCGGTGCCGATGAATGAATAGAAGTGCCATCCGGCCGCACGCAGTGCCGTGGTTGCTTTTTCCGACATCTCCGTGAAGACAGCGTTGGCCTGGCAGGGATACATAAGGCGCACGCCGGGGATTCGGGCCAGTTCGCTGGCCAACAGCCGGGCTTGGCGGTTGGCGTTTTCCGCGTTGCGCAGCCAGGCTCCGCTCTCGAGCATGCCGATCCACGGGGCGGAGATGAAACGCATCTTGGAGGCCAGTTGCCCCGCCTGTTTGCAGCGGTACTCGAACTCCTCGGCGAGCCCCCGATCGAAGAAAACCACCGCTTCGCCGATGGCCATACCGTTCTTGGCCCCGCCCAGGCAGAGGACATCGACCCCAACCTTCCAGCTCGTCTCCGCCGGCGTCACACCCAAGGTTGCCACGGCATTGGCAAAGCGCGCCCCATCCATGTGCACCCGCAGGCCGTGGGAATGGGCCAGGTCACAGGCCGCCCGGAGCTCGTCGGGCGTGTAGACGGTTCCCAGTTCCGTGGATTGCGCCATGCTTAATACCCGCGGTTTGGGATAGTGGATGTCGCTGCGCCGGGTGATGGCGAGTTCAACCGCATCCAGGTCCAACTTGCCGTTGGCGCCATCCGTGTGCATGATCTTCGTACCGTTGGAAAAGAACTCAGGGGCGCCGCACTCGTCGGTCTCGATATGGGCCATGTCGTGGCAGACAACGCTATGGTAGGAGCGGCAGAGTGAGGCCAGGGCCAGGGAATTGGCTGCCGTGCCATTGAAAACGAAGAACACTTGGCAGTCGGTCTCAAACAGGTTGCGGATGCTCTCGCAGGCGCGCTCGGTCCAGCGGTCGTCACCGTAGGAGGAGACAAACCCCTGGTTCGCTTCCTCCATGGCCTGCCAGGCCTCCGGGCAGATCCCGGCGTAATTGTCGCTGGCAAACTGGTTAAATAACGGCTGTGGCGACTGCTTGCTGTCGAGTGACATATGATATCTCCTGTAAACCGCCTCAAAAGAGTATTATGGAGGCATACATAGCATGGACAACCGTCACGCTGCCACATATTTGTCATGTTAACGGCAGCTAGGGGTTGAATATCTCACAGTAAGCGAATATTATATCTTGTTACGTTTTAAGAATGGAAGGATTTCGTATGCGTCCCAGTCGAATGGGGCTTTCCCACAAAATAGCCCTGGTTTTCCTCTTTACCTCACTGCTGGTTGGGGTCACCGTCTTACGCACGCCCTCCGAGACCAGCGAGCCCGGTGCCTCCCCTGACGACAAGGCGCAGGAGGATCTTTCCCGGGTTGAGTATCCCAGCCTCAAGTCCATCAAATGGCACGCTCATTTCATCCAGCCGGATGAAACCCTGGAATCGCTCTTTGGAAAAGATTGGGTCTGGGTAGCGCGTTTCAATCGCATCGACCGGCGTCATGTGTACCCCGGCATGACGATCAAGGCGCCTGACAATATGGCCGATATTCGCGGCTATACGCCGCTGCCGCGTTTTTACGAGCCCGCCCGGCGGCACGAAAAGTATATCCTGGTGGATGTCACTGAGCAATGGATGGGGGCCTATGAACATGGGAAACTTGTTTTTTCCGTACCGGCCGCCACCGGGAAGCCCGGTACAGAAACCCCCACGGGGCAGTACCGTATCAGCGCACGGGACCGTAATCATACCTCGTCCCTCTATAAGACCCAGGATGATTCGGAGCAGTATCCCATGGACAATGCCATGAGGTTTTATATTGACGAGAAGAGCGTCGGCTACTGGATCCACGCCCGTGACCTGCCGGGCCGTCCCGCCTCCCACGGCTGCATTGGGCTCTACGACGAGGCGATGCAGAAGCGGGTTTTCGGGGTCCCGGATAAACCGGAGCTGCTGGATTCGGAAAAGGTCTATGCCTGGGCCGTGGGAGAAGAGGATTACGAGGGCGACAGCGGGAACCTGGAGGAGTTGGAGGACGCGCCGGCGGTTGAGGTCCGTGGAGAATTGCCGCGGTATCTTCCCCAAAGTCCGTTCCGGCGGTGATGCTTTGGTAGAGGATAATCCTGAAAGCGGGGGTAACATGATGCGGATGATTATTACAGCTCTGGTGTTGTTGGGTCTGGCGACGCCTTCCCTGGCGGCCAAGGTCTACCTGAAGGATGGCGGCGTGATCGATGCAAAGTCGGTCTGGCGTTCCCCAGGAAAGGTCCATGTGCTGATCAACCGGGACACCCTGACTGAGTATTCACCGTCCGAGATCGACATGACACGGACCTTTCCCAAGCGACACCGTGCCGTGCGCCGGCATCCCCATGCCGCGATCCCGTGCAAGGGAGCATCCGTAGCGCCGACACGGACATCCACGCCGCAGAAAAGCTCCGGCACGGGGTTTTCGCTTCCCAAACTACCGTCTTTGCCGACGAAGCTGCCTGAGATGAGCCCCCCCTCCCTTGATGGAAAAGAAGAGGGGGCTATCAGGAAGCAGAAAAGGGAAATGCAGGAACGGCTGAACGAATAGCTGGTTCCATCCGGAAACTCCGGATGGAACCCGGTTACTTTTTCAGCCAGCGGGCCACATCCTTGGCGTGGTAGGTGATGATGATGTCGGCGCCCGCGCGTTTGAACCCGAGCATGGTTTCCATGACGACCCGCTCCTCATCGATCCAGCCGTTCTGAGCTGCGGCCTTGACCATGCTGTACTCACCGGAAACATTGTACACCGCCAGCGGCAGATTGTACTCGTTGCGTATGTCCCGGACGATATCCAGATAGGGGAGGCCCGGCTTGACCATAATGATGTCGGCCCCCTCCTCGATGTCCGATGCCGCCTCACGTAACGCCTCAAGCCGGTTGGCGGGGTCCATTTGGTAAGAGCGGCGGTCGCCGAACTGGGGGGTCGAGTCTGCCGCTTCGCGGAAAGGACCGTAATACCCCGAGGCATATTTTACCGCGTAGCTCATGATCGGGATCGCATCGAAACCGTTTTCATCCAGAATTTCGCGGATGGCCGCCACCCTGCCGTCCATCATATCCGACGGTGCCACCATGTCGGCACCGGCTTTGACGTGGGAAAGCGCCTCCTTGGCCAGGAGTTCCAGCGTGGCGTCGTTGTCCACGTCGCCATCCTTGATGATGCCGCAATGGCCGTGGTCGGTATATTCGCACATACACACATCGGTGATGACCGCCAGTCCCGGCACCTCCTTCTTTAACGCCCGAATCGTCTCCTGGATGATGCCGCTATCCGAATAGGCATCACTTCCCACCGCATCCTTTGTCTCCGGAATCCCAAAGAGTATCACCGCCGGAATACCCAGGGCGTACACCTCGCGGGCCTCCGCCACGATATCCGTGATTGACTGCTGGTAGATGCCCGGCATAGAGGAAATTTCTTTCCGCGGCCCGTTACCGAATGCAGAAAACATGGGATAGATCAAATCATTCACCGACAGCGTCGTCTCGCGGACCATGCGTCGGAATATCTCGTTGCCACGAATCCTGCGCGCCCTGAACTGGGGGAAAAACATGCATACCTCCCTTTCTTCGACAATAGTTATCTAAAAATAATACTGCAACGTTCGGTCATAATGCAAGCAGCACGACCAACCAACCGGTCCGGCACTAAAAAAATTCCCCCGTTATCTTGTTTTTTGACAGTTTAGGGCTATGATTTACACAATAATCTGTAGTCTGATCGGACGTACGTAATGGTCGTGCTTGAGTCAGGGCAGTCTCAGAAGATAGTGATCCAAAAGTGCCAACGAAAGGAGAACCATGTTATGAAGAAATCGCTCGCACTGGTTGTCGCAGGCCTGATGGCGGTACTTGCAACGACAGCTTCGGCAGGCAATAAGGAGGGGACATTCTCCCTTTCGCCCGTGATAGGCGGCTATACCTATGACGGCGTGCAGCATCTCGATACCGCCCCGGTTGTCGGCGCTCGCCTGGGCTACAATTTTACCAAGGCGTTCGGCGTGGAGGGGCTCTTCGACTACGCGCATACCGAGTCGACCCAATCGGAGAACAAATTCGACATGTACCGTTACGGCGGAGAGCTGCTGTATCATTTCTTCCCGGACAATACCCTTGTTCCCTACGTTGCTGCCGGCTATGCCGGTCTTAACTTCAACGACTACAAGCCCAAGGGGGCCTTTGATTACGGTGCCGGTGTGAAATACTTCCTTACCGACAACTTTGCGTTGCGGGGAGATGTACGCCATATCCTCTTCAAATCCGGTGGCAGCGACAGCAAGACCCTCAATAACGTTGAGTACACCATAGGCGCCTACATCCCCTTTGGCGGCACGGCACCGGTCGTAAAGGCGGTTGAGGCTCCGGCGGCTCCTGAACCCGTGGTCGCTCCGGCACCGGCTCCCGAAGAAGCTCCGCTGGAAGAAATCCCGGCGGCTGAGCCCACCCCGGGCCACTACAAGTACTGCGTCACGCTCCATATCGAGTTCGACATCGACAAGACTGCCATCAGGCCGGAATACCACGACGAGGTAGCCAAGGTCGGCGACTTCATGAAAAAATATCCGGCTACCACCGCTGTCATCGAAGGGCACACCGACAATGTCGGTACCCCGGAGCACAACCTCGACCTGTCCCGAAGACGTGCTGAGAACATCGTGAACTACCTGGTTGAAAAATTCGGCATCGAGAGGTCCCGCCTCACGGCCAAGGGATATGGTTCAACCCGTCCGGTCGCCGATAATGCCACCGAGGAGGGAAAACAGAAGAACCGCCGCATCGAGGCCATTATCGACTGTGCCTTCGATGTCAAGGAGGTCCACCCCCCCGAACGGCTCTGCATGTCGCTCCAGATGGAATTCGATACCGGCAAAGCGGATATCAAACCCATGTATCACGATGAGATCGCCAAGGTGGGTGAGTACATGAAGAAGTACCCGACAACGACCGCTGTCATCGAAGGGCATACCGACAACGTGGGTGGCTATGAATACAATATGAAACTTTCCCGGGAGCGTGCCGAGAATGTGGTGAACTACCTGGTAGAGAACTTCGGGATTGACCGCTCCCGCCTTACGGCCAAGGGATACGGCTACACCCGCCGCATTGCCTACAACAATACTGCCGAGGGGCGGCAGAAGAACCGCAGGATTGATGCGGTTATCGACTGCGTTATAAAGAAATAGCAGCATGTAGGTACCCTGTGCGGTGAACCGGCCGTACGGGAACAGGGTGAAAGGGGCGTACTGGCCGCACATGGTACGCCCCTTTTTTTGTCGCGGTCTGGGGGGGCATTCTTGCTGCTGCCCGCCAGCACGTGATACCCTCTTTATATTGTTTGGCAGTTGTAAACTGTTGTTAGGCTTGTGTAACTCGCGACATAGAGGATATAAATTGTCTTTTTAGTTGTATCGCACCAAGGTTAGTGGTAGAAAATAATCACTTACTAATCTGGTATGAAAGGAGAACCATGTTATGAAGAAATCGCTCGCACTGGTTGTCGCAGGCCTGATGGCGGTACTTGCAACGACAGCTTCGGCAGGCAATAAGGAGGGGACATTCTCCCTTTCGCCCGTGATAGGCGGCTATACCTATGACGGCGTGCAGCATCTCGATACCGCCCCTGTTGTCGGGGCTCGCCTGGGCTACAATTTTACCAAGGCGTTCGGCGTGGAGGGGCTCTTCGACTACGCGCATACCGAGTCGACCCAATCGGAGAACAAATTCGACATGTACCGTTACGGCGGAGAGCTGCTGTATCATTTCTTCCCGGACAATACCCTTGTTCCCTACGTTGCTGCCGGCTATGCCGGTCTTAACTTCAACGACTACAAGCCCAAGGGGGCCTTTGATTACGGTGCCGGTGTGAAATACTTCCTTACCGACAACTTTGCGTTGCGGGGAGATGTACGCCATATCCTCTTCAAATCCGGTGGCAGCGACAGCAAGACCCTCAATAACGTTGAGTACACCATAGGCGCCTACATCCCCTTTGGCGGCACGGCACCGGTCGTAAAGGCGGTTGAGGCTCCGGCGGCTCCTGCGCCGGCTCCCGAACCTCCGAAGGCGGCAGAACCCCCGCCGGCCGCTCCAGTCCCGGTCACACCGACGAGCACCCTGACCATTGCACCTGCCAGCATCACCAAAGGGCAGCCTGCGACGCTGAGTTGGACCTCCCGGAACGCCACCGCCTGCGATATCCAGCCCGGCATCGGGCCTGTTCAGGCACAGGGTTCCATGAACATCACGCCCGCCGATAACACCGACTATACCCTGACCTGCACCGGAGAAGGCGGCAGTGCCACGAGCGCCGCCAAGATCGCGGTGATCGCACCGGTGGTAGTGGCACCCAAGCCCGTTGCCAAGCTGTGCAGTCCCACAACGTTGGAGATTCAGTTCGATACGGCCAAGTCCGACATCAAGCCCAAGTACCACGAAGAGCTGAAAAAGGTCGGGGATTTCCTCAACGAAAACCCGGGCGCCAAGGGTGTCATCGAAGGACACACCGATAACGTTGGTTCCCTGAAGATGAATATGAGTCTCTCCCAGCGCCGCGCCGAGAGTGTGAGAAATTATATCATCAAGAACTTCAAGATTGCCCCTGAGCGGATTGGCGCCAAGGGGTACGGTCCCACCAAGCCGGTCGCCGACAACAAGAGTGCCGCCGGCAAGCAGAAAAACCGTCGTATCGACGCAAACTTCACTTGTGACGCCAAGTAATGCTTTAGCGGCTGTCGCATGAACGCACAAACGCCCTTCCGGTACCATCCGGAAGGGCGTTTGTGCGTTTGCGGGCCGCGGAAACGGCGGGACGACTCAGGATGTCGCCACCGGCAATACGCTCCCACCCTCGGGCATGACCAGCGCCCGCCACGACGACTGCAGTAGCGTTTCTGCCTTTACCAGGGCGTCTTCAAGCGAAGGGGCGGGGAGCATGCCCATCTCCTCTACCTGGTGATTGGGAAACCGGGACACCAGGATGATCGAGAAGCGCTGCGCCTTATGGAACAGGGAATAGGCGGTCTGGCCGTTGATCTCGTACTGCGCCCGTAACGCGGCTTCGAACTGGTCCAGGGTGCGGTGGCGGAACCAGTTGAAGAAGGTGGCATGGCCGAAACCGTCACGGCATTCGGCCAGGAGGATCATCACGCCGCTCTCTTTGAGGGCCTGGGATGCATACTCCATGGACTTGTGCGCCTGGATGAGGTTGATGTCCTTGGGAAAACCGCCGCAGGAGACGACGACCAGATCGGCTTTATTCGCGATTGGGCAGGAAAAGAGCTCCCGGTAGGAGCGGCATCCCTGTTCGTGGGCCTCGCGCCACGATCCGGCAAAGGCCGCGATGACGCGCTTTTCCAGGGAGAGGATCGTGTTCAGGAGCAGGTCCGGGGCAACCATGGCACAGGCCTCGACCATGGCTTGGTGCACCGGATTTCCTTCCAGGTTGCCGGTGGTGGCCGAGGGATTCTTGCCGCTGCCCGGTTGGGGATTGAGTACGCTGAAGTGGCTTGCCATGCAGGCCTGGCGGCTGGCGATGCCCGGCAGGACGGCCTTACGCCCCCCGCCGAACCCGGCGAAGTAATGAAAACCGATCACCCCGGTCAGGATGAGCCGGTCGGCCTCGGCGGCCCGTCGGTTGATGCTGACCTCGATGTTTGCGGAGGTCTTCCCCACCGTGACCAGTGAGGCTTGGTCGTCGCAGTCGTGATCGGTGACCTTGATGCGGCCATGGAGCGGTCCCAGAATCTTCTCATGCTCATGGGGCGTCTGTTTGCGGTGGATGCCGAGGGCGATGAGGATCTCGATGTTGCGATCCGGTATGCCGCGGCGGTTGAGCCGCTCCACCAGCAGGGGGAGGTACACCTCGCTGCCGGTGTAGCGGGTGATGTCGGAGGTGACGATGACGACCCGGTCGTCCGGCGCAAAACTCGCCATAACCGATTCACAGCCGTCCAGCGCCGTGGTGATGATCTCTTCGGGGGATTGGTCCGGCAGGGGTAGGGCCGGTTCTATGACGCCGGCCAGGCGTTCCTGCGGGAGCAAAAGCGGAAACGAGGTTGAGCCGTATTTAAGTTCCACGGGAGGTGCCTCCTGTGTTTTTCAACAGCCCGTCAGATCCAGGCGTCCCCGCCGTCGTACTGGTAGTCTCCGCCCTTTGTTTTGGGAGCAACCTTGAACTTGGCTTCCCGAGCGAGGCGTTTCATCTTCTCGGCGGCGCTTTCTCCCAGGTCGGTCAGTTTTTCCCGCACCTCGCGGCCCGGTTTCGGGGTCAGGAGAAGCGCGGCTGCAGCGCCGATGACGGCGCCGGATACAAAGGCAATGACGGCGGCTGCGGCATTATCGTTGTTGGTGGACATGACAGGCTCCTTTATGGCGTAGCATGGTGGTCGCTAAAGTGTTGATGAACTGGCTCTATATCTAGCACAGCAGGCAATGCAACATAAAGCAAAATTTTCCGGGAGGCGTGAAAAATCCTCCCGGTTGAATGCCGCTCCGCAAGCCCGGCTCCGGGCGTTCTCGCGGGCTCTTGGTCATAGCGTCCGCGCCAGGTGTCTTCTCACCATATCCTCGAAATCCGTGTCGCGGTTGCCGGTGTAGACCAGAGACGAACCGATCTCGGCGGCGAGGATGGCGCATAGGTATTTGCGGGGCAGATTTCTGACGCGCTTCCGAAAGGCCGGCGTCTCCCGCAGGAGCCGCGGCAGATGGTTGAAGATCGCCTGTCGGAAGGGGTGCTGCAGGCAGAGTTCCGGCCGTGCGGAAAAGAATTCGAATAGCCGGGTATAGAAGCTGTTGATGTTGATGCTGATGGTATCGGAAATCTCGGTGTACGGAAGGCTGTCGCCGGATTCCCGCCGGCGTCGCAGGATCAGGCGTGCTTCGTCCTCGGTCCGTTTCTCCAGGATGGCCAGTACGTCCTTAACATACTCCTCCTTGTGCTCCAGGAATTCCTGTTCGGAGAGGAGCAGGTTGGCTATGATCTCGTAGGAGGACGATATGACGCCGCACTTGTTGGCCGCAGCATCGCGCATGATTACCACGCCGCTCTTCTGGAGCTGGGTCCTGGCTTCGGGAGTGATGAACGAGTTGGCCCCCTCCACGACTACGGGGGCCGAAGGGGTCCCCTTGTCGTCGAGGTATGAACGCCAGTTCTGGCCGTCGATGGTTTCGGGGCGGCCTCCGGCGGGGATGAAGAGATCCGCCTTGACCGTAAAGACCAGGCTGTTGTACTCGCGATAGAAGTCGTCAACCTCCAGCCATTCCTCCACGAGCCCGTCCGCCCCCCGGACCACCTTGCGGTGCGTTTCTTTCAGCCCCTCCACACGCCTGCCGGTGCGGTAGATGATGAAGCCTCCTTCTCCCAGGGCATCGGGGCTGAAGGCGTCCAGATCGTGGGCCAGCACGATGCGCTGCAACTCTCCGCGGTCGATGCCGCTGGGATCGTAGAGGGCGGCGGTGCCGTCCAGTATCAGGCGCACCTGCATGAGCGGGCAGCGTTCCAGCATGATGCGCAGGGCATTTCCGGCAACGTCCCCGTTGGGCCCGCCGGTCATCTTGAGTGAGAAAGAATCCTTGTGGATGTCTATTCCGGCCGTTTCGGCCATGGTGATCTCGGCAAATTTGACCACGCCGGTGGAGGTGACCCCGTACTCCTTGTGGTTGATGCCGACCCGCTTGCTGGACATGATACCGATGCCGAGGATGTAACCCCGCTTCCTGGACAGGCTGGCTATGGCCTCGATCATGCCGTCGTGCATATTCTCGTCCGGGCCGATCTCGATCGGCTCGTCGTCGCCGTAATAGTCCACCACGCGCGGGTCCCTGGCCCGGCCCTGCTCGGTCACGAAGATGTCCAGGAAGGCGTTGGCGATGCCGTATTGCAACTTGTACAGGCGGCTGTTCTCCGCTTCGCCGCCCGCCTGCTCCAGGTCGGAGGCATCCAGTACCAGGGTCATCTTGGAGCCACCCTCGTAGATGTCCTTGTTCTTGAAGTGCTGCGTGTTGGCCAGGACATACACCTCTCGGAAGAGGGTGTTGGCGGCGGTGATGTAGTCGTCGGCGCTGCGGGCGATGACCGTGCGCCAACCACCACGGGCGATGTCCGAGAAGCCCACATGGTAGCCGGCGCCGTAACGGCTGAAAAAGAACGTCACCCGGAAGGGGAGCGCCTCGGGCAGATCGGCGGTGAACTCGTGCCCCATCTCGCGCAGGTAGGTGGGGTCGAGGCGGAAGGCCAGGGCCTGTTTGGCCACCACGAAGAAGTTGGTCTTGAGGGTATGGGTGACCAGCAGCAGGCAGCAGCGGTAGACGGCCCGGCGGATGTCGTCCAGCCAGCGGTGGCCGGTGTTGTACTCCTGGGCCGCCGCTTGCGTCTCGGCCAGAAGGTTGTTGTAGACGGCCTCCCGCCCGGCCAGGTCGGGATCGAAGCGCGCCCTGAACAGGCCGATGAATCGTTGGGCCATCTCTGGATGGTCATAGAAGGCTTTCTCCACATCCTCCAATCCGAAGCGGTCCGGCTGACTGTGGGCCAGACTGGTATGGCAGAAGGCGATGAAGGCGTTGACCAGGGCGGCGTCCTCGCCCGACATCTGGCCCTCGGTGACGTAGTCGCGGTAGGCGGGCGAGGAGGTGGCGATGATCTGGGTGGTGCACAGCTCACGCGTCAGGCGTGCGGCCAGATCGCTGTCCGGCGACAGGGGTGCGCCTTGGCGGCTGATCACGAAGAAGGCCCCCAGGAAGTAGGGATGGATCCCGTTGGAGATGGTCTGGCAGTATGCCCTGCGGATGCCCACATCCAGGCGATTGAAGACCTCCAGCACCTGGAGCAGGAATTCGTCCTGGGGCGGATTGCCCACGGCGAACAGGACCCTGGTCTCCGGTCGCCCGTCGCGCACGACCTCGCAGATGTCGAGGAACAGGCCGCCCGAGGCGTTACCCCGCTCGAAGAGCCAGATCAGCCAGGCAAGCCGCGACGGAGGCGATATGCGGATCAGATTCTCGTCGTTCAGCCAGAGGATCTTCAACAGGTGGTCGAGTTTTTTCAGGTCGAACCCTGGAAAGGTGCGGCGCAACTCGGCACGGAGTCTGCGTGTCAGGGCGGGCGGGATTTCCACCTCCTGGTGCAGGTCGATCTCGTGGCTATGGCGGCGGTCGAACTCGAAACGCTGCACCTCCAGTTCATGCGCCATACCCGGCATGGGTGCATTGGAATGGGAGAACATGGCATAGGAAATCTCCTGTTCACCTATGCGGCGCAGGGTTTCGTAAAGCGAGCCGGGTTGGTTGACGCAGGCCATCACCAGGCGTTTTTCCCGGTCTGTCAGGATCAGGCTCCGGTTGTCCCGCAACCGGCCCATCTCCCGCGCCAGCAGCACCAGGGCATCCTCCTCGTCGGCCATGGCGTGGAAAAAGTAGGGACTCATATGTTGCTGGAGCCAATCGGCGTTTTGTGCGCTGACTTCATGTCGGGCCTTGGCAGAACGGCGGATGACGGCGGGAAGGTTCATGTGACTGCTCCTGGGAAATGGGTTGTATGGCGTGGATCGCCCCATAGTATACCGCCTCTGGGGTTCTCTGCAATGGATAGCTCGCAATTTGAAGCGGCAATCCTTTGCTTGACCGCGCTTGGCTGAATTGCTATAGTCAAACACCGTTGTTTTATTCTGCTGTAATCGCGAAGAGCCCTGTATTGGAAGGGTTTTGCGGGATTCTAACCGGGATTGTCGCATGGCGTTGGAACGTGGCTGCATACAGGTGTACACCGGCAACGGCAAGGGGAAGACCACCGCGGCCCTCGGACTGGCCTTGCGAGCCATAGGCCGCGGCCTCAAGGTGTGCGTCTTCCAGTTCATCAAGGGGGGAGGCCCCTACGGCGAACACCTGATCGCCGAAAAACTGGCTCCGTTGTTTACCATCATGCAGTCCGGCCGCCCAGGCTGGGTCAACACCAGGGACATCACCGAGGACCGCAGGGTGGCCCAGGAAGCGCTGGAGCGGGCCAAGGGTATCCTCGCCTCGGGGGAATACGACCTGGTGGTCCTGGACGAGATCAACGGAGCCGTGGGCTTCGGTTTGGTGGATGTTGAGCAGGTGCTGGAACTCATGAGCCTCAAACCCGAAAGGACGGAATTGGTCCTGACCGGCCGCAACGCCCATGAACGGGTGATCGAGGCGGCCGATCTGGTGACCGAGATGCGGGAGGTCAAGCATTACTATAAGGCGGGGGTGCCGGCCCGCACGGGAATAGAAATGTGATGACGAATCCGGAAAAAGTCCATCCGGTTCGTTGCGCTCATTCTCGTCGCTGCGACGTACCGCACGGGTACGCCTCACTCCTCAAATTTCGCGCACCTGCCGGCTGGAGCTTTTTGCGAATTCGTTAATGGAAACTGGGTCTAGCTTATATATTTCACATCGGAGGTAACTTTCATGGCTTCAAGGACATTACGCGTGCTTGTGGGAAAACCGGGGCTGGACGGTCACGACCGGGGTGCGAAGATTATCGCCCGCGCTTTCCGCGATGCCGGTTTCGAGGTTATCTACACCGGCCTGCACCAGACGCCGGAGCAGATCGTCTCGGCCGCCATCCAGGAAGACGTGGACTGCGTCGGCCTGTCGATCCTGTCCGGCGCCCATAACACCCTCCTGCCCCGCATCTGCCAACTTTTCAAGGAAAAGAATGCCGACGATATCAAGGTGTTCGGCGGCGGCGTCATCCCCGAGGACGACATCCCCGGCCTGAAAGCGGCCGGCATCAGCGAGATCTTCACCCCCGGCACCTCCACGGATGACATCGTCTCCTGGGTGAAGGACAACGTGATCCCTCGGGCATAAACGTATAGTTCCCCCCTTTGACAAAGGGGGGCTAGGGGGGATTTGCTTCGAGCCGTTGTTAAATCCCCCTCGGTCCCCTTTTTTTAAAGGGGGAAGGCAATCAACACCTTATCAAAGCCGCCCCGGATCACCGGGGCGGCTTTTTTTGTCGAATGAGTAACGCGAATGACACTTGATGTTGCCATAAAAGACTATTATAGTCTTATTATGATGAGTGTCGAACCCCATACCCATGAACGGAGAAAGTCATGAAACTTGAAAATACAACTATTTTGGTAACCGGATCGAACAGGGGCATCGGCAAGGCCCTCGTTGAAGAATTGCTCAAACACCCGGTCAAGAAGATCTATGCCGCGGCCCGCAAGACCGAAGAGCTCCCGGCATTCGGCGACAGCCGCGTGGTGCCGCTGAAGCTGGACATTACCGACCCGGATCTCGTCGCAAAGGCTGCCGGCCTGGCGCAGGATGTGGACATAGTCATCAACAACGCCGGTGTCGCCACCTTTTCGTCCGTTGTCACCGGTGAACCCGACGCGCTGAAACACGATCTGGAGGTGAACTACCTGGGCACGCTCAACGTGGTCCGCGCCTTTGCGCCGGTGCTGGAGAAGAAAGGGGGCGGCGCCATTGCCAATGTCCTCTCCGTTCTCAGCCTCGCCAGCATGTCCGCCGTAGGCGGTTACAGCGCTTCAAAGGCGGCGCTCTTTTCCGCAACCCAGGCGATGCGGGCGGAATTGAAGGCCAAGGGCATCTCCGTACACGGCATCTTCCCCGGCCCGATCGATACCGACATGTCCCGCGACTTCGCCATGCCGAAAACCGGCGCGCCGGAAACGGCGGAGAACATCATCAAAGGCATCCTGGCGGATCAGGAGGATATCTTTCCCGATCCCATGTCCGCCCAGGTAGGCGAAGTGTGGGCGAAAGACCCGAAAGGCCTTGAGCGCCAGTTTTCGGCCATGTAGCGGGGGCAGGTTCGTACATGAAACGACCGCCCCGGATCACCGGGGCGGTCGTTTTGTTGAAAAACAATATTCGTATTCGATCATTCTTTCATGCCTGACCCGGCTGTCCCTGCCGGCCTGTTCAGTAATTCGATCACTTCCCTCGCGTAAAAGGTTCTGTACCGCCGGTGTTTTTCCCGCTGGAACAAAACCCCCTTTTCTTCAAGCATGGCCAAGGCCGCACTAGCCGACGGAAAAGAAATGCCAAGGGCGTTCTTGGCCTTGTGTGCCGTCAAAACAGGGGTCCCGAGCATAAGTTCGGGAAACTTGTGCAAAACCGATTGGCGGCGCAGGCCAAGCCCGCCTACAATGTCTTGCCACTTTCGGAGGATTGCCCCGAGCCCGAGCGCCGTGCCGATGGACTCCTGGACAGCGGTATCGACGCCAATCGCGAAAAACCTGATCCACTCCGCCCATTTGCCCTTAAGTTGGACGCCTGCCAGGGTGTCGTAATATTCCCTCTGATTGTCCTTGAGATAGCCCGACAGATACACCGGCGGATAACCCTCCGCAGCCAGCATAAGGGGCAGGATGATACGCCCGACCCTCCCGTTGCCGTCGAAAAACGGGTGAATTGTCTCAAATTGTGCGTGAACGACCGCCATGCGGACCACGATGGGCATTTCGATCTGATCCTCCTCGGCCGGCGCATACCGTAGCATCGAGATCACATCATCCATGCAGTCGGGCACATTGCCGGCCGGCGGAGGGACAAAACGCGCCTGGTCTATTTTAAGGCTGCCGATCCAGTTTTGTTTGTCCCGGTACTCACCCGGTGCCCATGAGTTGTCACCACCCGACATGAGCCGGGCATGAAGTTCCTTGACCAGATCGTTTGTGAAGGCGGCGACCCCACGCTCCCTGACCCGTTGCAGACCATACTCAAGAGCTGTGACGTAATTGAGCGTGACCCGGACATCCGGCGGCAGCCCCTCATCACTGCCCGTGGCTTCGTAGGTCAACAGCTCATCTATTCCCGAATTGGTTCCCTCTATCTGACTGCTCCGCACGGCTTCGCGCCGGTCTGCCGTCCGCGTGACAAGGTCCGGGTTGGGCAGCCCATGCGCAAGCGTCTGAAGATTCGCCAGAGCCGTATGCGCCCGGCTTACTTCGCCGTGCAGACCTTGCAGCCCGGTGAGCCGGTCAACGCGAGGCGTAAGCGGCGGAACGAGCGCATATGCTCCCGGGTGACTCGCCACGGGCACGAGCAATGCGCGGCGTTCCGGGCTCAGATCGGTTTTTCGCATGCTGCAACCTTTAATTATAGATTTGTTTATTTAAAGTTATACCTAAAACATTAAATAAGCAATCGGGTAATTTAAAGTTTCGAGTGTCTTGGATGAGTTCCCTTTCACTTCGCGACTCAGCCGCAGGGGGAGGGGATAAGGAGGGAAAATGAGAAAAGATGACCTGGTGGTTCTTGATGCTCTTCTCTGGGGCTGCCTCTCAGGTTTCGGCTTTTAAGCGGCTCATGAAACGAGCGCTTTGTTATCGAAATAGCTAAGAGGCATGGATCAGGCCGCCTTGCGGGCAAGGCCCTCCGCGATGTAGGTCGCGGCTAGGGTGTTGATGCTGACGCCCTCCTGTCGCGCCCTGGCCTGCAACCGGGCATGAACGCTTTTCGGGAGCCGCTGCACGAACTTGCCGGAGTATGCGCCGTAGTTGCCCGGTTCCGGGACCGGAAGGCCCCGTTCTTCAAGCGTGGCGATCACGGCGGCCAAGGCCTTGAAACCTTCCGCAATCGCCTCCTCGATAGTTTCGCCGTCAGCTATGCACTCGTTGAAATCGAGGAACGCGACCATGTAGCCGCCCCCCTCTTCTGCTGTGAGCGCCCGTGTCTCGAATGGATATGCTTTAATGTCTTTCATGGTTCCTCCAGCAGTGCCAGAAACTTCCTGACGTAAATCATCTTGATCGGCTTTTTTGCCGGCACCGGAAGGGTTTTTCCGGCGGCAGTTATAAAAACGCAATGGCTCCCGCCATCATGACGCCACGCAATCCCCATGCGATTCGCCACGGCCTGGAGGTCTTCGATCCTCCACCCGTCCGGGTTGTTACGCATTTTGTTTATCGTCTTGTCAGCTTGCGTCATAGGGATATAGTACTATATATAGTATCAAAGTCAATGGGTTTTGGTTCAGTCCGTGGCTTGCGAGGACTGCTGGAATTTTGACGGAACGATTTGCAACGTGTGAACACCAAGGAAAGTTGGCAGCACATCTGGAGGCGATACTTTCGATTCTTCCCAAATGGGTGAATAAAATGCCCGTTGCCCAACTCTGAAGTCGGCACAAGAGCCACCTGTGTCACGTGCAAAATAGTTCTCCGTAACACCTACAGGTACCCACGAAGATGCAACAATATGACCGCGATTCCACGGTTTTTTTTGCTCATATATTTTCTTCCTGCGGTGAACTTTCAGCCTCAAAATAAATCCCTTATCCGTTTCAATCATTCGAGCAATGTCGTTTTTCCATTCTGGGCGGAGTTGATACTCAGGTGTGCCTTTAATATTATTCCAGCGTTCGACTGCGGATGGGACAATGGATGTCGGCGATTCGCAACTGATGGTCTCTGCATCAATTATGAAGCCTTGATATTCATCTTTTGGTAGGCTGAAATATAGACAAAAAGTGGCGAGAGATAGTGCGGCAATGAGTAAGGCAGCCACAGAAGATTGTGGTTGTTTTATCCCTACTATAACACCGAGAATAAGACCAAGAACAACTCCAAACGGACCTGAAATAAAGATCCCAAACATCGGCCCTTGATTGGCATGCGGATTTAGTAAAATCGGACCGAAGAAGCCGCCTATAAATCCAACAGATCCGAGGAGTATCGCATATAAGAGAGGAAGCGTTATCGGGAAGCGGGAGTTACCTGTCACTATTGCCTTTCTCTAATTTTATTCGGCTACCCTACGATTAGACTACCCACTAACCGTGATATATTATGGAATGGGCAAGGTCCACACTGTCCTCCCCTTACCAACTTCCCTAAAATTCCCTTTAAAACTGAAAAATTATTCTGACTTATTCTGTCCGAATCATATCTTCTCCATCACCTAATCAAACGTCTTCCTCAGCAAATGCGCAAACAACGCCAGCAGCAGCATGGCCGAAACAACGACCGCCCCGGCGATCTTCCGTTTCTGGCGTGAATCGTCCAGGGCCTTGAGCTGGTCCTGAATCTTCTTCAGGTCCGCCTGTATCCCGGCCGACTCTTTCTTCACCATCCCCACGTCTACGTTGTGGAACAGGGTGTGGAAACGGTTGCGCACGGCGAACAGGCTTTTTTCCAGGCTTTCCGTATCGACCCCGTTACCCTTGTAAGCCGCGATCCTCTTGTCGATGGCAACGATCATGGCCTCGGTTTCCTGCATGGCGTCGCGAATCACGCGGGCACGCTCGAAGCTGTGGCACTGGCTGCACCGCTTCTCGTTGATGATGTCCAGGGACGCCTTGACCACCAGATGGTTACTGTGGCAGGTGACGCAGGTCGGCCCGCCCTTGCCCAGGGCCTTGCCGTGGGCGCTGGCCAGGTAGTCCTTCAACACCCCTACATGGCAGCGGCCGCAGAAGGCCGGGATGGCCGCCTCCTTGGGCGCGCCCAGGAAGCCCCTAGCCGGGCTCATGGCATTGGCCGCGTCCTTGGGGTCGCCGCCGTGGCAGGCGTTGCAGGCGATGCCGTTCTCCGCGTGGATGCTCCCTTTCCAGAGCTTGACCGGTTCCCCGATCTTGCCCGGCATGGTGGAGTGGCACTGGATGCAGACGATCTCCGCCGGCTCGGCCGCGAACGAGGACATCGGCAGCAGCAGGACGAAGAGGATGAACAGGTGTGCCGACAGGTGCATTACAGTCTCCCGGTATCTCATGAGTAGTGCCCCCAGACGCTGAGCCCGATCCAGAGCATGATGCCGCCGATGGCGCAGATCATGAACAGAGGGCGTTTCAGGGGGTGGCGCTCCTTGGTCCGGTCGATGAAGGGGAGCAGGGCCAGAAAGGTCATGCCGGCCCCCTGCACCGCCAGGCCGATGAACTCGCTGGGGAAGATCTTCAAGGTCTGGTAGTTGGCCAGGAAATACCATTCCGGCTTGATGTGGGCCGGAGTCTGGAGCGGGTTGGCCGGTATAAAGGAATCCCTGGTGAAGAACAGGTAGGGATCGAAGTACACCACCGCCAGGAAGCAGGCCAGGTAGATGAAGATAGACCGCAAGTCTTCAAGGGCATAGTTGGGGAAGAACGGGATGCCCCCCGGATGGCTCTCGTAGCTGTAGCCGTCTCCTTTCCACCGGTTGGTGGTGTCCTTGAGTCCAAAGGGGGGAGTGGAGACGCCGGTGCGTTGCAGGAAGAACAGGTGGGCGCCGACCACGGCCGCGATACCCAGCGGGATAAGGGCCACGTGCAGGGCGAAGAAGCGTCCCAGGGTCGGGGGGCCGACCAGCTTGCCCCCCCGCAGGAATTCCACCAGATACGGCCCCACCACCGGGATGGCGTTAGCGCTGTTGGTGGCCACGGTGGTGGCCCAGAAGGAGAGCTGGCTCCAGGGGAGCAGGTAGCCGGTCAGGGATATGCCCTGGACCAGGGTGAAGAGGATGAAGCCGGTCAGCCAGTTCATCTCCCGTGGGCTCTTGTAGCTGTTCATGAAGAGCACGGAGATCATGTGAAAGAGGAGCACCAGCACCATCATGCTGGAGCCGACCACGTGGCACATGCGGATCAGCCAGCCGAAGGGGACCTCGTTCATGATGTAGGTGACGCTCTTGAAGGCTTTGTCCGCATCCGGAACATAGTAGATGAGGAGCAGGATACCGGTCACCACCTGCAGGACGAAGATGAACAGCAGGATACTCCCCATGGAGTACCAGGTGTTGATGTTGCGGGGGAGCAGGTAGCCGGTCAACTCCTTTGCCACTACCTCCCGGGCGCCGATGCGCACGTCGATCCAATCGATGAGCCGTTTGAGCAGAGCCATGCCGCCTCCAGGTTTTTCAGCCAACGGTGATGATCCCGTTGGTCACGGTAAAGGGAAGTTTTGTGAGCGGTTTCGGTGGGGGGCCGGAGATGACGGCCCCTTCGGCGGTATAGAGGCCGCCATGGCAGGGGCAGAGAAAATCCTGCTTGTTTTTTTCCCACTGCACGATGCAGCCCAGGTGGGTGCAGACGGCTGAAAGTGCGATCAGGTCGCCGCCCCGTTTCCGCACCAGGACCGCCGACGCCCCGCCGAAGTCGAAGAATTTGGCCTCGCCTTCCGGTACGTCCTTTTCCGGGATATCGACCTTTGCGGCCGTCGTCTTGGCGGGGCGGGGCGCCAGGTAGCGGTACACGGGCCAGGCGGTCACGGCGGCTGCGGCCGCTGCCAATCCTCCCAGGCACAGTCCGAGGAACGTTCTCCTGCCGTTGCTTTCCATGGATTCCTCCGGAGATTACGTAGATGATTACTTATAGCAACCCTGCCGGTTTTTTCAAGGTGAGAATTTGGTGGGGGACCGGGTGAAACTCCGTTTACACAAAATCGTGTGCCGGACAGATTGCAATTGTGACACGGTTTGGTTTATGCTAAAACAATTTCAGTTAAAATGATTATTGCTTTAATTTGTCGTGCGTGGCCGGAGAAGGAGGAGGTATGACCAAAACTGCGAAGGTTGCAGAGATCATAAATAATATCCGCAGGGTATTTCAGGTGTTCAACGACTATTCCAAAAAGGCCAAGCGGGAAACCGGCCTGACCGGGCCCCAGCTCTGGGCGATCAAAATGATCGCGGAGAATGCGCCCGTCAAGGTTTCGGATTTGGCCCGGCTTATGTTCGTTCAGCCGGCTACGGTGGTGGGCATCCTCGACCGCCTGGAAAAAAAGGGGCTGGCCGCGCGGACCCGCTCCCAGAATGACCGCCGGGTGGTAACCATCGAGCTGACCCCTGACGGTAAGGATCTGGTCAATCAGGCCCCTGAGGTCGTCCAGGGGCATCTGGTCAAGGGGTTGGAGACGTTGCCGGTGCAGCGGCTTCTGCTCATTGAGGACGGTATGGAGCAACTGGTGAAAATCCTCGGCGCCCAGGAGATCCCCCCCCGGATGATTCTGGCGCGGGATGAGGCGGCGCCCCAGATGAAAAAGGGACAAAAGAGCTGATAACGAGGTACCAACGGGACATGGAACAAATCTGCTTCAGTTTAGCCACGCCCCTAAAACCAACGTGAGAGGGAACAAGGATGAAAGGGAAGAGGATTTACGGGCATCTTTATTTTCAGGTTCTGACGGCGATTGCGGCAGGCGTGGCGCTCGGTTATTACTACCCGGAAGCCGGGGTGGCCATGAAGCCCTTCGGCGACGGGTTCATAAAGCTGATCAAGATGATCATCACCCCGGTTATCTTCTGTACGGTGGTGAACGGCATAGCCGGCATGGAGGACATGAAAAAGGTCGGGCGGGTAGGGGTCAAGGCGCTGCTCTATTTTGAGTTGGTCACCACGGCGGCCCTCCTCATCGGCCTGGTCATCGTCAGCGTGATCCAGCCGGGCTCCGGTTTCAACGCCGACGTCAGCAAGATCGACACCACGGCCCTTACGGCCTTTACCGCCCAGGCCAAATCGACCACTACCGCCGATTTCCTCATGAACATCATTCCCACGAGCGTGGTCGATGCCTTTGCCAAGGGGAACATCCTCCAGGTGCTCCTGTTTTCCCTGCTTTTCGGTTTTGCCCTTTCCGCCCTGGGCGAGCGGGGCAAGGTCGTGTGCCGGCTTGTGGAACAGATTGCGCATGTCCTGTTCGAGATCGTCGGCATCATCATGAGGCTCGCCCCCCTGGGCGCCTTCGGCGCCATGGCGTTCACCATCGGGAAGTTCGGAGTCGGCTCGCTGTCCAGGCTGGGGATGCTCATGGGGAGTTTTTATCTCACCTGCATTATCTTCATCTTCCTGGTGCTCGGCACCATTGCGCGGCTTACCGGTTTCAATATCTTCAAGTTCATCCGGTACGTCAGCGAGGAAATCCTGATCGTACTCGGCACCTCTTCGTCGGAATCGGCGCTGCCGCGCATGATGTCCAAGCTGGAGAACCTGGGATGCCGAAAATCGGTGGTTGGACTCGTCATCCCCACCGGCTATTCGTTTAACCTGGACGGCACCTCCATCTACCTGACCATGGCCGCGCTGTTTGTGGCCCAGGCTACCAATACCCATCTGACCCTGATCCAGACCCTGACCGTGCTCGCTATCCTCCTTCTGACCTCCAAGGGGGCTGCCGGGGTTACCGGGAGCGGCTTTGTGACCCTGGCGGCCACTTTTGCAGCCATCCCCACCATTCCGGTAGCCGGCTTGGCCCTGATCCTGGGAATCGACCGCTTCATGTCCGAAGCGCGCGCCATCACCAACCTGATCGGCAACGGCGTAGCCACCGTGGTCGTTTCCAAGTGGGAGGACGAATTGGACGAGGAAAGGTTGCATCGTGTGCTGAATCGGGAGGTCTGTCCCGAGGTCGGCGAGGAGCAGGAAGATGAGGTATCTTTTCTTGAGCAGGTACCGGTTAAAGAGTAAGATGGGGCACTGTCCGCATTCGGCGCTATGGTGTGAGTTGCCGTAACATTTCCGTACCGGCGGCCCAAGTGGAGCTAACATGAATATTCTGACCCTGAGTTGCTGGAGTCATTCCATAAAATACCATCTCTTCTCGTGGGGAGGGGAATCACTGCTTGCGGCGGGCCTGGTCAAGCGGGTCGGGCTGGGTGGAACGTCCATAACCATCGAAGTGCCGGGCCGGACAGCGGAGACGGAGGATGTGGAATTTGTCGATCACCTGGCTGCCGTTGCACTGATCCTCGAAACCCTCAGCGACCCCCGGTACGGGGTTGACGGGGAGGCGGCGCAGATCGGTGCCGTCGGCCACCGGGTGGCCCACGGCGGGGAACGGTTTCACCACTCCGTGGTGATCGACGACCAGGTACTCGATGCCATCCGGGATCTCCAGCAACTTGCGCCGCTGCATAATGCCGCCAATATCGCCGGCATTGAGGCGGCCATGGGGCTTCTGCCCCATCTCCCCCAGGTGGCCATCTTCGACACCGCTTTCCACGTCACCATGCCCGACTTTGCCTATATCTATCCCCTGCCGTACGAATGGTACAAGAAGTTCGGCGTGCGGCGCTACGGTTTCCATGGGCCGTCCCACATCTATCTGTCCCGGCGGGCCGCAATGTTGCTGGGCAAGCCCGCCGACGCCTGTAACCTGATCACCATTCACATCGACAAGGGTGTGTCCCTGTGCGCCATCCGAAACGGGGCCTCCATCGACACCAGCATGGGACTGACCCCCCTGGAGGGGGCGGTCATGGAGACGCGCAGCGGCGATTTCGACGCCGGCATCACCGCCTTCATCATGCAACAGATGAACCTTTCGGCGCGGGAGATGGAGAGTATCCTCAACCAGAAAAGCGGGATTCGGGGCATTACCGGGTGGAATGCGGAGCGCCGGCAGATCCTGGAGGCCGCTGTTGGCGGGTACCCCCGGTGCCGTCTGGCCCTGGAGATGGAGGCCTACCGCCTTAAGAAGTATATCGGGGCCTACCTGGCCGCCGTGGGGCCGCTGGACGCCGTGGTATTCACCTCCGGCGCGGGCGAATTGGAATGGTTTGCCCGTGAACTGGCCCTGGGCGGATTGGAGTGTTTCGGCGTCCTGCCCGACCCGGAAAGAAACCGGGCTATCCGCTCGGAACGGGAAGAGGCGCTCATTACCGGTGACGCATCACCGGTGAAGGTCTTTGTCATCCCCACCGACGAGGAACTCGTCTTTGCCCAGGATGTGACCGCTATCCTCTCCGGTGAGTACAGCGATCACCTGCACTACGACTACTCGTTCGGCCGTCCCGGTTTCGTTCCTCTCCAGTCTGCGGTTTAGGCCGCAGACCGGCCCTCTATTTCCGTGCTTTTTTCCGTAGAACCTCCGACAGTACCCCGCTTTATTTCCCGTTTTTTTGCGCTATAATTTAATCCATGGGACTCATGGGATCCATGACCCATGAGTCCCATAAGTCCTATAAATCCCATAAGACCCTGGCAGGCCGCGGCAAATACAACAGTGCTGCACGAGGAACGGCTATGGAAACCAACGGTAGAGGGATGGCATGGGGATGTTTCCTGGCGCTGGCGGTGGCGCTGCTGGCTGCACAACCGGCCTTCGGCACCAGGGAGAACAGCGAGTGCCTTGAATGTCACGGCAAGCAGGCTATCATCAAGCAGGGTGGCGAGCGCCTCTATGTCGATCCGGTGCAATTCGCCGAAACTACCCATAAGGTCGTCGGTTGCGCCTCGTGCCACGACTCGGTGACCGACAAGCACCCCTATGACGGCACCAGGCCCTCTCACGCCACCTGCAAGGAGTGCCACGGTTCGGTTGTACAGGAGTACGCCCAGAGTCTGCACGCCAAAAACGCAACCTGCGCCGACTGCCACAATCCGCACCAGGCCCGCAGGCCGGCCTCGGTATCGGGCGTGGCGATCAACGCGGTCTGCTCTCGCTGCCACGTGCCGGCGGCGACCGAGAAAAGCCACCGCCAATGGCTTCCCCAGGCGGGGCTGCACCTGGATAATCTGCCGTGCATAACCTGCCATACCGGGTCAAAGGGTTATTACATCAACCTGTACGTGGAAAAAGAGGACCAGGGCGGCTTCCGTCTGGCGACCAGCGACGAACTGACGCGGCTGACCGGCGAAAACGGCGTCCCATCCCTGATAGACGCCAACGGCGACAGTCGGATCTCGCTGAAGGAGTTGCGGAGGTTCAACAAAAAATCCCGTGACGACGGGCTCCGCCTGCGGGGCATGATGATGCCGGAGGTGGTGACCCACAGCTACCAGATTCTCGACAACCGCTGGGACTGCACCTTCTGCCACGTCTCCGGGGCACATGCGTTGCAGACCAGCTTTGTTTCCTTTCCCACCAAAAGCGGGGCCTACAACCGGATGCCCGTTGAAAAGGGGGCGATCCTGGACGTCCTCTACGGCACCCCCGATTTTTACATGACCGGCGCGACCCGCAGCGTCCTGTTCAGCATCATCGGCGGCCTCATCATCGCCTGCGGGATCGTCATACCCCTTGGCCACGGGTTCGTGCGCTTCCTGACCCGCAGGAAGAGGGAGCACAACCACCACGAACCAGCCCACGAGGTCATCGTCTACCTGCAACCCACCCCGGTCAGGATCTGGCACTGGATTCACGCCCTCAGCATCGTCACCCTGTGCGTCACCGGGGTTCAGATCCGCTTCCCCGAGGCGGTCAACCTGTTCGGCAGCTACCGGGCGGCCGTGTACCTGCATAACGCGGCGGGAATCGTGGTAGGACTCTCCATGGTGTACTGGGTCCTCTATTATGTCGTCATCTCCCGCACCATCGGCAGGATCTATTTCCCCACCGGCGAGGATGTGAAGCACGGGCTGATACGGCAGGCGGTCTTTTATGCCTTCAACTACTTCCGTGGCAAGCCGAACCCCTTCCACGCCACGCCGGAGAACAAGTTCAATGCGCTCCAGAAGATGGCCTACCTCGCGATCATGTTTGTCTTCATGCCGCTGGTGATCGTCACCGGTCTGCTGTTGCTGGATATCCAGCCGCTGCGCAGGGTACTGTTCGTGCTGGGTGGGATCAAGCTGATCGACGGGCTTCATTTCTTTGCCGCCTGTTGCCTGTGTGCCTTTGTCTTCTTCCATTTCTATCTGACGACCCTCGGTCCCACCCCGTTTTCCGAGATCAGGACCATGTGGACCGGATGGGAGAAGGAGGAGGAACCGGAGGAGAAGCCGGAGCCGACGATCGACTAGTATCCTGGGGAAGCGCCGCTGCGGGAATGAGGCCCCGGAACAGGCGGGATATCCGGCATAATATCAGTGACTTCACCCGGAAGCCGCCGGGAGGCAATTTTTTACGTACATTTTGAGTTGACACGGCAAATAATTTCATGTTAAAAGACCGGCTCTACACTGCTATTCCCCAATAGCTCAGTCGGTAGAGCAGGTGGCTGTTAACCACCTTGTCCCTGGTTCGAGTCCGGGTTGGGGAGCCAAACATTACAAGGAGTTACGATTAAGTTCGTAGCTCCTTTTTTGTTATGTGGTCTCTGGCGTATCCTGCGGGCCGCACGCGACATGCCGGAAGCCGTTGAAGCGATGTTCCCATGCAGATACCGGGTTGAAAAACGGTGGAGAAGTTTTTAAATTAGGATCATAGATGAATTTACTTTCAAGGTGATAAGCTCCCGGTCTTGAAAGAAGGCAGCAAAATATGTGAAGAAGCGGCGGCGCTAACGGAATGAGAAAGAAAAAAAGCTGCTCGGTCATCATCGCACGGCAGGAACATGGAATCTCCCGCAAACTCATGAGCCCGAACGCCCTGCGCGCACTCTACCGCCTGAGAGATAACGGCTATGTCGGCTATCTCGTCGGCGGTTGTGTGCGCGACCTCCTGCTCGGACGGGAGCCGAAGGATTTCGACGTGGTAACCAACGCCACTCCCGGCGAGCTGAAACGGATGTTCCGCAACTGCCGTCTTGTCGGGCGGCGTTTTCGTCTTGCACATATACACTATCAGGATGAGATCATCGAGGTGGCGACCTTTCGGTCCCAGGCTTCGAACGAGCCCGAACCCGAGCCGAAAGAGCCAGCCGGGACGGATCACCGGCAGCGCCCCCCGCAGATGCTGAAGGACGATGACGGCATGATCCTGCGGGACAACGTCTACGGCACCCCCGAAGAGGATGCCCTGCGCCGCGACTTCACCGTCAACGCGCTGTCCTACAATATCGCCGATTTCTCGATCATTGACTACACCGGCGGCCTCGCCGACCTTAACGCCGGCATCATCCGCACCATCGGCGATCCCGCCGTCCGCTTCCAGGAAGACCCGGTACGGATGCTGCGGGCGGTGCGGTTTGCCGCCCAGCTCGCCTTCACCATCGAGGAACATACCTGGAAGGCGCTGGTCGCCGCCGCCGATACCATTGTCAGGGCGGCGCCGTCGCGTCTCTACGATGAGATGCTCAAGCTGCTCCTCTCGGGAGAGGGGGCACGGTGCTATGAACTCCTCCGCCAGACCGGGCTCTTTGCCGCGCTTTTCCCGCACGTCTCGAACTGGCTCGGCGCCGAAAGCGAAGGTTTTCCCCACACCCGGTTCGGGGCAATGCTCAGCCGTGTCGATTCCTCTCTCCAGCAGGGGAACAAAGTCTCCCCGCCGCTCCTTCTGGCACTTCTGTTCGGCGAGTACATCGATGAGAAGGCGGCGCAGTTCCGCCGACAGGGTGTGCCCTGGCAGCAGAGCGTTAATGCTGCGGTTGCGGAGTTTATGGGCGAAACCTGCCCGATCGTCATGATCACGAACCGCGTCGGGCTTGCGCTCCGCGACATTATCGGCCAGCAGACGCGCCTGAAAAAGATCCCCGGCCGCCGACCGGAGTCGTTCATCGCCCGTCCCGATTTCAACGATATCATTGAATACTGCCGGACAACCTGCGGCGACAAAAAGGACGTCGTCACGCAGCTCGGTTGGTGGGAGGCTCAGGCACGGCAGCAGGCGCCGGTGCCGCTTCCCCGCGAACTCACCAAAGAAGCCGGGGCGCCGCAACGGAAGAGAAAGAGGCGCCGCCGACGAAATCCATCTGCGAAAAACAGGGCGGATAGGGTATAATCCGCCAGGATCCCCCGCATACCGCGGGCCAGGCAACCTGCCCGCCCGCTGAAGACCTCCTGGAGCCGTAGCCCTCCAAGCCCTGCCCTCGATAGAGCGCTGTCCCTGCTGAGCCTGCGTCACAATCAAAAAAATATTTGTATCGAAATGAAACAGTCGCGGGGATTCTGCCGTTAAATTCGCGCGTTTTCCTGTATGAAAACGGTAGGATGGAAAAAGCGGCCAAGGAGTGTTAATTTTTTTAACACTCTGAAATAGCGTTGAAAAATGCGATTTTGTGATGTAGAAGAGGGGCAGGGCAGGTTTTGGTGCTTGTTGAGTATAATCCACAGGGGGGCAGGCCTACGAATTTCAAATTTTCAGCGAGGATTTGTGAACATTTTTGAAATTTGTGACCCCCTATAGGTTACCTTATGGGGTACCTTAAAGTAAGAGGAGGACAAATGTTTTGTACTCGGTGCGGAACCCAAGCCATTTCAACTGCGAAGTATTGTGCTAAGTGTGGAGCGTCATTGAACATAAGCTCATCGTCAAGAGAACCTGAGCAACCGCATCAAACTGAAACTATCACCAAAACAAGTCCAGAGATTATTGTTACCAAGGCAGGCCCGTCTGGTATTGGAGGCTGGCTCACGCTGCTTATTGTCGGAATGATGCTGTTAAGGCCATTGATGGGGTTAGGCAAAATAAACGCTGATTTTATGACAGCAGAAAGACAATATCCAAATCTTGAGTCTCTTGGACTATGGAAGACTTTCAATAATGCTACTTGGTTTACGTTTACAATAGTTACAGCAATAAGCATTTATGGTGGTTTTGGATTGGCTAAGGGGCGCAACTGGAAAGTAGTTAAACAAGCAAAAATAATATTGTGGATAATTGGTCCTTTAGCTTCTATAGTATTATCAGTAATTATTCCTAAAATAGTTTTAGGAAATACTAAAACATTTGGTGCTGACTCTCTTAGTGACATCTTAACTTCATTCCTAGCAGCGAGTATTTGGACTATCTACTTGTCAAAATCAAAACGAGTTCGCAACACTTATTCTAACTTGAAGCCACTAGAAACACGCCAATCTGCCAAAACAAGCAATTCAGAAGAAAACAAAAATGACACCGGTTGTGGCAATACTGAAGATCAACCTTTAAAAGAAAAGTACTGCGCAGCAATTGGAAAAAACAGTGAATATTATGTTGATAGATTTATCCATTTTAAAATAGTAAAATGTTATTTTTCTTGGAATTGGGCTGCATTTTTATTTTGCATACCATGGACTGTTTACAGAAGGATGTATAAATTAGCTGCCGTATTTATCGTAATTTTTAGCTTTTGGTGTTACCAATCAATCAAAATGCTTGAATATTCAAAAGTTAACCAAAATCTCGAAGAGGTGTGGATTGCACTTCTTGTGCTTGCTTGGTGCGCTAAAGGGACTTATGGCATTTTTGCTAACGCATTGTACTTCTACCATGTTGATAAAAATAAACTCTAGATGTAATCCATGGAATGATCCACAGGGGTCTATCAAATTTCAAATTTTCAGCGAGGACCCATGAGTTTTTTGAAATTTGTAGGTCTTTAACCTGCACCGGCTAACCCCTTGTATTTTTCCTGTAACAAATCTCCCCTTCCATACAACATCTCCCCATTTCCCATCCAGAATCGTTGCAGCACATTATCCAACCGTCCGGGAAAGATTACACCTGCCGGTGGTATCGGTTTGAATTGTGATTTGTGTGACGAGTCCCACCGGAAACGGTTAACCCGTCACTGCGGGATCAGCGAAACCCGAAACGAAAGCCGGAGAATCAAAACCGGGAAATAAGGCGAAATCACATATTCATGTGCGCCAAAATGACACCATGGTGGGGCAAAACTCGAAACGCTCTGTTGGCGCTAAATTTGAGTGCAATTATAAAAATGTTTAATATTAAATGGTTACAGTTATATTCAAAAAGTAAATAGCAAGCAGGATTTCCATTCATTAAGCAGATAACTTATTGATATCAGATGGATATTAGCATTTAGTCCGTTTGGCTCCCGAATTGCATTAAAAACTGCCGGTTTGCAATTAAATGTGGAGGGAAAAAGAAAATGAAACGAATTTTGTTGGTGCTGACACTCCTGGTGTCCGTTGCCGTGTCCCTGTATGGGTGCGGAAGTTCCACTACGAGTAAAGTCAGTGCCGTGCCTACCCTTAAGCCTGCCATGAGCGACTTTCCCAACTCCAGCCTGCTCGTATCGGCGGATTCGCTTCAGGACAGTCTTGGCGCCAAGAACCTGATCATCATTGATACGAGGGCAACCGCCACGTACACGGCATCCCATATTCCCGGCGCAATCAACCTCCATTGGCAGGATTACCGCGACGGAAGCGCCCTGGCGCTGAAACCGCTGGCCACCCTGCAACAGCAGTTGGGCGCGGCGGGCATCACCCGCGACGCAACCGTCGTCATCTACGATGAGACCATCAACTCCTGGGGAGCCGCGGGCCGGGTCTTCTGGATGCTCGACTACCTGGGATGCGACGATATCCACATCCTGAACGGTGGCTGGGATAAATGGTCGGCGGACAAACGACCCACGCAGACAGGCACCAACACGCTCACCGCCGCGACCTTTACCGCCGCGACGAATCTGCGGACCGACATATCCGCACAGAAGGAACACATCGAGAACAGATTGGGGAACAGCGACTTTGTGGTTCTCGACACCCGGACCGACGAGGAATACATGGGGTGGCAACTCTATGGTGAAGCGCGGCCGGGACATATCACCGGTTCGGTCAATATTCCCTATGCCTGGTACTATAATGCGGATGGAACCAGCCTCGATTACAAGCCTCTCAAGGCCCTGTTCGAATCCAGAGGGGTGACCAGCGACAAGGAAGCGGTTTCATACTGTACTTCCGGTATCAGAAGCGCCTATGCCTACTTCCTGATGCGCCTCATGGGCTATTCCCGCTGTGCCAACTACGATGGATCGATTAAGGAATGGGCCGCAACCACTCCCAACCTCCCCATGGAGTATGCGGCAAATTACAAGCAGGTCGTCTACCCCGGGTGGGTCCAGACACTTATCTCCGGCGGCACCCCGACAACCTTCCCGTCCGGCAACAGTTATAAAATATTCGAATGCGGTTGGGGACCAACCTCCAGCGCATACAATGCAGGGCACATCCCCGGTGCCATCCACTTCGATACCAATAATGTGGAGGCCCGTGATTATCTTAATCCAGCCAACCCCTTCCCTGTGACCGACGCCAACGAAATCGTCTGGGATCTGGTTTCCGACAGTCTTTTGGAGGCACGGCTTGCCGCCCTGGGGGTGAGCAATACCACGACCGTCATTGTGTACGGTAAGAGCCAGATCGCTGCAACACGTGTTTATTGGGCACTTCGCTACGCCGGGGTCGACGTGCGCTATCTGAACGGCGGCATGAGCGGCTGGACAGCCACCGGGGGCACGGTCGAGACGACAGCCCGCACGGCCACAGCCGCAAGTTTTACCATTAATCCGCAAAGCCAGTTCAAGGCGCTGACCCCGGAGATCAAAACGTATGCGGATTTTTACCGCTCAAACGGCACCCTGGAATCCGGGAAAGTGCTCGTGGACGTCCGCGGCATTCAGGAATACACCGGCGAAACCACCGGCTACAGCTACGATCCCAACCTGACCCGCCTGGGGCGCATCCCCGGCGCGGTATGGGGCTATGACGCCGATAGTTCGAGCAGTTACTATATCGATGACGACACAACCCTGCGCAGCTACACCGAAGTGCGCGACATGTGGGCCGCCAAGGGCATCACATCCGACAAAACCGTTATTTTCTATTGCGGAACCGGCTGGCGTTCCACCCTGGGCTTCCTCTACGCCGATCTGATGGGCTGGCCGAACATAAAGAATTATGACTCCTGGTATGTGTGGAGCACGTACTATGAAGCGGCAACCGGCACCATTCACCGCGACGCCCCGTTCAACGATGCCAATATGCCGGTGGATCTTGGCTGGTCGCTGCTGACAGCCCTGTAGCACATCGCTTGCCCGGCCGAAGCCTTGGCTCCGGCCATTCCGTACCTTTCCTCCCGTCGCGCGCCCGCACGGGCAACCGGCGGGAGGAAAGGCCACGGCGACAGTACCAACTTATCCCAGGAGGCAATGTGTGAACACGTTTTACTCGAAACTACTCGCGGCGGGCCTGCTCGTCATCGTATCCGCCGGTACTGCCTTGGCCGGCGCCTGGACCGCCCCCAAGAACGCTTTTTATGAAAAGCTGTCGTATAACTACTATTATGCCCACGAAACCTTCGACTCGTCCGGGAATCGCGGCGGCACGGCGAATGGCGGCACCTTCACCGACCACAACGTCAGCAACTATTTCGAGTACGGACTGACCAACGATCTGACGGCACTCAACTCCCTGACCTATAAATGGCTGGAGAACGAAGACAACTCTAATCGCTCGAAGGCATACGGTCTGGGCGATGTGGATCTGGGACTGCGCTACAAACTGCTGGACAGCGCTGTCGGCATTGTTTCGACCCAACTGCTGGTCAAGATTCCGGGGACCTATGACAAGACCGATCCGCTGCCCTTGGGCAACGACCAGGTGGATACGGAGCTGCGCCTGCTCTACGGCCGTTCGCTCTACCCCGTTATCCCCGGCTACGGCAATGTGGAGATCGGCTATCGCTGGCGTGCGGACGGCCCTTCCGACGAGGTCCGCTACTTGATAGAATTTGGCGTCGATATCACCAAAAGCATATTTACCCGAGCCAAGCTGGACGGTACATTGAGCGTCGATAACGGCAGAAAACAGGACAGCAGCGGCAATCCTACGACAACCAATAACTTCGATCTGGGCAAGCTGGATCTTACCGTCGGCTACAAGGTGACGCCCACATGGGGGGTGGAAGTCGGCTACCGCCCGGAGATCTATGGTCAGAACACGGCAGCCGGGGCCAATTATAGTCTGTCGGTCTATTTCAAAACACAATGACGCCCCAGAACGCTATGCTAGTGAGGCTGAAACGCTCATGACGTAGGTGGGGCAATGGCGCGGCCAGGTTTGGGTCACAAATACGGCGCATGAAAAAACAGGTCATGGGCGATGAATTCATTCTGATGCTTTGATTGCCGTTATCCATTGATGTGCCAATAACTGAAAGGTCTAACGTCTATGAAAAGATATATGATAAAAGTTATTCCAGCGCTGGCGATCGCCGTTTCCCTGATGGGGTGCGGCTCGTCAACATCCTCAAAATCGACAGTATCGGCGAGCGTAGCGCAGACGCATTATGAGGCGCTTGTGGACCCGGCATGGGTCAATACCCTCATAAACGGCGGTAATCCAGGTGTAGCGGGCACTCCAAGCACTTATCCGGGCAAAGGGTATGTGATCGTCTTTACGTCCTGGTATCCACGTTATGCCACTAACGAGATATCCACCACTGGCGCCGGACTTCCCTTTGCTACGGACGGGCACATACCAGGCGCCATTTTCCTGGATACGTATTCGATAGAAACCGGTCCAACCTCGGAGTATGGAAGTGGTTATGCGAGTCCTTCCGATTCCCACGTAAAAGAGCTTTCGGCGTTGCAAAGTTTCTTTGCCGGCATGGGAATAACCAAGGACAAAACCGTCGTGGTCTACGCGGACGATGATATTTCCACCATGACTGCAGGGCGGATCGCCTGGGGATTGTTGTATGCCGGCGTTGAGGACGTGCGCATCCTCAACGGCGGCTACAAGGCGTGGGTGGCGGCGGGGAACGCCGTCGAGACCGGTACAACTGCCTGGAGCCCTGTGCAGAGCTTCGGGGTGACTTCGGGACACCCGGAATATATGGTATCGACCTCAGATCTTTATGGTGTCATCAAGGGAACGAATGCGAGCGCAATGATCGTCGATGATCGTGCCTGGGATGAATTTACCGGAGCAAGCAATTCGTATTACTGGTGGTTTGACGAGAAAGGGCGGATTCCCACCGCCAAGTGGATAGGGGACTGGAACGATATTTCCAGTGCCGATGCCCAATCCTTCATGTCATTCCAGGAAGCGGACTATAAGTGGAGGCAGGCGGGATTCACCCCCGGTAAAAAGATGTATTTCTACTGCGGTGGCGGGGCGAGGTCGGCCATGTATACCTTTTATGCCTATATGATGGGATGGCCTGCCGCCAACTATGAAGGCGGATGGTATCTGTGGGCTACTGATCATGCAAATCCCCGAGAGACCGGAATACCTGGCTCCTGATATAGTGACGAACGGTTATTGTTGCGGTGAATGGCCGTCCGGATCACACGACAGGTGTGATCCGGACGGCATGTCGTATCCATCAAGCGGGGCGATAACGTGCCGTGACCATGCAGCATTCAGGATAGTGCAATGAGCGTTATTATAAGAGATCCACTCCGTCCGGAACTTCGTGAGAAAATTGCCGAAACGCAGGCCGGTTGCACCGATTGCGGGGCGTGTGTCCGGGAATGCGCCTTCCTGCGGAAGCACGGCACGCCAAAGTCCATGACCGAAAACTTCGATGCGGAGGCGCCCGCATCCTTGCTGCGTTCGTTCGAGTGCAGTCTGTGCGGGCTCTGCTCGACGATCTGCCCGGAGCGGCTCGACCTGGACGGCCTGTTTTTGGAGATGCGTCGCGAGGCGGTGGACCGTGGCATGGGGGACTTTCCCGAGCATGCCCCCCTTCTGGCTTACGAGCGCTTGGGGACATCCCGGCGCTTCAGCCTGTACCGGCTGCCCCAAGGGTGCACGACCATTTTCTTCCCCGGTTGTTCCTTGTCCGGCACCCGGCCTGATGGCGTCGACATGCTCTTCGCCGAACTGAGGAAAACGGATCCGGCTATGGGGATCGTTTTCGACTGCTGTATGAAACCGTCCGACAGCCTGGGACGCGAGCAGTACGCCATGGCCATGTTCGAGGAAATGCGTTCATGGTTGGTAAGCCAGGGGGTGAACGAAGTTCTGGTGGCCTGCCCCAACTGCCAGAACATGTTCAATTCCCTGGGCCGAGGGTTGAAGGTCGGAACCGTGTGGGAGATCCTGGCCGAGTCGGGGCTGCAGCCGAAAAGGGCGTCCGGCACGGTGACCATCCATGACCCCTGTGTTATCCGTAACGCTCTGCCGGTCCATCAAGCGGTACGCACCCTGCTCACGCGGCAGGGGGTGACCGTGGAGGAAATGCCCCACTCCGGACGTACTACCGTCTGTTGCGGGCAGGGCGGAGCCGTCAGCCTGTTGAACCCATCACTGGCTGAGGCATGGGGGGCGTTACGCAAGGAAGAGGCCGCCGGCAGAAGAATCATCACCTATTGCGCCGGTTGCGTCCAGGCATTGGGCAGCCATACGCCGACAAACCACTTGGTGGACCTGCTGTTTGCCCCGGAACAGGCGCTGCTCGGAAAAAAAGAGGGTGCACGGGCACCTCTTACCTATCTCAACCGGCTGCGTCTCAAGCGCGCTTTCAAGCGCAAGAAGGGATATGTCATGACACGGGAACGAGCCTTTGCCCCGGAACAGGGGCAACACAGGAAAGGTTCCTGGAAATCGCCGCTATTGCTGGCCCTGGTGGTGGCGGCCATCGCCGGTGTGCATCTGTCGGGAGTCGCCCACTATCTCCAGCAGGAGAGGTTACAGGCGTTGATCGCCTCCTACGGGATTCTGGCGCCGGCCATATACATCCTGATTTATAGCCTGGCTCCGGTGCTGTTCCTGCCCGGTTTACCGGTCACCATCATCGGCGGCATCCTCTTCGGTCCGGTCTGGGGTGTGGTCTACGCCATTACCGGCGCCACCATCGGAGCCTCCCTGGCTTTTCTGGTCGCCCGCTACGGCGCCCGCGACTGGGTGGCCGCCAAGCTCACCGGCGCGAAATGGGAACGGCTGGATAACGAGGTGGCGCAGCACGGCTGGAAGGTGGTGGCCTTCACCCGCCTGATCCCCGCCTTTCCCTTCAACCTGCTGAACTACGCCTTCGGCCTGACCAAGGTTCCGTTCATCCACTATGTGGCCGCCTCCTTTGTCTGCATGCTGCCGGCCTGCATCGCCTTCATCGTCTTTTCCAGCTCGCTCGTGGGGCTGATCAAAGGCACGGTTTCAGCAACGGCGCTCCTGGGCATCGGTCTGGTGGTGCTGGTGTCGCTGGTTCCGGCAGCCTACCGGCGCTTCAAGGGGCGTCGGGCGGTCGGGGCGGTTGCCGAGTGAGACCGGCGACCCTCGACATAGCCCTGGTCATACCGGCCAGGAACGAAGCGTTGTCCCTGCCCGGAGTGCTGGGCAGCGTGCCGCCGGAGATCGGGCGGGTGGTTGTGGTGGATAACGGCTCGACGGATGGGACGGCTCAGGTTGCTGCGGCATATGGCGCATGGGTCGTAACCGAGCCGGTAGCCGGCTACGGCAGAGCCTGCCTGGCCGGTTTGGCGGCCCTGAGCAAAGCCCCGCCGGATATCGTGGCGTTCGTCGATGGCGACGGCAGCGACGAACTGGCGAGCCTTCCCGGCCTGATCGCCCCGGTGGCCGCCGGGGAACGTGATTTCATGCTGGGACGAAGGGTGCCGGTGGAACGGGCGGCTCTCAGTTTCCAGCAACGCTTCGGGCACTGGCTGGCCACCGGTCTGATCAGGCTGTTCTGGTTGCACCGCTACCGGGACCTGGGGCCGATGCGGGTCATCCGCTGGGCGGATCTGGAGCGATTGGCCATGGCCGACCAGGCTTTCGGCTGGACAGTGGAGATGCAGGTACGGGCGATCAAGCAGGGGTTGCGGATCGGGGAGCGTGACGTGCCGTATCACCGGCGTACCGCCGGAACGTCCAAGATCAGCCGCACGATCGGCGGCACGATCAAGGCAGGGGGCACGATCCTCTGGGTTATCGGCCGGGAAGTACTGTTGGAGTTACAGCAGAAAAAACGGCAGGGAACACCGGCCGGCACGGCTATTGTCGCCGGTTCGTGAGATAAAAGGAGAAGAATGTCATGCTGGTTGCTGCAACATCTGTCCGGCCCGCCAAACCATCAGGCTTGCCTCGCGTCATTGGTGCCATAGTGCTTATTGCGGCGGTAACCATCGCCTGCTCTTCGGTTGCCATGGCGGCCGATCTGGGGTTGATCGATGCGGCCACCCTGAAGGGCAGCTCCGCAAAGTGGGTCGTGCTTGACGCCCGCCCCAAGTCCGATTGGGAAGCCGGGCATCTTCCGGGTGCCATCCCGTTTTCCTGGGAGAACTATACCCGCACCGACGCCAAGGGGGTGAAGTACAGCTCGTTTCCGCCCCAGGAATTGGCGGTGGCGCTGGCCGGGCTGGGCATCGATGAAAAGAGCCCGGTGGTGGTGTACGGTGATGCCGACAAGAGTTGGGGGGGCGAAGGGTATGATGTCTGGCTGCTTTCCTGGCTTGGACACAGGGGCCCCATCCGGCTCTTGAACGGAGGCATTCAGGCCTGGCGCGGCCAGAACCTCCCCCTGGTCCGCGGGGCGGAAAGGCCTGCCGTCCCAAAGGCCCGCTACCGTGTGGGCCTCAAGCCCCAGTACCAGATCTCCACGGAGGATGTGCAAAACGGGAAGGGGGCCTACACGCTGGTGGATGTCCGGTCGACCTTTGAATGGATCAGAGGCAGAATCCCGGGCGCCGTCCATATCCCGTGGGAGGATTTCTACACCGGCAGGGACCGTCACCCGCTCCCTCCGGCGGAGCTGAAAAAGCTGCTTGCCAAACATGGTGTGGATACCTCGAAGCCGGTGGTCTACTACTGTCTGGGGGGAATCCGCTCGGGCTATGCCTGGACGGCCCACCAGTTGGCGGGGCTGCCGGACGCCCATAACTTCAAAGGTGGGTGGGCCGCCTGGGAAAAACGGTCGGGACAGTAAGGAAAGTAGGCGGCCATGATGGGACCCGTAGCGTTATCATATCGATCCGTACGCGCGTTGTTGGTGTTGTCGTTTATCCTGTGTGTTGTCTCCGTGGCTATCTGCGCCGGCGCAGAGCAAGTCCCGGCAAAAACGCCCTTGGGCGGCGGCAAGAAAAAACTGCTGCTGTTCGCCAAGAATCCGGCCACTTGGTCTATTGTCAAGGGGGGGGCGGGCGGCAAGCTGGTCTATGGTGAAACGACCGGCGCCTTTACCCTGAATGCCGCCAAGCTGCGCCCCCGTTCGGCATACGCCCTGGTCCGGTATGCGGACGTCCCCCCTCGGGTGGATATCGTCGCCAGGGGCGAGAGCGACCGGCGCGGTAATCTGGAGCTGCGCGGTGTCTGGCGAAACTGGACTAAAAAGTTCTGGGTGGTGCCGGCCGAGGATGTGGCGGGTAAGAACGGAGAGGCCGGTTCGCTGCGGGCCTGGCGGCCGGACCGGTATCTCTTTGAGGAAAAACAGCTCGGCGTCCCCTGCGATTGCCCTGAGCCGGAGGAACCATAGTGGCGGTACTGTTCACCATGAAGGACGCACGGGTATGATCGGGGCATGAGGTCTCTGCTGCCGCTACTGATTCCGTTCCTGACCGTAGTCCATTTCAGCGCCCTGTTGGGTCTCTGCCTTTACGGAATGCACCGGATCTGGCTGATCCGCTGTCTGTACGGTCCCCAAAAGCTTGCGACCCCGCCGCCGCCCGCCCTGGGCGAACTCCCCACGGTCACGGTACAATTGCCCCTGTATAACGAGCGTTTTGTGGCGGAACGGCTGCTGGATGCCGCCGCCGGTCTCGACTGGCCCCGCGAGCGGCTCGAAATCCAGGTGCTGGACGACTCGGACGACGACACGAGCCGCCTGGTGGACGAGCGGGCCGCCTGGTGGCGGCGGCAGGGGATCGCCATCTCCGTGGTGAGAAGATCCGGCCGCGGCGGCTACAAGGCCGGGGCGCTCGCCCATGGCCTGGCAACGGCGCGGGGCGAGTTCATTGCCGTCTTCGACGCCGACTTCATGCCTGCCCCCGATTTCCTCCATGCCACCATCCCCTGGTTCACGGACTTCGGGGTCGGCATGGTTCAGACCCGCTGGGGTTTCTGCAATGCCGATCATTCCTGGTTCACCGGCATCCAGTCCCTCCTGCTCGGCCCCCATTTCAGTATCGAGCACCGGGTGCGCTACCAACAGGGGTTGTTCTTCAACTTCAACGGAACCGCCGGAGTCTGGAGAAGGAGCGCCATCGTCTCCGCCGGCGGCTGGCAGTCCGATACGGTGACTGAGGATCTTGACTTGAGCTACCGCGCCCAGTTGGCGGGGTGGCGTTTCGTTTACCGGGAGGAATGCCGGGTGCCGTCGGAGTTGCCGGTGACCATGGCGGCGTTGCGCAGTCAGCAGCAGCGATGGGCCAAGGGGTCCGTCCAGACCGCCCGCAAGATCCTGCCCCGGTTGCTGCGGGCGCCCCTGCCCCTGGCCGTCAAGATCGAGGCGGTGGCCCATCTCATGGCCAATATCTACTGGCTTCTGGGGATGGTCGTCATGCTGACCCTTTACCCGGCGGTAACCTGGCGGGTCGGCATCGGCCTGCACCAGATGCTGCGCATCGATCTGCCGATTTTTTTGGCCACCAGCGGGGCGATCATGGGCTATTTCCTGCTCTACTCCCTTCGCAGCGGGTCGGGAAAGCTCAGGCATCTCCTCTTGCTGCCCGCCCTCACCATCGGGCTGGCTCCCAGTATCTCGATCTCGGTACTGAAGGGACTCTTCCGGTCCGGCGGGACCTTTGAGCGGACCCCTAAATTCGGCGTACGGGGCCGGGAGCGGATGCCGGGGCTGGCCTTCCTCTATCGCCAGAAGAGTATCCCCTATATCGTCATGAACCTGGCGCTGTTTCTTTACTGCCTGCTGCCCCTCATCTTCGCCTGGCAGCGAGAAACCTGGTTCGCCGTGCCGCTCTTCCTGCTCTTCCCCTTGGGCTTTGCCCTGGTGACCGCCAAGGATCTTGCCGAGGCGGCCCCGCACCGGCGGCCGCTCTAATGGGCGCCGGTTGCAATGACGGGCGTTTTCGAGCCGGAGAGTGCAGTGAACAAGAACGCCGGCCCGCACGCGCCAAGAAGCCGTTGCCGATAAATCGTATAAAAATGCTTTTGATGGCAAGCGGATTTGGAAACGCCCCCGCCTGTCTGCTCGCAGCCGCCGTCGTTACGGCCTGTGCTTTCATGGCCAGGGAGCCGGAGATCCGCTTGGCGGTCCCCCTGCTGGTCGGCGCCACAGCGGTGATGACCATGGCGCTTGCCGGTTCCCTCTATTACGGCGAGCGACAGAAGATCTCATTGTCCCTGCCCGTCATTCTCGTCGTGGCATTCCTGCTGCGCCTGCTGTTCCTGTTCGCCCCGCCGCAACTGTCCGACGACAGCTATCGCTACCTGTGGGACGGCAGCAATGTGCTGCACGGGATCAACCCCTACGCAACCGCCCCTTCCTCCGTGAAGCCGCCGCCCGGACTGGCCGCCGTTCACGCACGGATCAATCATCCCGGCTATGTCACGATTTATCCGCCGATGGCCCAGGTTCTCTTTGCCGGGGGGGCGGCCCTGGGCGGTACCATTACCGGCCTCAAGGTATTTCTGGTGTTGCTCGACATGGGGTTGTGCCTGCTTGTGGCGATGTTGCTGAAGCGGCTTGAGTTGCCGGTGTGGCGGGCGGTGCTCTATGCATGGAATCCTTTGCCGGTACTGGAGATCGCCGGATCGGGACATGTGGATGGAGCAGGTTTTACCATGCTGATCGGCTCTTTCTGCCTGCTTATGACGGATAGCCGGGGCACTCCTGCGCCGGGCCGGCGGCAATGGCCGATTCTGTTGTCCGGGGCGCTTTTGGCGGGCGCCGGTTTGGTGAAGCTGTTCCCGTTCATTCTGGCGCCGCTGCTCTTCATGGTGGTTCCTGCCGGGTGCCGGCGGCATTTTGCCGCCGGCTTTCTCGGGACGCTGGCGGCACTGATACTGCCCTTCCTGCCCCATCTGGTCAATATGACCGCCAGCCTGGACGCCTATGCCCGCAACTGGGAATTCGCCGGGTTCGCTTTCAACGTACTGCGCGCCGCGACCGGGTCGGGAGCGGGCGCCCGGCTGCTCCTGTCCGGCTGTTTCCTGCTGGTTATCGCCGGGCTTATGCTTCGGTTTATCGATACTGTCGGCGGTGAGCAGTCGCCGGCCGCAAGGGTACGTCGGGTTCTGGAGGTATGTTACGCCATTGCCATGGCGTTTTTGCTGCTTACCCCAACACTGCAACCCTGGTATGCCCTCTGTCTGGCGGTCTTTCTGCCGTTTTACCCCGGTCCGGCAGGCCTGGTGCTCTGCTGGGCGGTGTTTTTGGCCTATCAGGTTCAGATCCCCTACTTCATTCAGGGCAAATGGATAGAGAGCATGCCGGTAACGGTCGCGATCTCTCTGGCGCCGGTAACGGCATACCTGGTGAACAGGCTTTATGGGCAGGGGCGGCGCTCGGCGGGATAATGTGGTTGCCACTCGCTCCGGGGTATGCCCGGCGTCGCGGCAGGTTTCACGGAGTAAAGGTTCCTCGGGATTGTTTTTATAATTCCCGGCGGTGCTTCACCACACTGTTTTCTATGGTAACGGCATTAATAATCTTCTCTGCTTCCTCTGTCGAAAGGCCTACACCCGGCTTGTTACCCATCCAGTGGGTAAGATCGTCACTTGGGGGGTCAAGTTTTTCAGGCAACGCCGGGCCCGGTATGAACCGGCCGTTCACATACAATGCCGCCTTGAACTCTCCTTCGTCACTGATAAGAGCAAAATCGGCTTTCAAGCCATTGGAAAGTATTTTTGACAGTATGGTTCGTCTGTATAGCAAAGTACTTGCCCCTCATCTTTCAATATTTTAAGCACATTGATAGTGAATGAGCACTACACGATGAATATATTCTAACACCATTCTGCTTTTAACATGACACTTAAGCCATAGTCCACATTTTTATTCCCCCTATTATCACCATTATCAGCTTGACATCTGAATAGAAATTATTTCTATTTATTAACATGAAACCTTTTTCCGGATCGACCAAAAGCAGCATCCCGGATGGCGGGCACCGTAGCCGCCGTATTGCATTTGTGCTGTCGGTACTCGTGCTGTTCTCGATCCTGCTGTTCGCTTTCCATCGTCACGACGACGGGCAGGACCACGGCGATGATTGTCCTGTCTGTGCCGTTGCCCACCATCGCGCCGCCGATATCGCCATAACGCTTTCCGACGTCACGCACGTGCCGTTCACATCCCCGGCCTATTCCATCGTCCTGGTCATTATCTGTGCGGTCGCCTATTTTTGCCGTTCCACACAAAGCCGCGCCCCTCCCGGTACAGTACTCTCACCCCCGGCGCTCTCCCGTGCCGATGCGGAGTACCGCCGTGTTGTGTAAAAATTTCAGGCATGAACAGGTAACTGAGTGTAGAATAAAAACGATACCGGAGACTCTGAATATGAAAAAAATACTCATCGCATCAGTAGTGATCCTCTGTCTTTCAGCCATGGGCGCCTGCCGGAAAAAAGAGGCGCCGATCTCTTCTCCCGCATCCCACAAAAAGATGGTTGTCGTGACGACCCTGTTTCCCCTGTACGATTTTGCCCGCACCGTCGGCGGCAATAAGGTGGATGTCAATCTGATCCTGCCGCCGGGCATCGAGGCCCATTCCTTTGAACCAAAACCGGAGGATGCCGCCAGGGTCACCGGGGCGGACCTGTTCGTCTATACCAACGAATACATGGAGCCCTGGGCGGTGAAGTTCGTCAAGGGCCTGAATGCCGGGAGCGTGCTGCTGGTGGATTCGAGCAAGGGTGTTACCTTTCTCAAGGCCGGTGCCGAGGAGGGGAGGCATGAAGACCACGATGGCGCGGAGCACCACCACGCCGGAGGCATGGACCCGCACATCTGGCTCGATTTCGGCAATGCGCAGATCATGGTGGACAACATCGCCGAGGCCCTGGCTGCCCGAGACCCGGCCAACAAGGGGTATTATCTGGCCAATGCCGCTGCCTACAAGGCGGAACTGAAGAAGCTCGACGACGACTACAAGGCCGGGCTGTCAAGCTGCGCCAAGAAGACGTTCCTGCACGGCGGGCACTACGCCTTCGGCTATCTGGCCCATCGCTACGGTCTCCAGTATGAGTCCGCTTCAGCGGTCAACGCAGACGCCGAGCCGACACCGGCCAAACTGATTGCGCTCGTCAAGCAGGTAAAAGCCATGGGCCTGAAGTATGTCTACAGCGAGGAACTCCTTTCGCCGCGCGTCTCGGAGATGATCGCCAAGGAGACCGGGGCAACCGTTCTGCTGCTCCATGGCGCCCATAACATCAGCAAGGATGATTTCGATCACGGCGTAACCTTCATCGCCCTGATGAGAAGGAATTTGGACAATCTGAGGGCCGGTTTGCAGTGCAAGTGAACCGTGACAGGCGTTTGCAACCATCACTATTCAAACAGGAGCGTTTCCAGCTTGTGGAGGAAGTACCATGAACAGGATCAATCGATATGTCGGGCTTGTTTTCGCCCTGATAATTTGTGTTTTCGCCGGGGTTAGCCCCGCCTTATCCGGCGAGGTCACCAGGGCCACCCTTAAAAACGGTCTGCGGGTGGTCATCGTGCAGAATTCCCTGGCCCCGGTCGTTACGACCCAGGTCAATTACCTCGTCGGCTCAAACGAGGCGCCTCCCGGTTTTCCGGGTATGGCGCATGCCCAGGAACACATGATGTTTCGCGGCAATCCGGGGCTTACCTCGGATCAGTTGTCATCCATCATCGCCGCCATGGGCGGCAATTTCAACGCCCAAACCGAACAGTCCCTGACACAATATTTCTTTACCGTCCCGGTTGAGGACCTGGAAACCGCCCTCCATGTGGAGGCGGTGCGGATGCGCGGAATCATCGATTCCGACAAGGCATGGAAGGAGGAGCGGGGGGCCATCGAGCAGGAGGTGGTTCAGGATCTGTCCGATCCCCAGTACATCCTGAGCACCCGCCTGTTGGGCAAACTGTTCGCGGGAGCCCCCTACGAGCATGACGCTCTCGGAACGGTGGCTTCCTTCGACAAGACGACCGGCGCCATGCTCAAGAGGTTCTATGATGACTGGTATGCGCCGAACAACGCGATCCTGGTCATCGCGGGCAATGTCGAGCCGCAGCGAACCCTGGCGACGGTCAAGCGCCTGTTCGGGGGGATACCCCGGAAAAAACTGCCCGCACATGCCCCGATTGCCCTCTCGCCCCTCAAGCCCGCCGAGATACAACTGGACTCGGACCTGTCCTATGGGCTGGCTCTCGTCGCATACCGGTTTCCCGGATTGGAGAGCCCCGATTATGCGGCCGGCATGGTCTTGTCGGATGTCCTCTCCAGCCAGCGCGCCAACCTTTATGCCCTTGTTCCGGAGGGCAAGGCGCTTTCGACGAGCTTCGACAGCTATGCCTTGCCCAAAATGGGATACGCTTTCGCCCTCTCCGCATTCCCCCAGGGGGAAGACGGACATCCCATGGTGGAGACCCTCAAGAAGATTATCCATGACTATGTGACAAACGGCGTCCCCCCGGAGTTGGTGGAGGCGTCCAAGCGCCATGAGATCGCCCAGGCGGAGTTTCAAAAAAACTCGGTTGAGGGATTGGCCTCCGCATGGTCCCAGGCCCTCGCCCTGGAAGGACGCTCTTCGCCCGACGACGATATCCAAGCCATCGGCAGGGTCACGGTCGAGGATGTCAACCGTGTGGCGCGGAATTTTCTGGCTAACGACACGGCCATCACCGCGATCATGACCCCCAGGCAATCCGGCAGCCCCGTGGAGTCGAAAGGCTCCGGCCGCACGAACGAGTCGTTCGCCCCTAAACAGGTGAAGAAGGTGAAGCTTCCCGCATGGGCCGCTCAGGTCACCAGGCCCCACAAGGTTGCGGCGGTGAAGGAAGGGCCGACCGACCTGACACTAAAAAACGGGATACGCCTGATCGTGAAAACGACCAGAACCAGCGATACGGTCAGCCTGTATGGCCACGTCAAAAACAATCCGGGGCTTGAGGCGCCTCCCGGCAGGGAAGGCGTGGAAGATATCCTGGGGGGGCTTTTTAGCTATGGCAGCAAAAGCCTGAATCGTCTGGCTTTTCAATCCGCTCTGGATGAGATAGCCGCAGATGCCGAGGTGGGACCCTTGTTCTCTCTCCAGGTGGTAAAGGGGCATTTTGACCGCGGAGTGGCGCTCGTCGCGGATAACCTGATCAATCCGGCGCTTCCGGAGGAGGCCTTCAAGGTGGTGCAAAAAGAGACTTCCTCACTCCTTGCCGGCCAGGAAAAAAGCCCGAAATGGCTTGTCGGCCGGGCGCTCAGAACAGCGCTCTTTCCGAAAGGCGACCCGGCCCTCCGTTATGCCAAACCGGCAACGGTCGAAAAGCTGACCCTTGCCGACGTCCGGGACTACTACCATGCCGTTTTCCGGCCCGACGTGACGACCATCGTGGTTGTGGGGAACATAACCCCCGGCGAAGCGCGGGCGGTTATCGAAAAACACTTCGGCGGCTGGAAAGCCGAAGGCCCCAAGCCCGAGACCGAATATCGGCCGGTTGCCGACAACAAGCCTGCGGCGGTGGTGGTTCCCAACAACAGCAGGGTGCAGGACGAGGTGTCGCTCGAAGAGACGCTCGGCATAACCCGTTCACATCCTGATTACTATCCCTTGCAGGTCGGCCTGCATATCCTCACTGGAGCTTTCTACGCAACCAGGCTCTACCACGACCTTCGCGAGACCAACGGTTTGGTCTACGCGGTGGATGCCTTCCTCAACATCGGCAAGACCCGCTCGAGCTTTGGCGTTGATTACGGCTGCGATCCCCGGAACGTCTCGAAAGCCCGCTCGATCATAGAGCGGGACTTGGCGGACATGCGGACGAACCTCGTGAGCCCTGACGAGTTGTCCCAGGCAAAGAACCTGCTCGTCCACCAGGTTTTGCTCTCCTCTACCAGTACCGCAAGCATTGCCCTGGGGTTGCTTCATCTTTCACAGTTGGATTTGCCGCTGGATGAGCCGGCTCGCGCGGCCGACAGGTATCAGAAGGTCTCTGCCGCCCAGGTCAGGTCGGCCTTTTCGAAATGGATCAGGCCTGATGGGTTTGTTCAGGTTACCAGCGGGCCGCAGCCGCAATGATGATGGGGAAAAGGATCTGATGCCCCGGTAGGGGGATCGGGATACAACGGAACTGGCCGGTTTGTCGATTATTCGGATCGACGCACCGGCCCGTTTTTTTACTTACACCTTCGAGTTTAGTTGCGATTCGAGCTGGTCGTAGCGGGTGCTCAGCATCCTGATGGCGTCACGCATGATTTCGGGTACGGTCTTCTGGGTCTCCCATGCCATGACGTTCAGATTCTTGAGCTCGTTATCGCTGACCCGCATGGCGATGACATGACTTCTCTGCATTGTTAGTATCCTGCCCATGGTCTGTTGTCCATTCTTCTCCCCCGGGCGCGACCTGGATCGCACCCGGGTTGCATGTCCGGTTCTAGACTTCCCAGTTGTCAATCTTCATAGTCCCGTTTTTGGCCAGGTTGACCTGCATCTTGAAGACCCGGTCGAGCATTTGCGGTTCGTGGCCCGCTTTCCGTCCCAGACACTCCTTGGTCGCCATGTCCAGATACTCCTGCAACAGAGGCTTGTAATCCGGATGGGCGCAGTTATCGATGATGAGTTGTGCCCTGGTTTTCGGGTCCAGGCCGCGCAGGTCGGCCAGACCCTGCTCCGTGACCAGTACGTCCAGGTCGTGCTCGGTATGGTCCACGTGGGGTACATGGGGTACCACGCAGGTGATGCCGGTCGGGTCGGTCTTGCTCGGCCGGGCCGACGGGGTGTGCATGATGGAGAGATAGGCGTTGCGGAGGAAGTCGCCGGAACCGCCGATGCCGTTGATCATCCTGGTGCCGCCCACGAGGGTGGAGTTGGCATGGGCGTAGATGTCGAACTCCACCGGGGTGTTCATGGCGATGCAGCCCAACCGGCGGATCGGCTCGGGATGGTTGGCGATGGAGAGGGGGCGCATCAGCACCTTGTTGCTGTACTTGTCCCAATTGTCGTAGAAGCGTTTGAAGCCGTCAACCGAATAGGACAGGGAAACCGTGGAGGCGAAGTCCAGCTTCCCGGAATCGAAGAGGTCGAGCATGGTGTCCTGCAACACCTCGGTCCAGACCTTCAGGCCGGTGAACGGTCCCTTGGCAAGGCCGCCGATGACCGCGTTGGCGATGGAACCGACGCCGGACTGGAGCGGCAGCAGGTTCTTGGGCAGGCGGCCCACCTTCACCTCGTTGGAGAAAAAGTCGATGATATGATTGGCGATAGCTTCCGAGGTTTCGTCCTGCTCGCTGAAGGAACGGCCGTTGTCGGGGCGGTTCGATTCGATGATGGCCACGATCCGGTCCGTATCCACCCGCACGTAGGGGGAGCCGGCCCGGTCGTCCACACGGCTGATGAGGTACGGCTGCCGGTTGGGCGGGTTGATCGGTTCGATGATGTCGTGTAACCCTTCGAAGCTGGGGATGGAGGTGTTGATCTCGACGATGATCTTGTCGGCGATCTGCACGATCTCCGGCACCGCACCGCAGGAGGCGGTCAGCACCAGCCCTCCGTTTTCCGTAATGGCGGAGCACTCGATGATGGCAATATCCAGGCGCCCGCCGTTCTCCTTGGTGTAGAAGCCATATCCCAGGTCCTGGGCGAACATGGAGAGGTGCTTGTCCCCCATGCGGATGCGGCCTTCGTTGATGCCGGACTGGATATTTTTACCGGTCTGGTAGGGCCAGCGCCGATCGATCATGTCCAGGGAGGCCCACCGGTCTTCGGTCTCCACACCCACCGAGGCGCCGATGAACAGGTTGAATTTCAGCTTCCCCTGCAGCCCGTTCTTCTCCACATGGTCGGCAAGGGCGATAGGCACCATTTTGGGGTAACCGGCGGGGGTAAAGCCCGACCACCCGACGTTCATGCCGTTCTCGAACAGCGGGATGACATCCTCGACCTTCCTGATCCTGGAGTGGAGATTGGTTTTTCTGATCCTGTTGTGCAATTCTGACATCTTTCCGCGTTCTCCTTTGTCGTTAGTGATTGTTTTCCGTTGAGACCGTGACGGCCATGCTCCAGAAAGGGGCCGCTGACCGGTGTGCCGCAACGTGAATATATCGAACGTTCGTTCGAATACAGCATAACAATACACTGTTTGTCCTGCAAGAACTATTTGGAACACATATCTCTACCGTTGGATTTTGCGGGCGATTTTGCTACTCTTGCGCTACATTCAAGCGGTGGGGAGTGACATGACAAAAGCGGATTGCCGCAGCAGGTTGGTGGAGGTGGGAACACGGCTGTTTGCCGAGCGCGGTTTGCACGGGGTCAGCGTCAGGGAGTTGTCCCAGACCGCCGGGGCGAGTATCTCCATGATTTCGTATTATTTCGGCAGCAAGGAGGGGTTGTACCGCTCGGTACTGCAGGAACAATTCGCCTGTTTCGACCAGATCGAGGAGATCCGCCGGCAAGGGGCCGATCCCTTGGCCGTACTGGAGGAATACCTGCGCTGGACTATTCTGAGGCATCGCAACAACCCGTACCTGCTGCGGTTCTATACCAGCGAACTCACCAATCCCACTGCGTATTTCGCCACCATCGTCTCACCCGCCATCGCCAAGGTGATCCGCATCCTTGCGGACGTGGTGCATGAAGGGATGCGTCGGGGGGAATTCCGGCAGGATGTTGATGCCGTCAATGCCGCCTTGGCCCTTGCCGGCATGGTCAATTACTTTTTCCTCAGCACCCTGGCCACCGAATCGCTGATGAGCCGTTCGCCCGGCCAGGACGAACAACTGATCGGCCAGTACGTGGCTATCTTCACCAAGGGGATCATTGCGTGAGCAGCCGTGTCCGGTATTCGGGAAGATACTACACCTGATGCCGGAACCAGGCGAGGACCGCCTCGACGCTCTGCGCCCCGGCGAGGCGGGATACGATCCTGCCGCCCCGGAAGAGCACCAGTTCCGGTATGCCCCGCACGCCGAACCGCGCCGCAAGAACCTGATTCTGCTGGGTGTCGATCTGGACAACCGCCGCTTTTCCCGCCAACTTCTCCGCTACTGTCCGCACCGCCGGTGCGAATGAGGTGCAGTGCGGTCACCAGGGAGCCCAGAACTCGGCCAGCACCGGTCCCGGATAGTTTGCCACAAAGGCATCGAAAGTCTGATCCGCAAGCTGCTGCGGGTGGCGGTACAACGGAGGCAGGACGGCGCGACAGGTGCCGCAACGCCCTTTTTTCCCTTCCTTGTCGGCGGGGATCCGGTTTGCCGTGCCGCACGACGTGCAGGTGACGATATAGTCCGACATTCTTAACCCTCCCTCCTGATATCTTCGCGCAACTCCTCCACTACGGTCAAGCGGTTCCATCACAAGGGCTCCACGCCGGAGCCAAAGCTTGTACCCGCGGATGACCGAACTCCGGCCAAGCCGCGGGTTGTTCCGGTGTTTACGGAAGCTCTTCCTGCGTCCGTGATGTTTGCGCTTGCAACGATCATGGAGGTGTTGCAAAATACCAGGCTGGCTTCTTATGGGCAGGGGTGACGTGTGGCTGGTATCTTCAAACAGAGGGCGCATATTATCAAGCTGGCTTTCGTGGCTGTGTTGTGGTGCGCCCTCGTCGCCTGTACGGGGCCGCTTGTCTATCGGCCCGTGCAGAAGCCCGCAGCCGCGGCCGCCGCGGAGCCGGACGACGCCCTCCCCATGCCTGATCCGAAGCTCAACGATGCCACCCTGGCAGGGGTCGATACCACCGGCATCGGCATCCGCGATGATGTCCATATCTGGATATACCAAAATTACACGGCCGTCGTGAAACGTACTATTGTCATGACCATGGCCAAAGCTATTCAGGATGTGATGGTCACTCCCCCTACGACCACGGAGGAAGCAAAAAGCCTGGAGCAATCCTATAAGGATGCCGCCATGATGCTCAGGGCCGTTCGGGGGCTCACGCAAAGCCAGGCCGCTGAAATGGACCGGCTTCTGTTTTTGGAGACGATCGATACGCCGGAACGCATGGAGGCGTATCTGCGGTACAACCTGCTGCTGGAGCAGGGTAGGGGGGCACACTGAACAGGGGTCCGTGCCGGACCCGGCCGTTATCCCCGTGTTTGAAACGGAACGCCCCGCCTTGACATGAAAAGGCGGGGCGTTCTGTTTCGGGATGTTGGGGGGTCTTGGTTAAAAAAAGTATCTCGCGCCAAAGGTCATGGAGAGACTCGTGGGGTCGATATTGCCGGCCTTGCCCTGGTAGTTGATATCGGCGCTGGGCGCCAGGACCGCCTTGAGCTGGGCGGTCAGGGCAAACTGCCTGGTTACGAAATAGTCCGCGCCGCCGCTGATATGAACGCCCACGCAGCTGTCAACATCGGTCTTGGTCCCGTCGGAGTAAGTGAAGTCGTTGATCAGGATATCCAGGCCTGCACCCACGTAGGGGGTGAACTGGGGCACCGCGACGTCAAAACGGTACTGGCCGCCCAGGGAGTAGTTGATGGTTTCGGCGTTGCCGCCCATCGTGTTGTTACCGTGGACATCAAAGCTGGTGTGGGTGATCTCGAATTCCGCCGCGATGTTTTTCGTTATTCCGTAAATAAACCCGCCGCCTCCTACGAAATCGGTGTCCGTGTCGGCACTTCTTCCCTGTAATTCGCTGTCGGCGGGGACAAGAAAGCCGAGCCTTCCGGTGACGCCCAGTCTTCCCTTGATGTCGTCCGCCATGGCCGGGGTGGTGGCCAGAAACAGTGCCGCTGCCAGACAGCAGCAATAGATGATCTTGTTCATGATGGTCTCCTTTGGGGTGTTATGTGGATTCCATCCGCAGCGCGGATGGGCAGGGACGAAAATGAAAAAACCGGCTCGCCGAAGAGTGATATTTCGGCAACCCGGCTGTCTCAATGAGACCCTATAGGCTTTCCGCCCCATCCTCGCGGATGGTTGAGTATTATCGTCTACCACACAAGCTGTTTTTGAACAGCGACTATTATGCACATGGCGCGGGGAATGTCAATGGCTCAGGCCGGGGGTTTTTGCATCCCCGCAGTTGCGAATTTTGGCTTATGGGAGTATCCTTAAAAGATACGAATTTCTATGACAAAGGGAGCCGCGCAATGAAAACCTCAATAGTTGGGTTTCTCCTTCTTCTGTTTGCCACCACTCCGGCATTCGCCGCGCCGGCCGGGGCGATTGGTCACGTACAGACCCTGAAAGGGGCGGCTTCCTTTCTCCGGGGGACGGTAACGCAGCCTGCCGCAGTCGGAGGGGCGGTGTATCGGGGGGACGTGGTCAGGACCGCAAAGGATGGCTCGTTGGGAATCGTGCTGACGGACGACACGACCATTTCCCTGGGCCCCAACAGCGAACTTGCGCTCAAAGAGTACGCCTTCGATCCGAAGGAGGCAAAATTCGCCCTCCTGGCACGCATGGTAAAGGGAACCTTTGTCTATCTCTCCGGACTCATCGCCAAGCTGGCCCCCAACTCCATCCACCTGGAGATCCCTGACGCGACCATTGCCGTGCGGGGTACCAGATTGCTGATTGAGGTTCAGGAGTAATGTCTCGCAAGGATAGTCATTACCGGCGGATCCCGGAAGTCCTGCCGGGCTTGCCGGCTATGATGGTGCTCCTGGCCTTGCTGGGCGGTTGCGCGGCCCGGCAGGTGGTCGTTCTGATGCCCGACCGGGATGGTCATGTGGGAAAGGCGGAGGTGGCCACGGAAGAGGGAAAACAGCTTCTTGAAAAATCCGGTGAGATGACGGTCGTCTCCGGCCGGTCAAATGTCCCTTCTCTGCCGGCACCCGCTGATCCCCGCTATATCGCCTCGACCTTTGGCGCTGCCTTGGCTGTGGAACCGCTTCCATCCGAGAAATTCATCCTTTTCTTCGAAACAGGCAGAACCTGCCTGGTTGCCGAGTCCCAAGCCACCATCCCCGCCATCCTTGCTGCCATCAAGCGGCGCAACGCAATCAGTATCAGCATCAGCGGACATACCGACGCGGTCGGCTCGGTCCAGCTCAACGACAGGCTTGCCCACGAACGCGCTTTGGCGGTCAAGGAACTGTTGATACAGAAGGGGGTTGATCCGCAACGCCTGACCGTATCGTCCCATGGCAAGGGGAACCCCCTGGTCCCAACGCCCGACGGGGTTAAAGAACCCCGAAACCGGCGCGTTGAGGTTATCGTGCGTTAGGTACGTTCCCATGTCTGTATCCTCTTCTCCCCCCACCAATCCCCAACGACTTCAACCGCTTTGGGGGGGACGCCCCGTGCTGATTGCCGCGGGTTTCCTTCTGACGCTCTGCACGGCCTTGCTTCTGATATTTCCGCCGCTTTTCGTCCAGCAGACGGAACTGCGCCTCTATGACCTCATGCTCGCCGGCCGGACCGTTTCGCAAAAAAGCGGCAGCGTGGTGATCGTGGGGGTTGATGAGAAAAGCCTCACGGCCTACGGACAGTGGCCCTGGCCCCGTTATCGCATGGCCCGTCTCGTCGAACGGTTGAAAAAACTGGGCGCGGGCGTGGTTGTCCTCGATTTCCTGATGCCGGAACCTGATCGTACCTCTCCCGATGTCATTGCGGCGGAACGGCAGAGGGATCTGGGGTCGGGAGCCGCCGCGTCCGGCTTTGCGCCAATAGACGTCAACACGCAACGATTGGCCGAGGCGCTGGCGGAACTGCCGACCGCCATCGGATACTTTTTTGAACTCTCTCCGGGAGTGGGGGGGAGGCCCGGCAGCGTTCCCCATCTTCCCCCGGGCATGGTCGTGACCGCAACACCGGGCGTCACCGCCCAATGGCCGGTACCGGCCCGGTTGATCCGGGGCGTTCCGGCGTTGACCGCCAACGCCGGTGCCGAGGGGTTCACCAATGCCCAGCACGACATGGATGGCGTCCTCAGGCGGGTGCCCCTGCTGCTGCGTTATGAAGGGACCTATTGTCCCTCCCTCGCCCTGACCGCTGTCCTGCTCACATCCGGCGAACGAAACCTTCGTATCACCCGTGACGCATTCGAAACCCTGCTCATCCGGGGTGATCGCCCTATCCCCCTGGACAGTCAGGGCAATGCCCTGATCGACTTCCGTAATAGAAATTCCTTTCCCTATTTTTCAGCGCAAACAATCCTGGAAGGCGCTCCGGCCGCCGGGGACCTGCGGGGGAAGATCGTCCTGATAGGCACCTGGGCGAAAGGGCTGGGTGATATCCACCAAGTGCCGTCCGGCCAATCGCTCAACGGGGTCGAGGTCCATGCCAACGTCATCGACAACATCCTTTCCGGCTCATTTATCTCCCGGCCCATGTGGGCACGGGGAGCCGAACTGTTTGCCCTTCTCCTTGCGGGAGGGCTCAGCACTTGGCTTCTCAGTCGCCCCGGATTCGTCCTGTCGTTTGTGACCGTTGTGGCCATGAGTGGAGGGTGCTACTGGGGAGGGAGAGAACTACTGCTGTCCGAGGGGCTGTACATCTCGCCGCTGCTCCCCATGACGGTGCCGCTGCTCGTGTTGACGGCCCTGAGCCTGCTGAAATACGGGATAGAGGCCCGCAAGGTGCGTCAGCGCAACCGTGACCTGATCGATGCCCAGGACACGATCATCATCAGTATGTCAACACTCACCGAGGCCCGCGACAGGGAATCGGGGCAGCACATCCTGAGGACACAGCGTTATGTGGAGATCCTTGCCCGGCAACTCGCCACGCTTCCCGGCTACGCCGCCCTGGACGAAGCGAATATCGAACTCCTGGCGAAATCCGCACCGCTCCATGATATCGGCAAGGTCGGTATCCCTGATCACATCCTGTGCAAACCGGGCGCGCTGACGGCCGAAGAGTACGATATCATGAAGACCCATACGCTCATCGGCTCCCATGCCCTGTCAAAGACCATCGGCGGAACCGAACACCCGGAAAAGCTGGAGTTCCTACACTACGCGCTTCAGATGGCCGAATCGCACCACGAAAAATGGGACGGCAGCGGCTACCCCCGCGGACTGAGCGGCTCCGACATCCCCTTGGCCGGTCGCCTGATGGCGCTGGCGGATGTGTACGACGCCCTGGTCAGCCGGCGCGTCTACAAGCGGGATTTTTCTCACGAGGAAGCTCAGGAGTGGATTCTGGCAAGGTCGGGCAAACACTTCGACCCCGAAGTAGTCGAAGCGTTCATGGCCCAGAGAGAGGAATTCATTCGCACGGCCAGGGAGTTGGCTGACGACGAGTGAGAACCGCTCAGTCGGTAGCCGCACACCTGACGGACTGTCAATCCGCCATGGCCCGTATCTTTTCCGCCTCATCCACCGGACTGTTGCCGAAGAAGCGTTTGAATTCGCGGCTGAACTGGGAGGCGCTCTCGTAACCGACGCGCCCCGCGGCGGTGCTGGCATTGAGACCGTCCTGGACCATCAACAGGCGCGCCTTGTGCAATCTGATGCTCTTCAGATACTGCAGCGGCGATGCCGAGGTGACCGCCTTGAAGGTGTGATGGAAGGTGGAAACACTCATGTTGGCCTCGCTGGCCAGGGATTCGATATCCATGCCGTTGCCATAGTCCGTGTGGATTTTTCTCAAGACCCGCGCGATCTGGCTGAACCGGCCGTGCCGGATGGCTACGGCCCGCAAGGCCCCCCCCTGCTCACCGCACAACACCCGGTAGGTAATCTCCCGCATGATCTGCGGCCCCAGGATGCGGCTGTCCAATGGCGATTCCAGGCACTCCAACAGCCGGATGGCGGCGCAGATCAGGTCGTCGGTCAGCGGTGTGGAGTAAATCCCGCGCGGGACTGCTCCGTGCGCGGCGCTCTCGTCATCCATCACCATGAGCAACTCGCTCAGGGTCGTGGGATCGACCTTGAGCGACACTGCCAGCAGAGGTTCCTGCGGGGTGGCCTCGGTCTCGCACTCGAAGGGGAGCGGCACCGAAAGTACCAGGTAGTTGCAGGGATCATAGGTGAAGACCTGCTCTCCCAGGTAGCCGCGCTTGCGTCCCTGGGCAACGATCACGATGCTGGGGTCGTAGGTCACCGGTGCTCGGGGGTAGGATTTGTTCGCCCGTATGAACGTCACCCCTTCCATGTTTGATCGGGTGAAGCCTTCCCTGGTTGCCAACCGTTCCAATAATACCGCCAAGCGCCCTTTTTTCGCCGTCTGTGCCGTCTCCACTGTTTTATCCCTCCGGCTGTACGCAAGCACAATAATGTCCTGGCTAAACTATACCATCTCCGGGAGGCGGTTTCACCCAAATCTGCGGGTAACGGCAGAAACAGGCAAGATTTCGGCAGGAACGGGTATTGATAGGGATGGTGTACCGGCTTACCATATAACCATATTGAAATAATTCTTAACATATGGAGGCTGAACCATGCTGAAGACCCCTGCGTATGCAGCTGCATCACCCACGACGCCCTTGGCGCCGTTTGCTGTCGAGCGACGCGAACCCGGCCCGCATGACGTGTTGATTGACATCCTCTATTGCGGGGTTTGCCATTCCGATATCCATCAAGTCCGCGATGAATGGGGCGGCTCCATCTTCCCCATGGTCCCCGGCCACGAGATCGTGGGGCGGGTGGCACAGGTGGGTGGTCATGTGGAAAAATGGCAGGTCGGCGACATAGTGGGCGTCGGCTGCTTCATTGATTCGTGCCGCGAGTGCGAGGCCTGCCGGGACGGTGAAGAACAATTCTGCGAGAAGGGGATGAATGCGACCTACAACAGTTACGAACGTGACGGCAAAACGCCCACCTACGGCGGTTACTCCACGCGTATCACCGTAGACGAGGGATATGTGCTGCGCATTCCCGCGGGTATGCCGCTGGAACGTGTGGCGCCGCTGTTGTGCGCCGGCATTACCACCTATTCCCCCCTCAGCCGTTTCGGGGTCAAGGCCGGCGACGAGGTCGCCGTGGTGGGGCTGGGCGGCCTTGGCCACATGGGGGTGAAGATTGCCAAAGCCATGGGCGCCAGAGTGACCGTGCTCAGTCATTCCCTCACCAAGCGGGAGGATGCGCTCCGGCTCGGCGCGGATGATTTTATTGCCACCAGCGATGAACGGGTATTTAAAGAGAACGCCAAACGTTTCGATTTCATCCTGGATACGATCTCGGCGCAGCACGATTACAACGCCTTTCTCGGCATGCTGCGCCGCGACGGCACCATGGTGCTGGTGGGATTGCCCGAGCCGACGCTGCTCTCCGCCGCCCCGTTGATCATGCAACGCCGTCGCCTGGCGGGATCGCTGATCGGCGGCATCCGCGAGACCCAGGAGATGCTTGATTTCTGTGCCGAACACGGGGTCGCCTCGGATGTGGAGGTAATTCCCATTCAGCGGATCAACGAGGCTTACGAGCGCATGCTCAAAAGCGATGTGCGCTACCGCTTTGTGATCGATATGGCCAGTTTGGGCTAGGCCGGCCCTGAACAAAGAAGGCGGGGGCGCATCGGAGCGCCTCCGCCGGTTGGTTGGCCCGGCAGAGGGGGAAATTCCGGCGGCTTCAAGCCGCTATGGGCGATGTTACTGAAACAGTCCGGACTGCTTGCGTTGTGTCAGGAGATCCAGCAGTCTCTCCTCGCCGAACCTATGGGCGTCTCTCTGGCGTTGCCATTCCCAGAGCACCTCCTGCTGGTAGTGTTTCTGCCCGATCTGCTCCTGCTGCAATCTCCCTAGTTGTTCCTGCACATACTCCTGTTGCCGCAGCCTCTCCCGCTCCACCGGTTCAAGCATCTGTACCACATCCGGCTCTTGTTGCTCCTGCTGTCGCAACATCGAGCGGTTCAACTGTATCAAGTCGCTGTTGTTCAGGGCATATGCCACAATGCTTGAAGACATGAACACCGTCACGAACAGTACAATCCTCAGCATACCAACCCCCTTGCCAGATTTCTGTAACCGAAAAATATTTAAACTCTGATGATGTTGGAGAACGCAGAAAAAACTGCACGCCCCCCTCGGGGAGAATTGTTCGCATGTTCTGTTTCTACGATTCACCAGCGTTTATCAACGATCGACCGGCCTTGAACTCATGAAGTTCTATTTTTATTATTATACCAGAATGCGAGGGTAGCGGCCATTCTTCTTTGCGTCGCCGTTCACGGCCTACCGTGCCGGTGGCGAACCGGTCGCCGGCATGGAGAGGAGGGCAAACCAATTTATTGTCCTTGCCCGGATTTTATGAGAAACTAACCGACATGTCTAATTTGAATTCCTGTCACTATGTGTCGTGGAAGGGCCAATCCCATGCGCGAAAAAAGATCGTTACGGCGGATCGTTCTTGTGGCCAATGGAGTATTGCTGTATCAGGATCAGCGTTTTCCCTGCCATGTCGAGAATGTTTCCCTGCACGGGGCGCTGGTCGGGGTAGATGACCCCGTCTGCGAACTGCTCCATCAGGGAGGGCGGTGCGGGCTGACCTTGCGTCAGGGGGGAGGCGGCCCCGGCATCGATCTGGACGCCCAGATCGTCCACTCGGGGTTTGGCTTGGTCGGCTTGAGGTTTGTCGGACTTGATGCCACCCGGGAAAAGGGCTTGGCAGATATTATCGAGCAGGCGTCGCAAGGCGAAGTATCGGCGGGCGGAGACGCTTCGCGCTTGTACGCCCGTTTGGGGATCAATGCGGACAGGTGACGCAGGGGATAGCATGTAGCTCTCCGTATCGCTGCGGCCTTGGGGAAGAAACCGTGCCATTGCATGATATCACACGTTTCAAGATAGGGGAGGTTCCCTTTCGCTCCCTTGCTGCCGTGCTCCTCATCGTCGCTGCCTGCGCCGTCACCTGTCTGCTGTGCGGCGGTGCAGCCCTCGCCGATACGCCCCGGAACAACCCGCAGAAGGTTATCATCGTCGGCGGTGACCGGGAGTACCCCCCTTACGAGTTCATCGACAAGAACGGGCGCCCGTCCGGCTATAATGTGGAATTGACCCGTGCCATCGCCGAGGTCATGGGCATGAAGGTGGAGTTCCGGCTCGGCAGTTGGGCGGAGATGCGGGAGGCTCTTCAGACCGGACGGGTCGATGTGCTCCAAGGCATGTCCTATTCGGAGGAGCGTTCCCGCGAGGTGGAGTTTTCCCTGCCTCACACCATTGTGAACCACGCAGTATTCGCCCGCCGGGACTCGCCGATGATCAACTCCCTCGACGAGGTCGAAGGGAAGGAAGTGGCCGTCCACCGGGGCGGGATCATGCACGATTACCTGGTCAGGAAAGGGTTCCGTGGGAAGCTGATCCTGACCGACACGCCGGCCGACGCCCTCCGCCTTTTGGCCGCGGGCAAGACCGACTATGCCATCGTCGCCATCGTGCCGGGGATGTATATCATCCGCGAACTGAAACTGACCAACCTCATCCCGGTGGTACGCAACGTGGCCACCTATCGCTACTGTTACGCTTCGAACCGGGGCAATGCAGAGCTGATCTCCCGTTTCAACGAAGGGCTGGCCATTCTCAGGAAGACCGGGCAGTACGAGACCATTTATGAAAAATGGCTCGGCGTACTGGAGCCCGATCGTGTCGAATGGGCCACCGTCACCCGATACGCCGCCATTGTAGGCATCCCGCTGGTACTCCTGTTGGGTGGTTTTGCCCTCTGGTCCCGCACCCTGCACCGCCAGGTGGCGTTGCGCACCGCCGATTTGACCCGGGAGATCGCCGAGCGGCGGCACGCAGAGGAGGAATTGCTCCTCAACCAACAGCAATTGGTCCAGGCCGACAAGATGGCCGCCCTGGGGGTCCTGGTTTCGGGCGTGGCCCATGAGATCAACAACCCCACCGGCCTGATCCTGCTGGAGGTCCCGATCCTCAGGCGGTTTTTCACGGACGCCTCCAAGGTTCTGGAGCGGTACTATCAGGAGAGCGGCGACTTTACCTGCGGCGGGCTTCCCTATTCGCGCATGCGGGAGGAGATGCCCCGCAGCCTGGAAAAGCTTCAGGACGCAGGCAAGCGCATCAAACGGATCGTGGACGACCTGAAGGACTTTGCCCGGCGCGACGATACCGCCTTCAACGGCACCATCGACCTGAACGCCGTGGCCCAGGCCACCGTCCGGCTGGTCGAGCCCTCCATCCGTAAGGCCACCAACCGTTTCAGCGCCGAGTATGCCGAGGGGCTTCCCAAGGTACGGGGCAACGCCCAGCGCATCGAGCAGGTCCTGGTAAACCTGATCATCAACGCTTGCCAGGCATTGCCGGATACCGGCCGGGGCATCGAGCTGGCCACGCTTTACGATGCCGCCCGCGGCGTGGTGGTATTCCGCCTGCGGGACGAGGGGAGCGGGATTTCCCCCGAGAACCTGTCGCGGCTGACCGACCCGTTTTTCACCACCAAGCGGGACATGGGAGGGACCGGCCTCGGCCTGTCCGTATCGGCCGGGATCGTCAAGGAACACGGCGGTACCCTGGAATTCGATTCGACCCCGGGCAGCGGGACCACCGTGACACTGACGCTGCCTGAATACCGGAAGGAGAACGGCTCGTGAGCGATCCTCTGTACCCCGATTTCGGCATCCTCCTGGTGGATGACGAGCCGGACTGGCTCAGTTCCCTTTCCCTGACCCTGGAGTCCTGCGCCGGCATTACCAACATCACCACCTGTAACGACAGCCGCCAGGTCATGGCCATCCTCGATCAGGGCGGGATCGGTCTGATCCTCCTGGACCTCACCATGCCGCACTTGTCGGGGGAAGAACTTCTGGAACAGATCGCCGAACACCATCCCGAGGTCTGTTCCATCGTCATCAGCGGGCTGAACCAGGTGGAGACCGCCGTCAATTGCATGAGGCGGGGGGCGTTCGACTATTTCGTCAAGACCGACGACGAGGGCCGCATGGTAAACGGCGTGCTCCGGGCCGTGCGCATGCAGGAACTTCAACGGGACCACCGGGAGATGGCCAGCCGTTTCAGTTCGCCGGAGGTCCGGCATCCCGAGGCCTTCAGCGCCGTCGTCACCAACGACCGGGGCATGCAGGCCGTATTCACCTATGCGGAAGCGGTGGCCGGAAGCCCCCAGCCGCTCCTGATTACCGGAGAGAGCGGCGTCGGCAAGGAGCTCATTGCCCGCGCCGTCCATACCTTGAGCGGTTGCCGGGGCAAACTGGTGACGGTGAACGTTGCCGGGCTCGACGATACGGTCTTCGCCGACACCCTGTTCGGCCACGTGCGCGGGGCCTTTACCGGTGCCGAGCAGGTGCGGCGCGGCATGGTGGAGGAGGCGGCCGACGGTACCCTCTTCCTGGACGAGATCGGTGACCTGAGCATCCCTTCCCAGGTGAAGCTCCTGCGGCTGCTTCAGGAGGGGGAATACTTCCCTCTGGGGAGCGACCTGCCGAAACGGCTCAAGGCCCGTATCATCGTCGCCACCCACCAGGACCTGGCGGCCAGGGAGGCGTCCGGGGCCTTCCGCCGCGACCTCTACTACCGGCTGCGGACCCACCAGCTTCATGTCCCGCCGCTGCGGGAGCGGCGCGGGGATATCCCCCTGCTGTTGGATCATTTTCTGGAGGAAGCGGCCCGGGCCCTGGGCAAGAAGAAGCCGACCCCGCCCAAGGGGTTGGCGCAATTCCTCGCCACCTACGGCTTCCCCGGCAACGTGCGCGAGCTCAAGGCCATGGTCTACGATGCCGTCAGCGTGCACCGGGATAGGATGCTTTCCATGGATTCGTTCGTCAAGGCCGTGGAACGTTCCCCGAAACAGGGCGGGGGGATGGCGGCGGCCCCGGCCGCCAAGCAGAATCCCTTTGCCGGGTTCGATGAACTGCCCACCTTCAGCGATGCCGCCGCGTTTCTGGTCATGGAGGCCCTGGACCGGGCCAACGGCAACCAGACCCTTGCGGCGCGGCTTCTGGGCATATCCCAGCCGGCGCTTTCCAAACGGCTGAAGATGCGGCAGCAGGGCGGGTAATCCGGGCGCAGGACAGAAAGGACACCATTATGGAACCAAGTGCATTCGTCATTACTCCCCAGGAGTACCGGATTCTGGTCGAACGGGCGCCCATCATGATCTGGCGGGCCGGGACCGACGGCCTGTGCAACTATTTCAATCAGCGCTGGCTCGAATTTACGGGGAGGAACATGGCGCAGGAGCAGGGAAACGGCTGGGCGGAGGGTGTCCACCCCGAAGACCTGGACCGTTGTCTGGAAATCTACCTGGACAACTTCGGCAAGCGCCTGGCCTTTGAGATGGAATATCGTCTCAAGCGGCATGATGGTGTCTATCGCTGGATACTGGACCGCGGCACGCCGTTTTATCTCGACGACGGCGAGTTTGGCGGGTATATCGGCAGTTGCATCGACACCACGGAGCGGGTCGAGGCCCGCGCGGCGATCCGTCAGGCCCAGGAGTCCAGGATCACGAGACTGGAAGGCCTGTTGCCGATCTGCGCCAACTGCAAGAACATTCGCGACGATGAAGGGTACTGGCATAACGTGGAATCCTACATCTCCGCCCATTCCGGCGCGGACTTTTCCCACGGTATCTGCCCGGTGTGCGCCGAAAAACTCTATGGGTACAAAAAACAGGAATAAACGGAGGGAACAGCCATCCTGCTCACCACAACAATCGAGATATTCATCATGGCCATCGGGGCGGGGATCGTCGGCTCAATCCTCGGGCTCGGCGGCGGTATCATCATCGTACCCGCCCTGACCATCCTGTTCGGCGTGTCCATGCGCACGGCCGTGGCCGCCTCGACGGTCTCCATCATCGCTACCTCCACCGGGGCGGCAGTGGCCTTCCTGCGAGACCGGTTGACCAACACCAGGGTAGCCATGTGGCTGGAGATGGGCACTGCCACCGGAGCCCTGAGCGGAGCCTTGATCGCCGGCTACCTGCACCAGCGCTTCCTGTACATCCTGTTCGGCCTGCTTCTGGGTTATTCGGGCTACAACATGTTCAGGACCCGCAAGGCCGAGCTGCCGGGGGAGGTCGTGCCCGACCGCCTGTCGAAAAAGCTGAACCTGGCCGGCTCCTACTACGACCGCATGCTGGGCCAAAGGGTGGAATACCAGGTTACCCGGACCATTCCCGGCCTGATCATCATGTATTTCTCCGGGGCCGCCGCCGGCCTTTTGGGGATCGGCGCCGGCATGTTCAAGGTGCCGGCCATGGACCAGGTCATGCGCATGCCGTTCAAGGCCTCCACCGCCACCTCCAACTTCATGATCGGGGTCACGGCGGCCTCCGGCGCGGTGGTCTATTTCGCCCGTGGCGACGTCAAGCCGCTGATCGCGGGCCCGGTGGTGCTGGGAGTGCTATTGGGGGCCGTGCTGGGCGCCCGGTTGATGGTCAGGATGAAAACCTCCACCATCCGCAAACTTTTCATTCCGCTGATCGTTTATACGGCCATCGAAATGATCTACCGGGGGGTGAGGGGATGACGCTCGATACGCACCACGAGGCACCGACGAAACACGAAGCGATCGAGATGGTGCTGGCGCGCCTGTTGCGCATCGGCTCGATGATCGCAGCAGCCCTTTTGGCTGTGGGCATCGGCGCCATGCTGCTGGGGCATACGGAGTTCGCGCCGCGGCTGATCACCGCGGGGTTGCTGGCTCTTTTGGCTACACCGGTCATGCGGGTGGTGGTGGCGGGGCTGATCTTTGTCCGGGAAAGGGATTGGCGCTTCGCCTTCTTCTGTCTGGTGGTGCTGTGCGCCCTGGTGACCGGCGTCCTGCTGGGGCACGGGCACGGGGGCTAAGATTTTTATCGGACAGGTGATCTCATGATCGATGGGGCAGGGGTAATGAAGCTATTCAACAAGGACGGTATCATCGTCGCCCTACAGAATGCCGTGGTCTGTCTGGTGGCCTATCCTTGCGGGGAATACTCCACCAGCCTCTTTCATGGTGAGTCGGCGGGCATGGGGGGACTCTGGTCGCTCATCTCCGGGCTGGTGGTGCTTCAGGCCACGACCCGCGACACCTGGAAGTCGGCGGGGCTGCGGGTGCTTGGAACCTTTATCGGCGCGGTCGTCAGCGGGGCGTATCTCTCCTTTTTACCGTTCGGACCGGCCGGCATGGCCGTCTCACTCGGCGTTACCATCGTGTTGTGCCAACTCCTGAAGGTGCCCGAACACGGCCGCCTTGCGGTCATCACCGTGGCGGTCATCATGGTGATTTCGCACCTGAATCCCACGCTTAACCCGGTCATGAATGCGGTGTTGCGTTTCAGCGAGGCGTGCATCGGCGCCGCCACCGCTGTGGCGGTGGTCCTCCTGACGCCCCGGTTCGAAACCACATCCTGAGCCGGCAAACCGACACAAAGGGGCAGGATATGCAACTGGACAAGGCAGAAATTCTGATCGTGGGTGCGGGCATCATCGGGTTGACCATTGCCCGTGAACTGGTCAAGGCCGGGTACGGCGACATTGTGGTCATCGACAAGGAACCGGAACTGGGCAGGCACGCCTCGGGTCGCAACAGCGGCGTCCTCCATGCCGGGATCTACTATTCCCCCGACAGCCTGAAAGCCAGGTCATGCCTGAACGGCAACTTCCTGATGCGTGCCTACTGCAAGGAAAAGGGACTCCCCCTGCTGGAGAACGGCAAGGTGATCGTGGCTCGCACGGACGGGGAATTGCCGACCCTGGACGAACTCCACCGCCGGGCCACGGCCAACGGCGCCAAGGTGGAGATGATCGACGAACGGCAACTGGCGGAAATCGAGCCTAACGCCCGGACCGTGGAGCGGGCCCTGTTCTCCCACTACACGGCGGTGGTGGACCCCAAAGCGGTGCTGAAGAGCCTGAAAAACGACCTGGAAGAGAGCGCCCGGGTACGGTTTCACCTGGAGTGCTCCTTGACCGGCCTGAAGGGGAGCGGCACGGCCCGGACCAGCAGGGGGGAGATCGGTTTCAGCCGCTTCGTCAACGCTGCGGGGGCCTATTGCGACAAGGTGGCCCGGCTGTTCGGCGTGGGTACGAACCTCCGCCTGATCCCCTTCAAGGGTGTCTACCGGCTGCTGAGCAAGGAGGCCCCCTTTACGGTCAACTCCAGCATCTATCCGGTGCCGGACATCCGAAACCCCTTCCTGGGGGTCCACTTCACCCGCAGCGTCCACGGTGACGTGTACCTGGGGCCCACGGCCATCCCCGCCTTCGGCCGGGAGAACTACGGCATCCTGGCCGGGATCGACGCCGAGGGGTTCGGCATCGCCCTGGAGGATTTGACACTGTTCCTGGCAAATCCCCAGTTCCGCAGTGTGGCGCTCCACGAACCGCTGAAATACATCCCCTCCTGCTTTTATCGGGACGCGGCCCGGCTGGTGAAGGAGCTTGCCCCCACGGACGTGCTGCCGTCCACAAAGGTCGGCATCCGGCCCCAACTGGTGGACTGGGAGACCAAGCAGATGGTCATGGACTTCCTGGTGGTGGCGGACGGGGCGTCGCTCCACGTATTGAACCCCATCTCGCCGGCCTTCACCTCGTCCATGGACCTGGCCCAAGGGATCGTGGCAGCGCATTTCAGGGGGTAGCGCAGTCTCTCACGTGCGGGGGCACATTTCATACGCCTCCGGGGCCTTCCCCGTTTTTCCGCCGGCATACCTCCGGCGTTTGTTCAATTCCCCAAATCAATATCCCACGCTTCCCTGCCATTGGACAGTAGTACGTGCTTGAACCCCATTTTCCTGAAGTTGGAACAAGGTTCTTCGCCGCTCGTTAATGAACGCACCATGTTCCCGTCTATTCTGTCGGATTGGATCGAGAGGGAGGTGTGAAAATCGCCGATGGTAGTGAAAACGGCATCCTTGTAATCGGCAGGTGGATTCTTCTGGAGTTTCAGGGCAAAAGCTCTTCTCTGCTCAGGCAGTATGCCGTGCCCCATGGGAGAGGGGGCAGCAGTTATCCGAAGGTGGGAGACAGGTATGGTTTTCGTCGATCGATATTTGGATATCCCCCAGCTTATTGCGAGCAAAGGGATAATGAGGAATGGGAGATACCTCACCCAGGATGTTTTAGCTTTTGGGGCCATATATGTGCCTCAAACTACGTGGGACCTTGCTCGTTTCGGCAACCGCCACGTTTTGCCTCCGGCCTGACCGGCGAAGCCGCGTCCTCGCCGACCACCGTTGTCCAAGGGCGCACGCGCCAGCTCGTAACGAGACCGTTTTTGACGTAGGGATCGGTAGCCGCGAACCGCTTGGCCACATCGTCAGACTCCCCTTTGAACAGCAGCACCGAAGCGTCCACCGGATCGGCCAGCGCCCCGCCGAGGATAAGTTCGCCCCGCTCCTGCGCCTGCCAAGCAAGGGAGAGATGTTCCGCCCGAAACTCGGATCTGCGCTTCAGATAGTCGGAGGAAACGTCGTAGAACAGCAGATAGTGCATCAAGCCTCCTTGAAAACTATTATGGTCACTCATATTGCTGCAATACGTTGACACGTTGTAATGGATATCAAAAGGCCGCTGTCGAACGATATACCGCTTTCTATCGGAAGAGTCCATCGCAAGTTTTACCCGCGAAATTGCTGCGGCAAACTACCCGTGCAGCCCACTCGCCCCGCCGACGAAAAACGCGGCGTGGTTGGAAGTAAACAGGGGCGGGTCGTTCCTGAGAATCGCAGCTACGGCCGGGTCACGCTTGAACTCCTTCTCCAGAAAGCCCCGCACCTGTTTGCGATCCCAGCCATGCGGATGGCGGAACGCGGTATACAGAGACAGGTCCCCCTCGTAGAACGGGTTCTCTATGCCGTAGTGGCCCGCCTCCTCGCCATGGAGCGGCATGTTGAACAGGGCCAGGTTCATGAAGGTAATAGCCTCGTGGTGGCGCACCACGAACTCCAGGGTGCGCCGCGCCTCGGCCTCGGTCTCGGCCGGGGTGCCGAAGAGCAGGTATAGATAGACTCCGATCCCCGCCGCGTGCAGGTTGCACAGCACTACCGATGCCTCTCCGATGTCGATCCCCTTGTGCAGTCGGTCCAGCACCCCCTGGTCGCCAGACTCCAGCCCCAGTTTGAGCATTATGCACCCCGACCGCTTCAGGGCGCGGCAAAAATCCGGGTCGGCCAGCTCAGGGCCGAGGCGGGCAAAGCCGTACCAGGGGACGCCGGGCGGGTCCAGGGCCAGGGCCCGCAGGAAGGCCGGGCTCAGGGCGTTGTCCAGCAGGTGCAGCAGCACCGGTTTGGTGTGGGCGGCCAGGGTGTGCAGGTCGGTCAGGGCCTCCGATACCGGCAGCGGCGTGTAGCGGTTCCCCTCGGCCCGCTCCGGGCAGAAGGAACAGCGGTTCCAGTAGCAGCCGCCGGCGGTGCTGAAGGGGAGGATGAAGCCGGGCGCGAGATAGTCGCCCATGGGTAGCAGGGTGTAGTCCGGCCTGATGTGTCCCCGGTCGGCGGCATCGCACCCCAGAAGTTCCAGCAGGGGAGTCTCCCCCGGTCCCGCCACCAGATGGTCCACCAGGCCCGCAAACGGATTCTTCCACCCCGGCTGCCGCAGCCACGAGGTGATCAACCCGCCCCCCAGAACGATGCGCAGGGCGGGAAAGTGTTTCCTCATGTGGCCGATCATGGCAAAGGTACACAACGCCTGGCTCAGGTAGTTAAGGGAAAAGCCGACCGTGGCGATGCCGTCGAGCCACTCCTCGAACCGGGCGTTGAACCAGGGATAAAAGGGGTTCTGCTCGGGATGCCCGGCGGCGAAGAGCAGGTCCGCGCTCCGCAGGGGGGAAAGGTGGGGATGCTGGTAGTCCGCCAGCCCGACGGTTGCGCCGCTTGTCTGGCCCGCAACGGCCAGCAGGCGGTTCAGGTCGCGCACGGCCCGGTTGTAGCGGTCGGGGGAACGGTAGATATCTCCGTCCCGCAGGTCGGCAAGGTGGCGGGGTCGTCCCTTGATTGCGCGGCGGCTCCATGTGTCATTGACGACGCACGGCTGTTCCAGCAACCAGAGCAGGCCTTCCAGGTTGGCATCCAGTACCCTGCAGGGCATGCCGCGGCTGTGCATGGCGGCCGCCAGCTGGGCAATGCCGGCCGGCGGTTCGCACGGCTTGGCTACGGGAGGGAAAATAAGGAGCATGCCGACCATTATGATGAATATGGGGGGCCATGGCAAGCTATAGGTCCCCTTCCTTGGCGGGGGAGGGCAGTGAATCACAAACCCCCATAACCAGCGGTTATATCGTAACCTTCGGTTATGAGGACGGCTATCCTGTTGAAATTACGGTGTCTACGGAGCCACGCGTGCAGGCTCCATAACCTTGGGTTATGGAGGTTTGTTTGATGCTCCATGTGAAAAAATTTACATAGTTATAGTAATATCAGCATGTTGCTTGATGGACACGGCATTGGCATTGACTGTGCTTTAGTAGGCGATAGAGTTTAAACGCGGATCATGTGATTCCGCTAATCTTTCCTCAAGGTGGAGGCTCGTCATGGCAATGTTCTGGATCCAATTCGTGCTCGTTCTAGGTGCCGTACTTATCGGTATCCGCAGGGGTGGCGTCGCGCTCGGCATGATCGGCGGTCTAGGCGTTTCACTCCTGGTGTTGGGTTTCCGCAGCTCACCGTCCGAGCCCCCAATCGCCGTCATGCTGATCATTCTGGCGGTGGTCACGGCGTCGGCGACCCTCCAGGTGGCGGGCGGCCTGGATTACCTGGTGCAACTGACCGAGCGGATGCTGCGCGCCCATCCCAAATATGTAACCATCCTGGCTCCGCTCTCGACCTTCTTCCTGACCGTCTGCTGCGGCACCGGACATGCGGTGTACGCCCTGCTTCCGGTTATCTCCGACGTGGCCCTGAAGACCGGAATCCGCCCCGAACGCCCCATGGCCATCTCCAGCGTCGCCTCCCAGATGGGGATCACCGCCAGCCCGGTTGCGGCGGCCGTGACCTTCTTCCTGGGGTTTGCCGCCAAGGCGGGGCACCCGGTGACCTTGATCGACATCATCATGGTCACCATGCCGGCCGGGGTGATCGGTGTCCTGGCTGCCGCCGCCTGGAGTTTCAATCGCGGTAAGGACCTGGACAAGGACCCCGAGTTTCAGGCGCGGCTTCAGGACCCTGATTTCAAAAAGAACCTGGATGCGGATGTCACGACCCTGGGCAAAGAGATCTCCATGACCGCCAAGATCTCGGTGCTCCTGTTCTTCGCCGGCGTAGGTACCATCATCCTGCTGGCAAGCTGCCCCCAACTGCTCCCCATGGGAATGGACAAGAAGCCGATCCCCATGACCACGGTGGTGCAGTTCGTCATGCTTGGTTACGGCGCCTTCATCATGTTCTCCGCCAATGTCAAGGCCAAGGAAATAGCCCACTCCAGCGTGTTTATCGCCGGCATGATCGCAGTCGTTTCCATCTTCGGCATCGCCTGGATGAGCGATACCTTCATTTCCGCCAATAAAAAATTCCTGGTGGAGAACATCGGCATCATGGTAAAAATGGCTCCCTGGACCTTTGCCATCGCCACCTTCTGCATCTCCGCCTTTGTGAAGAGTCAGGCAGCCACCCTCGCCATTACGCTTCCCCTGGGGTTGGCGCTCGGCTTGCCGATCCCGCTGCTGCTGGGCCTGATGCCAGCCAGCTACGCCTACTTCTTCTTTGCTTTCTACCCCAGCGACTTGGCCGCCATCAACATGGACCGTACCGGTACAACCCACATCGGCAAGTACCTGCTCAATCACAGTTTCATGTTCCCGGGTTTGATCGGTGTCTCGGTATCCACCGTGGTGGCCTATACCATATCGCAACTGATGTTCTAGGGATACCGCAGCACCTGCATCCGGCCGATGCGCGGAGGCTGAACGGTACTGAAAAGGCGGGCACATCACCATGTGCCCGCCTTCGGATTGTCGACGAATTAAATGATCCCTGTACCGTCCGGATAGCATTAATCTTGACGATCAGGGGCGGGCTTCCAAAAAGGTCTTATCGAAGTGCGTGGAAGTCGTCGAGATGGACTTCAGATAGTCCCCCATCTTCCTGTCGGCCTTTGAGATATGGTTTTTCAGCCATTTAAGCATGAGCCTGTTGGTTTCCGTCACATGGCGGGTTGCCACACCATCGATTGCGATTTCAATCTTGAGCGCTTTGAGCCTTTCAATGAATTCATGATGCTCATTTTTGTGGTCGGCATATCCGATATAGTTGCAGCGCATCAGCACGATCTCCTCGGCGTGGAAGTGCCTGATCGCGTAATCGTCGAGGAACGTCAGCAACCCCACCAACTCCGCCTTGCCCTTCCCCATTTTGCACGCTTTGAGCAACTTGTTGAAACGGGACAGCAGCTCTTTATGCTGGCTGTCGATTTCCGGTATGCCGATCGACAGCGATTCTCTCCACACAATTCTCATACGAAAAACCTCTCTACAAGTACTTGCCGCGATGCTCGTGATTACATTACCGCCATCTTCACGATAAAGCTTGAAGATGCCCGTCCCCGGATAACCCGATAGCCTGCGTTGAAACGGGGCACAAACACCCATGCTTATCCCTGTTCGGCAGATAGCGTTCCAATCTTTAATGTAAACTGATTTCGGCATGTCGACAGTTATCGCGCTGAATGGGCGTACTGATGAGCAACAGGGAGGACCTTCAGTGAGATCGGAGACGCCGGATGGATTCGATTCAGCCGCAACAACCGTAGGGGAGGGGAAAAAAAGACGGGTATGTGAACGTTACGCACAAGAGGTGATCCAGAGTCGGGTAGTGGCGCCCTGCAAGTTGTTCCCAACCGCCATCACCGCGAGGCACTTGTTATGGCAAAAAAATCCCCGCGGTCAGGAGGGGACCGCGGGGTGCCTTATAGGCCAGTCGTGTTATGGAATAACAGACGAATGAAACCCGGATTTGGTTACAGTCCTGCACAATTATTTTTTGCAGCCCTGAAAAACAGCGGCGAAGCCCACGAGATAGTTGCCGGGGAGCCGGTTATGCTCTACTATTGTAAACATGATAGCGGTTAAGGCTTGTTTCCGGTATGCCATCCTGGAAACGGTGAAAGGATGCCTATGAGCGAAAACGAGAAGAACGATGCGGTCATAACGCCGCACGATACGAGATACCTGTTTGTGCTCCCGTTTTCTACGGATCGGGTGCTGGCTCGGCGTTTTCTCGCCAGCGACCGGCAGGTGGCCGGCAACATCCGTTTCGGCAAGATCCTGGAGACCCTGGACAAGGTGGCCGAGAATACCGCCTTGGCCTATGTCAACCGGTTCTACCCGGAGGCGCGGGTCGTTACCGCCGCCATCGACAGTGTGGTGGTGAGGAACCTGGCCGATACGACCCACGACCTTGTCTTTTCCGCCCAGATCAATCATGTGGGCCGTTCTTCCATGGAGGTGGGCATACGGATCGAATGCCTGGGGGCGGGATGGGGACACCTCGCCACATGCTACTTCACCATGGTCGCCCGTTCCACGGAAGGGGGAGAGGCGAAGAGCCTGACCCTGCCGCCGTTGACCTATGCCCAGGAGATCGAGGTGAAACGCTATAGGAAGGCTGAACAGCGGCGCCAGGCGTATCGGGACAGCCTGGCAAAGGCGGAGGAGATGCCGTCTCTGGAGGAGTACCTGTTTCTCAAAAAGTTGCATATGGAACAAGAGGCGGAAGAGTTCCGCGGGATACGTATCGGTCAGTTGATGCTTGAATCGACGCAGCGGGCGTATCCCGAGCAGGAAAACGTGCCCAAGACCGTCTTCGGCGGCTACCTCATCCGCAGGGCCTACGAACTGGCCGCCCTGACCGCGGAGATGGTCGCACCCGACCGGGTGGTGCCGTGCCAGGTGAACCGGATTAATTTCAACCAGCCGGTGTTTCTGGGCGACCAGCTCAAATTTATTGCTCGGGTGGTCTACACGGGCAAGACGACGATCACCGTCCAGTCCGATATCGAGCGGTTCAGTCGGGGCACGCACGACAAAGCGCTTTCCAATTCGTGCCTGTTCACCTTCAGGAACGTGGGCAGCGATCTGCAACCACAGCCGGTACCGCCCATCTACCCGGTAACCTATGCCGAGGATGCCCGCTATCTGAACGCGTACCGCCAGAGGGTGGACTGACGGCATCCTCATCGATCAGAGGTGCAGACCCACGTATTCCAAATCAACGGGCAGGGACGGCCCCTCAACCGGTATGCTGTCCGGAGAAGGCCTTTTTAAGGGATTTCATGATCTTTTTGCCCGGAACGATATACCAGAGGAAGGTCGCGGGTTTCTCAAGCGCCGGGTTTGTTTCGTCCGTGTCGATGTCCAACTCCAGCGCGACGCAACTCCCCTTCTTCAGCGCAACCGGGGCGTGGCTGTCCAGGAGGGCCGCCACCAGCGAGCCGAGCTGGGGTTCGTGCCCCACGATCATGACCCGTTTCGCGTCGCTCTGTTGCAGGATGTAACGGGTGAGTTCATCCCGGTCGCCGTCCGGCTGGAGTTGTTCGACCATGAGGGTCCTGTTCTTCCGGCAGGCCCGTCCGGCGGCAATCTCCGCCGTCTGAACCGCACGCACCAGCGGGCTCGACAGGATGAGGCGCGGTTTGTGTCCATGCTCCGCCACCCTTTCCATCACCTTGTTGATGTCGGCTCTGCCCTGTTCCGTCAGATAACGCCACTCTTCATTCAGCCCGTCCGATCTTTCCACCGCTTCCCCATGCCTGAGAACATATAAAATCATCGCCCCTCCCTTGACACGTAGTTAGTAAAGTATAGGTGCAACGGGGGTTTTTGCAACTCCATTCGCGATGGTAACGGATTGGTGACAATGCCTTCCGACCGGATGCCCTCGCGGAAAAGCAAGCAGTAGTGCCGCGCTCCGCTCCCTGGCCCTGCGGATTGCGGGGTCGCGATGTCGCAAATATATTTCCCCACTGCAACCCGATTGTAGCAATGGGGAGGTATGATCTGCCGCAAAAGAGGTTTGAGTGCCGGAGTTGGCCGGCCAACCCTCGTGGACGGACAGGGTTAATGACAGTTCAGGACAACCAGCATATCCCCACCCTCGGTGAGGTCATGAGAAGTGTAACGCCGGTCCTTTCCCATACGTCGGTCCAGGATGTCGTCACCACCTTTCAGGGGGACCCCGCCCTGCTGATGATACCGGTCGTCGTCGCCGGCGTGTTCGAAGGGGCCATCAGCCGGAAGGAACTTTTCATTCGTCACCTTTCCCGGCCGTTTGCCATGGACCTGTTCGGCAAAAAACCGATCAGTACCCTGATCAGCGGCACGACGCTGGTCTTGGCCCCCGAGTGCGATATCAACTACGCCCTGACCCGCCTGCTGGAGCATGACCCCGAGCTGGATACCGATTCTTTCCCGGTCATACAGCAGGGTGCGTGTGTCGGGATCGTACATGTTTCCGAACTTTTGATGGCCATATCGCGGTCCCAGGCTCATCTTCTTGCAACGCTTGAGACCCTGAGCGCCAGGATCCGGGAAGAGGTGGAAAAGGCCCGTCAGATTCAGCAGGACCTGTTGCCGCCCTCCACCTGTAACTACGCCGGATTGGTGCTGGATGCGGTGCTGATCAACTCCTCCGAGATCAGCGGCGACGTGTATGATTATTTTTTCATCGACCAGAATCGGCTGGGGGTCATGGTAGGGGATGTGAGCGGCCACGGAGTCCAGTCCGGCATGGTGGCCACCGCTGCCAAGGCGGGGCTGCACCTGCTGCTGGACGGGGGTGTCGCAACACCGGGAAAACTGCTCGGCGGGATGAACAAGGCCGTGTGCGCCACAGCGTCCAACTCCCTGATGATGACCGCCGTTATCGCCGTCATCGACCGCACGGCGAACAAGGTGTTTCTGGCCAATGCCGGCCATAACTATCCATACCTGTACCGGTCGTCCGACGAAGCTGTCGTCATGCTGGACGGCACCGGCGGTTTTCCTCTCGGTTTTGACATGGGCAGCGAATACCATGAGATCGCCATCGATTTCCAGTGCGGCGACCTGCTGATCCTTTACAGCGACGGCATTGTGGAGGCCCGAAACGAGGAAGGCGATGAGTTCGGCTATGAGCGATTCTCCCGCTATGCACGGCAAAACTCCGGGAGCAGCCCGGAATCCTTCCGGCTCGGGTTACTTGACGCGGTACGCACCTTCAGCGGCGCGGAATGCTTTGAAGACGACGTGACGCTCCTGGTCGTTGCCGCAGAGCCGGTCCCATGATCGGAAGACTTCACAGAAAATACCAGAGAGAGACCATCAATATGTTCAGTCTGAGCAAGCATGGCAGGGTCATATGTTCACCGGCACCTTCCCTGTCATGCGGCGATTTTCGCGAGATACACGAGTGGCCGGTCCTGTCTTCCGAGGACAAGGAGGAAATCATCGACCGCGTGGGGCGCCTCATTGAGGGAGACGACGCCTCTCACGAGTTTTTGCGGCAGCGCGCCGCCCTGATGGCGGATGAGATGTTGGAAAACGCCCTTTATTGCGCGCCCCGTGACGCGAGCGGTAACCAAATATATGCCAAAGGCGAAAAACGCCGTCTGTCCCCCGCCGAGGAAATCGTCCTGCGCTGCGCCTTTGACGGTGAAAAGCTCTTCCTGGAGGTCAGCGACAGTTGGGGCCGGCTTTCTCCCGAAACCGTGCAGGGGTATATCGCAATCAACCTTGCCCACGATACCTCAACCGACCGGGCCGGACGCGGACTCTACTTCATGTGGAAATTCATGAAGGACTTTTACGTAAATTTTGCGCCGGGCCTGAAAACCTCTGTGGGAGGCTATCTCCTGCTCAACCCGGATTCATACGAATATGGAGCGATTTGACATGGAACAGCAATTCAAGATTGAGATCAAAAACGGCAGCACGAGCGACACGGTTCATTTTCACGGAAACATCGACAGCCATGCCGACAGCCACTTTGAGGAGCTGAGCAAGAGGATATCGAAGAAGATGGTGGTCTTCGACTTCAGTAGCGTGGGGCGCATAAACTCCATGGGTATCGCCCTGCTACTCCGTTCCATCAAGGCGATCAAGACGGAAAAGGACGCACAGATTAGCATTCAGGGCGTCAATCAAATCAATGCCATGCTCTTTAAGATGACGGGTATTTATCTGTTGGCACCCGAGGCAAAGCGGTCATAATCCAGGAGTCGAGATCATGTGGAATCCCAGGAGAGTGTGGCGGATTTTCGATTATTCGGAACTTGACCAGCAGATCGAAAAGTTCAGGCAACTGGCCTTTGAGTATAAGAAGAGCAACAAGAGCTATTACGGAGAGTATCTGTCGAGTTTTCTGTTCGGCGACTAGCACCCTGTGCGGTCGGCTCGCCGCATGAGTCGTGGATTTCCTCCCATGCCGCGAACATAGCACTGCGATTGTGCCTGGCTGCCTCCAGAGGCCATCAGGGCCCTTTCCAGCGTCGCGACCTTTCCACCGTTCGCCAATGCCGTTGATCGTCTTTCCCCCCAGTCCGCAGTCGCAGAGGCGTTGTATTCGCCGCCCGCCCGTGGTATATGTACCCATTCCGTAGCGTTTATTTTTTTCGGGAAAAGGTGTCCCATGTCCCTGGCAGATCAGGTCTTGAGCGGCGACATCCGTGCCGCGGCGCGGATGATGCGCGATATCGACGATAACCGCCCCCATGCGGTCGAGGAGTTGAAACGTCTCTACCCCCACACCGGCAAGGCCTACATCATCGGCATCACCGGTCCTCCGGGAGCAGGTAAATCGACTCTGGTGGACCAGTTGACCGCGTCCTTCCGCAAAAAGGGTAAAAAAGTCGGCGTGGTAGCCGTCGACCCCACCAGCCCCTTCACCGGGGGGGCCATTCTGGGGGACCGTATCCGCATGAACCGCCACGCCTCCGACGAGGGGGTTTTCATCCGCAGTCTGGCCACCCGCGGCGCCTTGGGCGGCCTGTCCCGTTCCACCTCCGATGTGGCCCTGGTCATGGATGCCCTGGGGATGGAGGTCGTCATCATCGAAACCGTCGGCGTCGGCCAGGATGAGGTGGATATCGTCAAGACCGCCCACACCACCTGCGTCGTCATGGTGCCGGGGCTGGGTGACGATATTCAAGCCATCAAGGCCGGCATTCTGGAGATAGGCGATGTCTTTGTGGTCAACAAGGCCGACCGCGACGGCGCCGACCGCACTGCCCGGGAATTGACCACCATGTTGGAAATGCGCAACGCCCCGGAGGGGAGCTGGAACCCCCAGGTCCTCAAGACCGAAGCTCAGCGTGGCGCCGGAATGGATGAATTGGCGGGCGAAATCCTGGCCCACCGGGATTTCCTTTTTACCAGTGGCCTGATCGCCAATTTCGTCAGGGAACGCAACCAACGGCATTTTGTGGATATCCTGCGCGACGGCCTCTACCGGCACGCCATGGCGTTCATGGAGCGCGACGGGATGCTGGAGCGGATCGTGGACGGCATGGGCGATAACACCATCGATCCCTATTCGGCGGCCGAGGACGTTATCGCGCGCATGACGGGAGGCGCGGCCGAACCATGAGACACCTGAGCCGACAGGATAGCGCGGGCGGGCTTGCCGCAACTGTCGATCCGCGTATCCGGCTTTTGGCCTCCGGCGTGCTGCTGGCGCTGGTCGTCAGTTCCTCCGGAGCTGTCTTCCCCTGGGCCGTGGCGGCATTCTGTCTGCCGGCAGCCCTGGCGCAGGGCATGAGGCCGCGGACGCTTCTGTTGCGTCTGTTGCATCCCTTGTTCATCGCCGCTGTGGTCCTCGTCCTGAAGTCGTTCATGGGGCCGGGAGCCTCTGTCGAGCTGTTCAGGCTCGGTTCTTTCGGGGCCGACCTTCATGTAGGCGGGTTGCGGGACGGCCTCCTGATCGCCTCCCGCATTATGGGGGCGGTGTCGGTGGCGGTGCTTCTGGGCCAGGTGGCGACCTTTACGGAAACCATGGCGGCCTTGGCGTGGCTGCGGGTTCCCCGCGCCCTGGTGGAGGTAACCCTGTTCGCCTGGCGTTCGTTGTTCATGCTGTACGACGATGCCGCCACGGTCTACACGGCCCAGAAAAACCGTCTCGGTTATTGCGGCCTGCGCCGCGGCCTCCGGTCGTTCGGCACCATGGCCGGCATGCTGGTCATCCGTGCCTTCGACAACAGCGACGCCATGACCACCGCCATGACGCAGCGGGGCTATGACGGCTCGCTGCCGCTCTTGCGAGGATCGCGGCTTAGCCTGGTGCAGGTGACCGGATTGGCGGTTTTCATCGCCGTGGTCACCGCCGCATGGAGCGTACAGAATTGGCCACGATGACCCCGCGCCTTGCCGCGCAGATAGCCTCATTCTGCTACCCCGACGGCACCGTTGCCCTGAACGGCATCCACCTTGAGGTCATGCAGGGTGAATTTTGCGGCATTTTGGGCTCCAACGGTTCGGGCAAGACCACCCTGCTCAAGATTCTGGATGGCATCGTCAAGGAGTATGACGGTACGGTACTCCTGGACGGGGACGAGATCCGGCGGCTTTCGCCCCGGGAAATCTACGGCAAGATGGGGCTGGTGTTCCAGAACCCGGATGATCAGCTTTTCGCCCACTCGGTGTACGAGGATGTGGCCTTCGGCCCGCGCAACATGGGGTGCGGCGAGGCAGAGGTGGGTCGCAGGGTTTCCGAGGCGCTGGAGGCGGTGGAGATGGCCGGCCTGGCACGCAAGGACATTCAGAACCTGAGCTACGGCCAGAAGAAGCGGGTCTGCATCGCCGGGCTCCTGGCCATGGGGCACGAAATCCTGCTTCTGGACGAGCCGACCGCCGGCCTCGACCCCATGGGCGAGCACCGCATGATGGAACTCTTGACCCGCCTGAACCGGGAATCGGGAGTCACCATTGTGATGGCGACCCATAGTGTGGATCTGGTGCCGGTCTTCTTATCCCGCCTGCATGTCTTGAGCCGGGGAGAACTGGTCCGCAGCGGTACGCCGGAGGAGGTCTTTCATTCCCCGGAGGAGTTGGCGAACGTCAAGCTGCGCCTTCCCTACATAGCCGAGCTTATCCACCGGCTCAGGATCGACGATCATCTTCCCTTCAAGCGCCTTCCCCTGACCATCGGCGAGGCGCGGCGGGAGATCCTGGAGACCATGGGCGGGCAAGGGAAACCATAACGGGCGTTGCAATGCGCCTGATTCTGAATCACGCCTGGAGTTGCTGTGGATAGAAAATCACTGGAATCGCTGTTTAACCGCATAGGTGCCGTCAACTGCCTGGTCATGGGAGACCTGATGCTGGATGAATACCTGTGGGGCAAGACCGAGCGCATCTCCCCGGAAGCGCCGGTGCAGGTGGTGGATGTGCTGCGCGAAGAGTTGCGCCTGGGAGGCGCGGGCAATGTGGTGAACAGCCTGCGGGCGCTGGGGGCTCAGGTGGCGGTTTGCTCGGCTGTAGGGCAGGACGATAACGGCGAGGCCCTTCTGGCGGCCCTCGGACGCCAGAAGGCCGGTACGGAAGCCGTGTTTCGCGATCCGGCGCGGCGCACCAGCCGCAAGACACGGGTGGTGGCTTCCAACCAGCAGATAGTACGCATCGACCGGGAATCGCGCACCCCTCTTCCCCGTGACGTGGAAGAAATGGTCTGCGCCTGGATCACTACCCATGCCGAACAGTTTCATGTCATCCTCATGTCCGATTACAACAAAGGGGTGCTGACCCAGCGCGTCATCGACACCACCATCGCCGCGGCCCTCAAGGCAGCCGTTCCCGTACTGGTAGACCCCAAGGGGGCGGACTTCGCCCGCTACCACGGCGCGACCATCCTCACCCCCAACCGCAAGGAGGCCGAGACCGCCTCCGGTGTGGCCATCCGTGACGTGGACTCCCTCTCCCAGGCCGCCGAATTGATCATGGAGACCGCCGGGCTGGAACACCTGCTGATCACCCGCAGCGAGGAAGGGATGTCCCTGTTCACGCGCCACGGCGCGGCGGTTCATATCCCGACCGTAGCCCGGGAGGTGTTCGACGTTTCCGGCGCCGGAGACACGGTCCTGGCAACCCTGGCAGTGGGCATGGCCTCCGGATTGTCCATGGCCGAGGCGGCCGGATTGGCCAACGTGGCAGCCGGCATTGCAGTCGGCAAGCTGGGAACCTCCACGGTCGCGCCGGCCGAGATCATCAATGCCGTGGCACTCGGCCACAGCGACAGCGAGTCCAAGATCAAGAACCGTGACGTGCTGCCCTCCATCATCGAGGCCGAGAAGGCGAGGGGCAAGCGGATCGTCTTTACCAACGGCTGCTTTGACCTGCTGCACGCCGGGCACGTCAAGTACCTCCAGAAGGCCCGCCGCTTGGGGGACCTCCTGGTGCTGGGCCTCAACAGCGACGCCTCGGTGCGCCGACTCAAGGGCTCCAAACGTCCCCTGATCGGTGAAGAGGAACGGGCCCACATCCTTGCGGCGCTGGACTGCATCGATTACGTGGTGATCTTCGACGAGGACACCCCGTTGGAGTTGATTACGGCGCTGAAGCCGCATATCCTGGCAAAGGGAGGCGACTACACCGCCGACGGAGTCGTGGGAAAGGCGGTGGTTGAGGCCTACGGCGGGCGAGTGGAACTGGTGTCGTTCGTGGACGGCAAATCCACCACCAATATCATCGAGCGGGTGCTGGAACGCTATTCCGCGGGCTGACCGGTGTTGCATTAGCCGATTTTTATCCTACAATTTTGGCAGGGCATGTAATTTAATCTTACTTGAAAGTGATCGAACAGGAGTGGTCATGTCACAACAAGCCGTCACCGATCGGGAACTGTGGATTCTGGGGGTACAAGCGGAAAACGGTCGCGGGCAGGTACTTACGTCATATCTGGATGCCGGCGGTTACAAAAATCGCCTGGAGCGCGCTGAAAATGTGGCCGCCGGACGCCCCCTCGGCATCATCCTGGATATATCCCCTTTTTCCGCCGATGGCTGGGGTCTGCTCCGCCAGCTTAAAAGCGACCCGGCGACCCGTAATATCCCCATACTGCCGGTATTTCTGAGCGAGAAGGGTAGCGTTGGGGGCGTGTTCCCGGTGGCCGGTTTCTTTACCCTGCCGGTGGATGACCACTATCTTTTGGAACGGCTGGCGGTGTACGGCCTGACCGAGGATGCCGAAACGTGGGACCTGCAGGCGCTGGTGGTGTCCCGCTCGGGAGAGGAAAAACTGTCCAAGGCCGTGGAATCGGTGGGATTCGAGATCGTCAAGGGGTATACCGGCAAGGAAGCCATGGCGTTGATCTCCATCAGGCCCAAGTACCTGGCCTTCAGCACGCTGATGCTGCCCGACATGTCGGCCTTCGAGCTTTTGGAAAAGATTCGCCTCTACCCCTACAGCCACAATACACCGCTGTTCGTGCTGCTCAAGGACGAGATGAAGGAGGGGGAAAAGAAGGCCATGGCGCGGGAAGTGGCCAATCTGGTTTCCAAGAAACAGCTCACTTGCGAGGAGTTTCTGGGGTATCTGCGCCGGCGGGAGTAGCGTGCAGCCTGTTTTCCAAACCGTCAGAAAAAACAGCCGGTCTTCCCCATCAGGAAGAACGGCTGTTTTTGGTTTTTGCATCACCCTTCGGTAGCGCCTACAAAAGCCCCTTCAGGTCCTTGATCTCCACGCTGGCCTTGCTGCGCAACTCCTTTGACCACTGGCTGAAGCGTTCTTCGGATTTCTTGCGGTAGATCGCGTCCTCGATCTCGGCCTTGACGCTCTCGAACGGCTTCACTTTTCCCTTGATCAACTCCTCCAGCTTGATGATGTGGAAGCCGACCGGGGTGGAAATCAATTCGCTGACATCGCCCGGCTTCATGGCCAGGATGGCCTGTTGCAACTCAGGCTGCATGTCGCCTTTCTTGAATACCCCCAGGTCTCCGCCGTCCTTGCGGGCCGCCGGGTCTTCCGAATAGCTCTTGGCCAGTTCGGCGAAATCCTTGCCGCTTTTGGCCTCGGCTAACACCATCAGGGCGGTGGTCATGGCGCGCTTGATCTCCTCGGCCGGGGCCTTGTCGCTGATACGGAAAAAAATGTGCCGGGCACGGAAGCTTTCCTCCTCCGTGTACTTGGCCAGATTGGCCTCGTAGTACTCTCGCATCTCCGACTCCCCCACCTGGATCTTGGAGCGGACTTCCATGCTGACCAGCCTGAGCCGCTCCAACTGTTCCTGCAACTGGGCCCGGTATTGGTCGAAGGTGAGTCCCTGACCGGCCAGAGCGGCCTCCAGCGCCTGCTGGGTTTGGATCTTGTTCTGCTTTTTCACGTCCTCGATGGCTTGGCGGATCTCGTCATCGCCGATCTTTATGTTCAGCTCGCGGACTTTCTGCTCCACCAGTTTTTTCTCGATCAGTTGGTCCAGGACGGTATGGCGAATCTTGCTGCGGGTTGCGTCGTCCAGGGGCAGGGGAGATTTTCGCTCCGCGTCGCTCAGAGCAGGCTGGGCTTCGCGCGTGACCTCGTACAGGGTGATGATCTCGTCGTTGACTATGGCGGCAATGGCGTCGACTACCTTGGCATGGGCACCGGCGGGCAGCAGGAGCAGGCAGGCTAACAGCAGGACAAACGTGTTTCGTCTCATGGGCAATGGTCTTTCGTCAGGGGAAAACGCGGAAGGGCGGGCAGAGCCCGCCCTTCGCTAGTATGTTGGTTGGAATCGTATGCTGTGAGCGGCGGGGCCGGTCATAGCACTACTTTTTTTCGGGTGCGGCCGGAGCGGCAGGCGCCGCCGGAGCTGCGTCAGGTTTGCTTTCGCCCTTGGCGCCGCCGATGCTGTTCAGGACGTCTTCCTTGATACTGATCTTGGCGCCTTTTTTGAGCTCTTCCTTGATCTTCTGGAATATCTCCTGCTGTTTGCTCGGCATGATGGCGGCCTTGATCTGGTCCTTTACCTCTTCAAACGGGCGGATGCCGGCGGGGCGTTTGCCGGTCAGCTTGATGATATGATAGCCGAAGTCGGATTTGACCACGTCGGAAATCTGGCCTTCCTTAAGCGCCATGGCGGCCTTTTCGAAAGCGGGCACCATGGAACCTTTGCCGAACCACCCCAGATCTCCACCCTGCGCGGCGGAAGAGTCAACAGAGTTTTTCTTTGCCAGTTCTTCGAATTTTCCTCCGGCCTTAAGCTGGGCCAGGATGTCCTTGGCTTCCTTTTCGGTCTTCACCAGGATGTGACTGGCCCTGATCTGGTCGCCGGTCTTGAATTTGTCCTTGTTCTGCTCATAGAATTTTTTCAGGTCGTCGTCGGAAACCTTGGCATCGGTTTCGACTTTTTTCTTCAGAAACGCTTCTACAATCAAGCGCTTCTTGAGGTCTTCCAGCTTATCGGCAATCTCCGGGCTCTTGTCAACGCCATCCTTGGCCGCCTGCTGCAGGATCAGTTCGCGGATAACCATGGTATCCATCATTTCCTTGCGCCCCTGGGGCGTGGCGGCCATGCTTTTGAGGTATTCGGGCAGGTTCTTCAACTCGCGGTTGAAATCGGCGGTGGTGATGGTGGTGCCGTTGACCTCGGCCACTACCTGGCCTTCTTTCTTGGTTTCCGGCGTTGACCCTGATGGCCCCTTCTGGCAGCCGAAAAGGGCTGTTATACAGAGGGCGGAGGTGATGATCTTTGCACTGGCGATGGCTTTCACGGAATCTCCTTTATTGATTGGGGGTAAAGTCGTTAAAAACCCTGAAAAAATAGCACACACTAAGTATGGTGTGCAACTCTTTTCGTGGCTTCGCCGGGGGGGGCTTTCACACCATCCCGGCCGGTTCCGCGAAGCCCGGCGTCGGCATGCCGGTATGGTATCCCTGGGCGAAGTCGATCCCCATCTCGCGCACCGCCACGAGCAACTCTTCGCTTTCGATGTATTCCGCGACCGATTTGATGCCGAACTCCTTCGCCAGTACGGCGAGTGTCTTGACGAATGCCATATCCTTAGGGTCGTTAAGCATATTGCGGATGAAGATTCCCTCTATTTTGACAAAATCGAGGGGCAGACGCCGGATGTACTGGAATGAGGAGAATCCTGAACCGAAATCATCGATGGCAAACTTGAAGCCTTCCAGTTTAAGCTCTTCTACGAAGCGCTCCAACAGGGTCATGTTCTTGACGGTCTCCCGTTCCGTCAGTTCGAATACTATTTTTTCCCGGTCGATTCCGTAAGAATGGGTCAGCCTGATGAGGGTAGGGATGAATTCGCTGAGGATGAGCGACTTGGGCGAAAGGTTGATGAAGAGCATCCCCGTGTATTGTTCCGCCTGAACCTTCTGGAAGACCTTTTCCATGAGCACATAGTCCAACCGGCTGATGATGCCGAGGGTTTCGGCTATCTCGATGAACTCGGCCGCAGGAAGGATCTCGCCCCCGATCTCGATTCGACAGAGTACCTCGTGGCAGTTTACGCTGCCGTCGGATGCGGCGACGATTGGCTGAAAATACGGAATGATCTTTTTTTCGTCCACCGCCTTGACGAGCATTCGGGAAATTTCTCCGCTCTTTTTGAAGGCCTCGATCACATCGTCCTCCGTCGGGACGAACAGGCGGTTTTTTCCCGCGCTCTTGGCCTTGTAGGCCATGGTGTCGGCGAAGATGAACAGGTCTTTCTCGCTGTTGGCGTGGACCGGAAAGACCGCCATGCCGACAGAGGCGGTCCCACTGACCGTTATGCCGTCCGAGGAGACGACCGTCATTTTCTCCAGGGACTCCCGAATCCGTTTCGCCACCATGTAGACCTGTTCCTGATCGGCCTCCACAACCACGACGGTGAACTCATCGCCGCCGTAGCGTGCCAGAATATCCCCCTTGCGCAGGCAGTCGTGGATGACGGCGCCGGCTTTGGTCAGGAACTTGTCGCCAAAGAGATGACCGTGGGTATCGTTGACGTATTTGAAATTGTCCAGGTCGATCAACAGCAGGCCGAAGTTGTAGTTGTGCCGTTCGGCGCGCCCCACCTCGTATCCGAGCAGTTCCCAGAATACACGCTGATTGTAGAGGTTGGTCAGAGGATCGCGAGTGGCATAGTATTCAAGGTCTTTGGTGTACTTGTAGATGGCCTTGATGGAGCCGACTACGTTGAGCATGGTGGTGAGGATGCTGTCGATGACCAGGGACCGGATCGGGTCGATGGCCATCTTCGACTGGAAGCCGATGCCGACCACACCACCGATCTGAGGCACCTTGAGGACCAGGGATTTGGTTTGCAATTCGATCTCGGGGCGGTTGAGTTGAAGAGGCGTGCCTTGGCTGTTGACGACGTTATGGACCATCTTGATCGAGGCTGGCATGTCGATTCGGAAGCGCTCTTCTCCGATCCTGCTGCGGATGATCTCCTCCATGATATTCTTCGCTTCATCGGTGGGGGGATCTATCCAGAAGATCTCAATATCGAAGATTTCGTCATCCACCTGGAAAATGCAGAACATGATATAGACCTGCATAAGTTTGCTGACCTCGGTCAGCAGGTACGTGACCCGCTCCTTCCAATCCTTGATCGATTCGGAGGTGATGATGAAGCGTTCCAGTACCTGGATCTCGAACTCCAGCATTTCCTTACCCACGGCAACGTTTCGTATCCGTTCCACGATCTTGCTGAATGCACTGAAGATGCTGTCCAACTCGGAAAAACCGACGTGCTGGTTTTCCAGTTCCAGAGAGGCGAGGTCGGTTACGTTGTGGACCGTATGCACCTTGGTGCTGAGTATCTGCACCGCTCCCCCAATGCGCCGGTTGACGTAACCGGCGACCAGGAAGGACATGCCCAGAGGAAATGGCGAGAGTAGCGCGAAGATAATGAGGATAGTGCTACGGGCCTTCTGCCTCATGACGCGGTAATCCTCGCCGACTCTCACCACACCCAGGACTTCACCGGTGCGGGCGGTCAGGTGGCAGGTTCGGCATTTTTCCTCGGCCTTGAAGGGATAATACTGATCGACCCGGTCGCCGTCCCGCCGGTAGCGGGGCACGCCTTCGGAAAATACCCGCTGCACCTCATTATCCGCGATCTCGGTCATGGTGGTGCCGTACTGGCGGTTGATGGTCTCGCTGCGGAAGATGTCGGCGTTGAAGGTGTCGGGGAAGGTCCGGCGGAACTGGTTGAGGAATCTGTCGATATCGGTACGTGCCCAGCCTTGTTCCATGCCCTGGTACAGCGAGTTGAATATCTGTTGGGAGATGGAGGCGGAAAGGCGCGTCAGTGAGCTTTCGAGTTGCTTTTTGTAAATAAGGGAACTGACTGCCAGGACAATCAGGAAGGTGATGCAGGACACGGTCAGGCTGGAAATAACGATAAAGCGTCTAAGTGTTATGGAGCTGGAACTGATTTTTTTCATTGGGAGGTCCTGCGCGATGCGGAAGTCGTACATCTGGAATTTAATGAGGATAATGTATATCCTGTTTGTCTTAATAATTCAATGAAGTTGTACCATTATTTTTCATTAAGATTGCAGGAGAGGGCCTTGTGCTTCTCTGCGGTAAAGAGGTCCTAGGCAGACGGCAGAAGGCGGAGCAGCAGTTTGCGGGTCGTGCCCAGGATGTCCTCGAAGGCGCTGCCGGTGATGGCCGCCACCAAACGGTAGTCGGGGGTGAACTGGTACTTCTTCGGTTCGTTGCGCATCATGGCGATGATGGTGTCCGGCGGGGCCGGGGTGCGGGGGTGGAAGGAGACAATGATGCTCTTGCCGTCGTAGTCGATCTGCCGCACCAGCAGGCGTTTCAGAAGGATGCGCAGCTTCATGATCTCGAACAGGTAGGAGGTGGCCAGCGGGTAGGCGCCGAAACGGTCGCTCACCTCGTTCTGCACCTCCAGTATATCCTCCTCGTTCTCGGCCTGGGTCAGTTTTTTGTAGATCACCAGACGTTGGCCGGTCTCCTTGATGTACGCCTCGGGGATGAAGGCCGGCACCTTGAGGTTGATCTCCGGCTCGACCCGTTCGATCATCTCCTCGCCCCGCAGGCGGCAGATGGTCTCCTCCAGCATCTGGTTGTACAGTTCGAAGCCGATCTCCACCACGGTGCCGGACTGGCGGCTCCCCAGCATGTCCCCCGCCCCGCGGATCTCCATGTCGTGGGTGGCGATGCGGAACCCTGCACCCAGTTCGGAGATATCCTGGAGGATGCGCAGGCGTTCCCGGGCATCGCCGCTGATGGAACCCTCGCCCGGTATGAGCAGGTAGGCGTAACCCCGCTGGGTCGAACGCCCCACCCGGCCGCGCAACTGGTAGAGCTGGGACAGGCCGAACTTGTCGGCATGGTCGATGATCAGGGTGTTGGCGTTGGGAATGTCCAGGCCCGATTCGATGATGGTGGTGCAGAGGAGCACGTTGGTCTCCCCGTGCATGAAGCCGAGCATGACTTTTTCCAATTCGTGTTCGTTCATCTGGCCGTGCCCCACGGCGATCCTCGCCTCGGGCACGATGGCAGCGAGCTGTTCCAGGCGCTTGGCGATGGTCTGGACCCGATTGTGGACAAAAAAGACCTGGCCCCCGCGGCGCAGTTCGCGCATAACCGCCTCCCGGATCAACTCCTCGGAGAAACGGGCCACGAAGGTCTTGACGGCCAGGCGGTCCACCGGAGGGGTGTCGATGATGGACAGGTCGCGGATGCCCATCATCGACATGTACAGGGTGCGGGGGATCGGGGTGGCGGTCAGGGTCATGACGTCCACCACGGCGCGGAACGCCTTGAGCCGCTCCTTGTCCTTGACGCCGAAGCGTTGTTCTTCGTCGATGATCAGAAGTCCCAGGTCCTTGAAGGCCACATCCTTCTGCAACAGACGGTGGGTGCCGATAATGATGTCGATGTCGCCTTTTCTGAGGCGCTCCAGAAGTTCCTTCTGTTCCTTGGGGGTGCGGAAGCGGGAGATGACCTCCACCGTGACCGGATACTCCTTAAGCCGTTCGTGGAAGGTTTCGTAGTGCTGCTGGGCCAGGATGGTGGTCGGCACCAGGATACCCACCTGTTTGCCGTCCAGGGCGGCCTTGAAGGCGCCCCTCAGGGCCACCTCGGTCTTGCCGTATCCGACATCGCCGCATACCAGCCGGTCCATGGGCCGGGAGTGCTGCATGTCGGCCAGCACATCCTGGATGGCGGAGAGTTGGTCGGGGGTCTCCTCCCAGGCGAAAGAGGCCTCAAACTCCCGGTACATCTCGTCCGGGGGCGAAAAGGAGAAACCTTCGCAGATCTGGCGCTTGGCATAGATATCCAGCAGTTCTCCGGCCAACTCCTCGATATCCTTTTTGGCCTTTCCCTTGGACTTCTCCCACGAGGTGCCCCCTAGCTTGTCCAGCCCCGGCTGGCTCCCCTCGGGTCCCACATAGCGCTGCACCAGCCCCAGCCGGTCCATGGGCAGATAGAGTTTATCGCCGCCGGCATACTCCAGAAGCAGGAAGTCGCCGCCGATGCCGGCGATGCTGACATGCTGGAGGCCCCGGTACAGGCCGATGCCGTGGTCCACATGGACCATATAGTCGCCCGGCTTGAGCTCGGCCAGGGAGGCCAGAATCTGTTTCTTGCGCACCTCGGAGAGACCCCGCCGCTTGACCCGCTTTCCGAACAATTCCTCTTCGGCGATCAGGGCCAGACGTGAGGAAGGGAGGCGGAAACCACGAGAGATCTCCCCCATGATCAGGGTTACGCCGGCGGGAGACGGATCGCCGGCTGATTCTACGGAAAAGGTCCCCTCGCTGGTGGAACAGGGGATGCCGTAGGGGGCGAGCAACTCCTTGAGGCGCTCGGCCTGAGGACGCTGATGACAGGCGATGAGGATGCGGAAGCCCTGGTCGAGCCACCCCCGCAGGGTCTGGGAGAGAGGGGCCAGGGCATGGGTGGTCTCCTTGGAGACGGACACCCGCAGGCCGGCATTATCCTCGCACGGAATGGTAATAGTTGTAGCCCCGCCCGTGTCGTCCAGGGCCAGCCCCGACATCTCCAGGCGGCTCTTGCCGGCCATGATGTCGTCCAGTTCTCCGGCGCCCAGGTAGAGTTCCTCCGACGGCGAATGGGGCAGGCCGGTGCTGGAGGCCTTGCTTTCGCCAGCGACGACCTCGTCGGCGAACCGGGCCGCGGCATCGCGGACAGCCTCGGGGTCGAGCAGAACCAGCGCGGCGGCCGGCGCGTAGTCGAAGAGCGTTTCCAGGCCGGGGTGCAGGAGCGGCTGGAGGTACTCGATGCCCTGGAAATAGACCGCGTTGCGCAGGTCCTCCAGGATCAGGCGCCGCCGGTCGGCCGGGATGTCCAGAGCGTCGCAGCGCTCTTTTAGCCGCGGTGCGATATTCTCCAACACCTCGTCGGTGAGGAGCAACTCCCGGGACGGGAGCAGCACCAACTCGTCCACCGGCTGGAGGGAGCGCTGGGTAAGGGGGTCGAAGGCGCGCATGGTCTCTACCGTGTCGCCGAAGAACTCGATCCTGACCGGCGTGCCCAGATTGGGAGGGAAGATGTCCAGGATGCCGCCCCGAACGGCAAAGGTGCCCCGGTCCTCAACTAGCGGGACGCTTGAGTAGCCGAGCCTGACCAGTTTGGCCAAAAGCTCTTCCCGCTCGAACTCTTCTCCGGCCACCAAGTAACAGGAAACCTGATTGAAAAGGGAGCGGGGCAGGACTTTTTGCAGGGCCGCCGCCACCGGCAGCACCACCACCTGCGCCTGGTTGCCGTGCATGCGGGAGAGGGCGTCGAGTCGCGCTCCGGAGATGTCGGGATGGGGGGATGCAGCCGAAAAGGGAGCGCTGTCCCAGGCAGGGAAGGAGAGCGGTGCCGGGTCGCTGCTGAAAAAGGCCAGTTCACGGCTGAATTCGTCGGCGGCCTCCTGATCGGCGGTAATGACCAATAGGTTTTGAGAGGAGGAACCGAGCAGGCCGGCAACGGCATACGCCGCTGCGGAGCCCTTCAGGCCCGGCAGCACGATGCGTCGCTCGCCCCTGCGCAGGGCGGCCAGGCAGTCGACGATTTGAGGCGGTTGAGCGGTTGTGAGGGAAGAGATCATCGGATTACTGGCGTTCGTGTTCACCGGCTCATTTTCTCAGTCCGGCTTTGATTTTGGGTTTGCCGTTCTCCACCACCACCCGGAAGCTCAGATCGTCGGTTCCCAGCTTGCCCGTGAGGGTAGGCTTCTGCTTCTCAATGGCAGCCCGGATTTGGTCGCGGCTGATGCCGTCCACCGGCAGGTTGCAGCTTTTGCGGGCCTCGCAGTATTCTCGGTAGACCCGTTCGATCTCGTTGTCGGGCCCCGGCCGCGCGGCCACGTTCCTTGCCGACGGGGCAACGCCGCGCTGCCTCTGGTGAAGGTCGCTGATGAAGCGATCTCGGGAGTATTTGCCCTCTTCCATAAGCCTGAGGATACGATTCCAGTGTTCGCGGTAGGTATTGAGACGGGCTACCAGGGTGGTAAATTTATGCTTGAGCATGGTGTTGTTGATGGGAGTACCGGTATGGCGCCGCACCGCCCTCTCTACCTCGGCGCGCAAGGGCAGCGGTTCCCGTTTTTCCAGGCCCGAAAAATACTGATCGTAGCGGAGGACGAGGTCGGCCAGCATTTGTTCAAGTGTTGCAAAATCCTCGGCAAGCCCCATTCAAAACCTCAATCTATGCCTTGTACGACCCACGGCGGGCAAATGCCCGGTGGGGCCATTCGGCAGCGATCCGAACCAAGCAAACAAAATATATGCAATCGTAGCGATATGTAAAGTGTTAATCGGCTGACCCGCAAACAAAATCTCTTGACATATTACGAAGCTGGCTCTATTTTAATTAGAAAAAACGTCCTTAAACTAATGAGACGAACGGGGCTGCGGCGAGATCATGAAAACCATTTACGTTCTTTCCGACTCGACCGGCGAGACCGCCGAGCGGGTAATCAAGGCGGCTCTCTCCCAATTCTACGAAGAGGACGTCAAGGTCCATCGCCTGTTCCAGATCCGCTCCCAGAGCGATTTGCAGCAAGCTCTGGCGGTGGTGGTGCGCGATCCCGGGATGCTGGTCTATACCCTCGTGGACCCGCATCTTTCCGAGGCGGTTGAACGGGTTGCCGAGGAACATGGCCTGATCGTGGTCGACCTGCTCAGCAGTCTGATCTATAACATGTCGCGCTATCTGGGGGCTCCCTCGCGGGAGATTCCCGGACTGTTGCACCGCATCGATACCGAGTACCACAAGCGGGTCGAGGCGGTGGATTTCACGGTTAAGCATGATGACGGCCAGGAGCCCCGTCACCTCTACAAGGCCGACCTGGTTCTGGTGGGGGTTTCCCGGTCGTCCAAGACCCCCCTTTCCATGTATCTGGCCCACAAAGGATACAAGGTGGCCAACGTGCCGCTGGTCAAGGGGATCGCCCCCCCGGAGGAGCTGTTTCAGATCGACCAGACCAAGATCGTGGGACTGGTCATCGATACCCGGCGTCTGGTGGAGATTCGCACCTCACGGCTGCTCAACATGCGGCAGAGCCCCCGCGGGAGTTATGCCGATTACCAGCAGGTTGAGGATGAAGTGGAGTACTGCAAGAGGCTGTACCGGCAGCACCCGGACTGGATGACCATAGATGTGACCAACAAATCGGTGGAGGAGGCGGCATCCGAAATAATGCGCCGCATGGATGAGTTGTCCGCCTATTAGTTTCCCCATACACACCTGTCGATTGATGCGCATGCTGGATCGAGACCTATAATGAAGGGGGTAGGACATGAAGATTCTCGTGGTTGAAGACGAAAAGAAGGTAGCCAGCTTCATCAAACGTGGCCTTGAGGACGACAACTACAAGGTTACGGTGGCCTATGACGGTCTCGACGGCTTCAAGCAGGCCCGGGAAGGTGACTACAACCTGGTCATCATGGATATGATGCTGCCCAAAAAGGACGGCATGACGGTGATCAAGGAATTGCGCGAGAGTGGGAACCGTGTGCCGGTCCTGATGCTGACCGCCCGGGACAACATGGAGGATATTGTGTCCGGCCTTGATGCCGGTTCCGACGACTACCTCACCAAGCCGTTCGCCTTTGCCGAACTGCTGGCGCGCGTCCGTGCGCTCCTGCGAAGGGGGGAGTTGGACCGGGGCGCCGAGATCCGCTTCGCCGACCTGCGGCTCGACCCGGTAAGCCACAAGGTGTGGCGCGGCAGCAAGGAGATCGAGCTGACGTCCAAGGAATACGGCCTGCTGGAGTACCTGATGCGCAATCCCAATACCGTCCTCTCCCGGGCCATGATCGCCGAACACGTATGGGACTACGCCTTTGACAGCTTTACGAACATCATTGACGTGTATGTCAATTACTTGCGTAAGAAGATCGACAAGGACTACCCCGCCAAACTGATCCATACCGTCCGTGGACAGGGGTATATTCTGCGGGAGGCTTAGGGAAACTTGATTTTTGCCGGTTGATGGATTACTTTTTTAGAAAACGGGTCAAGGGCGGCGTCGCGGCTGGTAATGCGATCCGCCCTTCTCGGTTCATCAATCAGTGATTTCAGGGAGGTCAGCACATGTCCACATCATTCGTGTCCACTGTCCGTTGTCTGGTCGTCGGTATGATTGCCACCCTTGCACTACCGGTCATATCGATTGCCAAGCCGATTAGCCCCGATTTCGTCGAGCTGGCGAAACGGCTCAAACCAACCGTCGTCAACATACGGACCACCAAAAACATCAAACCGCGGCAACGGGCGCAACACCCCCAGTTCCAGCAGAATCCTTTCAACAACTTCTTCGACGACTTCTTTGGCCGCTATTTTGATGAAATGCCGCAACAGAGGCCGCGTCGCGAACAGGCTTTGGGTACCGGTTTCATCATCAGCGCCGAAGGGTACATCCTGACCAACAACCATGTAGTCAAGGGCGCCGATGAGGTGATGGTCAAGCTCTCCGACGGCAGAGAGGTCAAGGGGGAGATCAAGGGGAGCGACGAAAAACTCGACCTGGCCTTGGTCAAGATCAGCGAAAAGGAGAAATTGCCGGTTGCCGAACTGGGGGACAGCGATAGGTTGGAGGTTGGTGAATGGGTTATGGCCATCGGCAATCCCTTTGGTCTGGCCCAGACCGTCACGGCCGGGATCGTCAGCGCCAAGGGGCGCGTGATCGGCAGCGGACCTTACGACGACTACATCCAGACCGACGCCTCCATCAACCCGGGCAACTCCGGTGGGCCGCTCTTTAATGCCGAGGGCCAGGTGATCGGCATCAATACTGCCATCATCTCCGGTGGGCAGGGCATCGGGTTTGCCATTCCCATCAACATGGCAAAGGACGTGGTGGCCCAACTGCGCGACAAAGGCAAGGTTACCAGGGGCTACCTGGGGGTTCGCTTCCAACCGTTGACCGCCGATCTGGCCAAGTCCTTCGGCCTTGATTCCGATAAGGGAGCGCTGGTCGCCAACGTGGAGAAAGATGGTCCGGCCGAGAAGGCGGGCCTCAAGGCGGGCGACATCATCCTGGAATACGACGGCAAACCGATCAACGAGGGGAATGAACTACCCCGCTATGTGGCGGTCACCCCCATCGACAAGAAGGTCAAACTGGTGATCTTCCGCGACGGCAAGAAGCAGGAGGTGACGGTGGCCATAGCCCGGCTGAAGGACGGCGGAACCCTGGCCAACACAGACGATTTCACTGAGAGTGCAACCATGGGCATTGCGGTGCAGGAGCTTACCAAGGAGTTGGCCTCCCGCCTGGGGATCAGGGATACCAAGGGCCTGATCGTCAGCGAGGTGAAACCGGGCTCACCCGCCGAAGAGGTGGGGATCACCGCCGGCGACCTGATCATAGAGATCAACGGGCAGCGGCCGGATACACTGGAAAAATATAATGCCGCGGCCGCCAAGCTTAAGAAGGGCGACGTGGCCCGCCTGCTCCTGAAACGCCCCGACGGCGCGATCTACTACGTGGCCGTGAAGATCGACCAATAACCAGAGAGGGCGGGTGCATAACCCGCCCTTCTTCTTTCTGCCCGGAGGCTCCATGCCCGCTCGTTATGTTCAGCCGTTGCGCATCCTGATCCAGTTCTGCTTCCTCGTCTTCATGCTCTGGCTTGGGTTTCGTTTCTATCAATTTGTCAGCTACCTCCGTTTTGACGGCACAACCACCCACGTGGCGCGTCCCGACGGCATCGAGGGCTTTCTGCCTATTTCCGGGCTCCTGGGGTTGGCCGGCTGGCTCAAGGGGCTCGGCATCAACCCGGTCCATCCGGCAGCGGTGGTGATTTTCCTGGCCGTACTGGCGGTGTCCCTGCTGCTGCGGCGTTCCTTCTGCTCGTGGATCTGTCCGGTGGCGACCATCTCGGAATGCTCCTGGAAGGCTGGGTTCAAAGTCGTTAAGCGCAACTATCGTCTTCCCCGCTGGCCGGATGTGATCCTGCGCGGCCTGAAGTACCTGTTGATGGCCTTTTTCATCTATACCGTCGCGATCGGCATGTCGGCCGGTGCGCTACGTGATTTCATCGTCTCCGATTACCACAAGGTTGCCGATGTACGCCTTTTGGACTTCTTCCTGCACCTCTCACCCACGGCCCTGGGGATCATCATCTTCCTGGTGGCAGTCTCCGTAGTTCTGCGCAACCCTTTCTGCCGCTACCTTTGCCCTTACGGTGCCCTGTTGGGGCTCACGGCCCTGCTCTCGCCGGTCCGGGTTACCCGCGACAGCGACCGATGTGTCTCCTGCGGAGCCTGCAGCCAAGTCTGCCCCACCTATATCGACGTCATGCACAAGCGGAGCGTGAATTCTCCCGAATGTATCGGCTGCTGGCGCTGCGTCAGCCACTGTCGGGTGGATGGAGCCCTTTCCATGCGAGCCGCAGGCAGGTTTGTCATCCCCGGCGTCCTCTTCGCCCTCATGGTGGTGCTGATCTTCTGGGGGGGGACGCTGGTGGGCAGGTTCACCGGCCACTGGCACACGGCGCTGGATGCCGCCGAGTACGGCAGGCTGCTGAGCAGGTAGGGAATGATGGGTTTTTGGAACTTATGGAACTAATGGGAAGGGGCCTATAAGTCCCATTGGTCTCATAGGTCCCATAATCGTGGCGCAACCCATGAAAATATGTCATACTAACCAGCTGTTCAAGATATCATCCGAAAGGAAGCACCTGCAACATGGGAGTCTACGCCAACACCGTCAGCATCACCCAGTACACCATAACCGGCGACCTGCCGAAGAACGATCAGTTCCAGTGGTTTTCAGAAAAACTGTCCGCCCGGGGGTTCCAGTCCATCGAAAACTCCGCCGAGGAGTCCTCCGAGGGATGGACCCTGGTGGACCATCCCGATGACGCCGCTTTCGAGGCGCCATCCGATTTCTGGCGTGACAACTACCTGGTCTTCTCCCTGCGCCGCGACCAGCGCAAGGTGCCGACCGCCCTGCTCAAATCCCACACCGGCCGGGAGGAGGGGGCATTCCTGGCCCAACACCCCAACCTGCGCCGGGCGCCCAAAAAGAAGCGGGAGGAGATCAAGGAGCAGGTGCAGTTGCGTCTTTTGACCAAGTCCCTGCCGGTCCCCTCAAGCGTGGACGTGGTCTGGGACCAGAGGAACGGCATACTGACCCTGTTCAGCCTGGGAACCAAGGTTCTGGAACGCTTCGAGGATATCTTCCGCAAGACCTTCGAGGGGCTCAGCCCGGTGATCATCCACCCCTTTGCCCGGGCCAGGATGTTGGTGGAGGGGCCGATGCTGGACAAACTGGAGGCCGCCAACCTGGCCGGGTCGGACGCGGTGGCGGCCCAGATCCGCGACAACCAGTGGTTGGGATGGGATTTCCTTCTCTGGCTCCTCCAACGTGGGGTGAACGGAGAAGGAGAGTTCAACGTCAGCCGACCGGGCCATTTCGCCAACGGCGAGCGCTTTTCGGCCTGGATCGACGACCGTATCCAGTTTCAGGGGGGGAGCGAGGAAGGGAGCATCCAGAAGGTCTCCGTCTCCGGTTCCCAGGATAGTTATCTGGAGGCCATCTCGGCCCTCAAGGGCGGGAAACGAATCACCAGCGCCACTATCTGCATGGAGAAGGACGAAAACCCCTGGAAATTGACCCTCAAGGGGGAGACCTTCGGTTTTGCCTCCCTCAAATGCCCCCAGGTACGCATCGAGAAGGACGCCACCGTGGATCAGATGAGCGAGCGGGAGGCGGTCTTCTACGAGCGCATGTTCCTGTTGGAGCAAGGCGTCCAGCTCTTCGACAGCCTGTTCGCCGCATTCCTGAACGAGCGCTTAAACGATGCCTGGGGGACGCGTCTCCAGGCCATCCAGGCCTGGCTGGACGGAAAGTAGCCTATGAAATTCATTGATGAAGTAACCCTGTTCACCGCCTCCGGCCATGGCGGCGCCGGTTGTGTCGCCTTCCGTCACGAGAAGTTCATCGAGTTTGGTGGCCCCAGTGGCGGCGACGGCGGCAAGGGAGGGGATGTGATCTTCGTGGCCACATCCGGCCTCTCCACCCTGCTGGAACTGCGCCACCGCCCGCACCAGAAGGCCGAGAAGGGACACAACGGCATGGGCAAAAACCGCCACGGCGCCGGCGGGGAGGACTTGGTCATCAAGGTGCCGGTGGGCACGGTCATCAAGGACGCCGAAACCGACGAACAGTTGACCGATCTGACCGAGGACGGCCAACGGGTGGTGCTGCTCAAGGGGGGGCGGGGAGGGCAGGGGAACGCTCGCTTTGCCACTGCCACCAATAAGGCGCCCAAATTCGCCCAACCGGGGGAAGAGGGGGAGGAACGCAAGCTGCGGCTGGAACTGAAGCTCATGGCTGACGTGGGGCTGTTGGGCCTGCCCAATGCGGGCAAATCGTCGCTCATCAGCAAGATTTCCGCCGCCCGCCCCAAGATCGCCGACTATCCCTTCACCACCATGGTCCCCAGCCTGGGCGTGGTGGAATACAAGAATTACCGTTCCTTCGTGGTGGCCGATATTCCCGGCATCATCGAGGGGGCCCACGCCGGCGCCGGTCTGGGGCACCGTTTCCTCAAGCACCTGGAACGCTCCGGCATCCTGCTGCACCTGGTGGATATCTCCTGGATGCCGGACCGGGACCCCCTGGAAGAGTATGAGGCGGTCTGCCGCGAACTGGCCCTGTTCAGCCCCGAATTGGGCGCAAAGGAACAGGTGGTGGTGATCACAAAGACCGACCTGCCCCAGACCCAAGAGCGGCTCGCCGAGATCAAGAACTGGTTCGAGGATCGAAAGATCAAGGTATTCCCCATCTCATCCGCCACCGGTGAAGGGGTCGAGGCGCTTCTGGACGAGATCGCCCGGCGCTTGTGGGCTACTAAGGAATAGGGATGCGTAAAGAGATATTGAAATCCGTGAAGCGGGTGGTGATCAAGATCGGCAGCAGGGTGCTGACCGACGGTGACGGCGCCCTGGATCTGGCGGTCATCGGGCGGATCTGTAGCGACATCGCCGCCCTGCAGGCCCTGCACCTTCAGGTCGTCGTCGTATCGTCCGGCGCCATCGCCGCCGGCAGGAGCGAGCTGGGCCTGACGGAAAAGCCCCGGACCATCCCCCAGAAACAGGCTGCGGCGGCCATCGGCCAGTCGCGCCTCATGCGGGCCTATGAAGAGGCCTTGAGCCCCCACGGCCTCAAGGCGGCCCAGGTACTCCTGACCAGCGAGGACCTGGTCAACCGGCAGCGCTTCCTCAACGCCCGGGCCACCCTGAACGCCCTGTTGGGTTTCGGCATCATCCCGGTGATCAACGAGAACGACACCGTGGTGGTGGACGAGATAAAGTTTGGGGACAACGACAACCTGTCGGCCCTGGTCACCAACGTGGCCGAGGCCAATCTGCTGCTGATCCTGACCGATATCGAAGGGTTCTACAGCGCCGACCCCCACCGGGACCCGGACGCCCGGCTGATACCGTTGGTGAAGGGTATCAGCCGTGATGTGGAGCGGGCCGCAGGGGGGGCCGGGTCCAAGGTCGGCACCGGCGGCATGGCCACCAAGGTGGCGGCTGCCAAGAAGGCTGGCAAGAACGGCGTGCCGACCATCATGGTTGACGGCAAGCGCGCCGGGATCATCGCTGCGGCCCTGGCTGGCGCCGAGGTGGGCACCCTGTTCCTCCCTGCCGGAGAGGGGCTCAATCGCCGCAAACATTGGATTGCCTACACCCTCAAGCCGTCCGGCCGGGTGGTGGTGGATGAAGGTGCGCGGGAGGTGTTGCAGAAACGGGGCAAGAGCCTTCTGCCGTCAGGGGTTGTGCGGGTCGAGGGGCGTTTCGAGCGGGGAGGGTGCGTGCGGGTCTGCGGGCCGGACGGTGTGGAGTTCGCCCGGGGCCTGTCGGATTATTCCAGCGTCGAGGCGGCTCAACTGGTGGGCAAAAAGAGTAGCGAGATCGACGATGTCCTGGGGTATCATTACGGGGACGTGATCATCCACCGGGACAACCTAGTGGTTTTGTAACTCCCCATTACCGCTATCGTCGCATCAGGAACCCCATGGCCGCTTTCCCTTTGTCCGAACAGATTTTCCACTTGGTCCCGTCCCCATCCGTCATGCTGTCGGTGCTGAAGCTCTTCGTCATACCCGTAGGTGGCGGAATCCCTGCCGGCGTCATGCTCGCCAGCGCCAAGGGGTTGGCCTGGCCCATCACCACGCTGCTCTACCTGGTTTCGGATCTTGCCCTGGCCCTTGCCTTTGAACCGGTCCTCCGGTTGCTCGCACTCGTGTGCGGCAAGATCCCCCTGTTAGCCCGCTTCGGCAACGTTTTAAAGGCCGCAACGGCCCGCAGCGCGGCGCATTTCGGCGGCCCCGGCGCAGGCCCCGTCACGCTCGTCATGATCGCCTTTGGCGTCGATCCCATGACCGGGCGCGCCTCGGCGCTCGCCGCCGGTCACGGATTCCTCGCCGGCTGGGCTTTCGCCATCGCCGGGGACATGCTCTATTTCGCCGTCATTGCGCTTACGACCCTGCGTCTTAACTCCTACTTTCACGACCCCAACACGACCATGCTGATCGTCCTTGGCGCCATGTTCGTCGTGCCCATGTTGGTACGCCGTTTTCGGCCCGCACGAGTACCCATTCAAGGGGTCTGAACCAGAATACTTCGGTTCAACATTCGGAGCAATACTACAATTAATTGTTTTCGGCAAGGCTACAGTTGCATTCCGCCCCCGCCCCCCACAAGACACCATCCGGGTCAGATGCATCCACTAGGGGGGGAATTGCCGCCATGAAATTTTCCAAAATGGCGCGCCGAATAAAGGGCGATCAGGAAGGCGCCCATTCCCATGGCAATAACATCCGTGGTTGCATAGAGGTCGAAAGCCCCAACGTGGAAAATAAGAAGATACGCCGCCATCATGTTAAAGAAGCCCCAGACGACATTAACCGTGGATGACGAAAGCCCTACACCGGACGGCTTTGCGAAAGGACTTTGAAAAGAACGTCCCATCATGCCGCAGACAGTATGCGGAATGGCGTTGGCGAGGAAAGCACCGCCGAAAAAATACGCGATAGGGTTTGCCCAGTTCATGTTGAGTCCCTCCCAGTTGGTTATTCCTGTTCGGAGATAAACGCGTCCGTAGTGGTGACCGTTCCGCGTTTTGGAAATATTTTTTCCGTCAGAACGCTATGGACCTCCGCATCCGCATCGCAGCAGGCATCGCGAATGATGGTAAGCCTGAAATCCAGGTCGAACGCTCTGGTGACGGTCGCAAGGACGATGCCGCTGGTGGAAATGCCGAAAAGGACCAGATTTTCAATTCCGCGCGCGCGAAGCGTCAGGTTGAGGTGGTTCTCGGAGAACGCGCCGATGCGTTGTTTATAGATAATCAGGTCGCCGGGTTGGGCAATCGCGCTGTGAAATTCGGCGGAAGGGCTTCCTTTGACAAAGAGATTGTTGTGTTTTGCCCTGAGAAAGGGCGTGTCCCAATCGGCTACTTCCGGGTGGCCTTCGGAAAATCCCAGCCCCACATGGATAAGCTGATACGGTTTCTTTCGGGCCAGTTCCACGATTCTGGATGCGTTGGGAAGAATGCTTTCATAGCCGTCCACCATCGCCAATATCCCTTTTTGAAGGTCAAGCGTCAGTACGGCGGTTTTGGACGGTTCAAGCTTCATTTCATTGTTCCTTATCCGGGTTATTTGGGCAAAGCCCCATTTCCCGATAGATCGGGCGCATGACCGTTCCGATTTTGGGCATCTGCAGCGAGAACCACAGGGAGCCCACAAGACAGAATGTCCCGGTGATGATAATCGTGCCGGCAGCACCGATCTTCTGGGCCAGGGCGCCTGCCAGCAGGCTGCCGATGGGGGCCGCACCGAAATATGCCATGGCGTAGTAGCTGATGACGCGGGCCCGCTTATCCTCTGGCACGAGGGTCTGAATAACCGTACTGCTCGCGGAAGCGCTCTGCATCATGCCGAAACCCGCAAATCCCATGAGCACAAGCGACAGAGCGAACTGGCGGGAGAAACCGAACAGGATGAGCGCAACTCCGAGGGTGGCCGAACTCATCTGGATCATGCGCGTCAAACCGACGACCGATTTTCGGAATGCGAGGGAAAGCGCGGAAACGAGCGCCCCCAGCCCGGAAGCAGCCGTAAGCCAGCCCAATGCATAGGGGCCGCCATGGAAAACCTGACTGGCAAAGACAGGGAGCAAAACCATATACGGATACCCCATCAGCGAGACGACGGCGAAAAGCACAAGGATCGTCCTGAGAGGGGAGAAGCCGCGCACATAATCCCAGCCCTCGCGCACTTGCCTGAACAGATTGTCCGCCGTATGCGCTGTTTCCACCGGTTTGATCTTCATCATGAGAAGCGATGCGACGACCGCTACATAACTTATGCCGTCGATCAGAAAGCATCCGCCCTCCCCGACAAGCCCGATCGTGACCCCGGCAAGGGCAGGCCCCAATAGGCGCGCGCCATTGACCATCGTCGAGTTCAGGGCAATGGCGTTTCCAATATAGTTCCGATCCTCGATCATTTGGATAAAAAACGAGTGGCGTCCCGGCGCATCAAAGGCATTGACCAGCCCCTGCACGGCGCTGAGCGCGATGATCTCCCAAATCGTAATAATGTGGCTGAGGGTAAGGGCCGCAAGCACAAAAGACTGGATGGCTGCCGCGGCCTGCGTCCGGATCAGGAGTTTCCGGCGATCCATTCTTTCAACCCATGCCCCTGCCAATGGTTGAAGAAGGAAGGGAACAATCTGGCCTGCAAAGCCGACAATGCCGAGAAGGAACGCCGAGCCGGTCAGCCGGTAAACCAGCCAGCCGGTCGCCATTCGCGTCATCCAGGTGCCGACGAGCGAAATGCCTTGTCCCATGAAAAAGAGCCTGAAATTCCGGTACCGTAATGCGCGCCCGGCATGGAAAAGCGAATTTTTCATAGATCGACGAGTTTTTTTATAACTTCGCCCGCCGCGAAGAGCTTTTCTTGCTCTTTCCTGTCGAGTTTTCCTATGGCGTGAGCCAGCCAGGCATGTTTGGCCTCTCGCACATTCTTGCGCATGGTCTTGCCTTTGGCGGTCAAAACGATGTTCATTCGGCGACCGTCGGTAGGGTGCGCCTCGCGTTCGACCAGCCCCATTCTTGCCAGTGTTGCGATGGCCGTTCCCATGGACTGCGACTTTACCCCCTCGGCGCGCGCAAGATCTGCGGCGGTTGTTGGGCCGTCTTTGTCAAGGCGGACGATCACGGATTTTTGTGTCCATGATAGTGCGCTAAGTTCCGAAGGGGCTGCCGCCCGAATACGCCTGATAAGAGAACCCAAGGCAAGTGTCAGTTCGCTGACGGCCGTTTCGATGTGTTTGGACGATGACATGAATAGAGTATGCCATATTGGCAGTTAAACTGTCAAGCTTAACTGTCAATATGTTTTGTCTTGCTCCCAAGATATGGATTATGGTTGAATCTAGGTATATACTGCTCTTACCTCATGTGGTGCACGTACAAAGAGAATCTACCTCAGCAGCTTGTAACGCAAACGGCCCCCGGGATATAACACCCGGGGGCCGTTTGGCGGTATGTCATGTGGGTACGGTTGTGCGGTCAGTTAGCCTGCACCGTCGCAACGCTGGAGGCGAAGGTCTCCGTGCGTTGCAGTTGCCCGTTGGCAACCTCTATCCGGCACCGCACCTCCTGCCCGTTGCGGCTGTCGCCGCGTACCCTCAGGTTCAGGTGGTATTCCGCCATCCTTCCGGTTTCCAGGGCGTCGATCCTGAACGACAGTGTGTCCGTGCCTTCGCGGTGGAATTGGGGGTTCTCCGCCTCCGGGAACTCGAACTGGGGCGGCAGGGTCGTCCGTACGGTCAGGTCACGCGCCGTCTCGGACCCGATGTTCAGCACGGTCATGCGGTAGCTGATCTGCCCGCCCGGAGTGATCTTCCGGCTGGCGGGCCGCGCTACGACACGCACCAGCGGCGCGGAGGTCGTCACCAGGGTTTCACTGGACAGGACCACATCGCTGAAGCGCGCGGAGGCCACTTTGAGGGCCATCTCCCTGCGCTCGCCGTCCACCCGGTCCGATGGTATGTGGAACGCGATGACCCCTTTGAAGGACCGCCCCGGCCCGATGGTCACGCGGTTGGTTGCCGTGCCCGGGGTTGCCTCGCCCGACAGCAGCGCGCCGTATTCCGCAGGTGCGCTGGTTTCAAGGATGTACTCCTCGCTATTTTGGGTGTTGTTGGCGATCACGAAGGGAAGCGTCCCGTTCTGTCCTGCCAGGGCAACACGGCTGTTTTCCAGGGTGATGGCGGTGGCCGCGCGGATAGCCTCTTTGGCGGTTTTCTCAGCCGCGATCCGCTCCCGCTCCCGGCGTTCCAGCTCGGCCTTTTCCCGGGCGATACGCTCCTGTTCGGCCTTGAGCCGGGCTTGGCGTTCCTGCTCCTGTTTTTCGGCAATGGCCCGCTCGATGGCAAGCTGCTCGTTGCGCATCTTTACGGCGGCCATATGCAGCACCTTGTTCTCCTGGAGCTTTTCGCCCTTGTGCAGGCGCGTCCCCAGAACGAGCAGTTCGTCCTCTATGCTCGACCGCAAGGGGTTGGTGGGGAATTCGGTGGTGAACTGGTTGACGGTGCGGGCTGCCAGGGTGTTGTCGCCAGCCTTCAGGCCGGAACGGGCCAGGAGCAGCAGGGACACGTCCTTGAGCGGCGTGTCGGGGAACATCTGGGTGAGCTGTTTGACCTTGTCGATGGCCAGGAGGTAATCCTTTTTCTGGTAGGCGTTAAAGGCCTCCACAAAAAGGTTCGAGTCGTCGATCTCCGCTGCCGGGGCGCGGAGCGCACCCGACAGACAGAGGAAAAGCGCCAACGCGGAGATGACAAGGTATGCGAATGGCAATCGGCGCACGGATCTTATTCCACGAAGCTCTTGAGTTTCTTGCTGCGGCTCGGATGGCGCAGTTTGCGCAGGGCCTTGGCCTCGATCTGGCGGATACGCTCGCGGGTGACCTCGAAATCCTGACCGACCTCCTCCAGGGTGTGGTCGCTCTTCTCGCCGATGCCGAAGCGCATACGCAGAACCTTTTCTTCGCGAGGCGTCAGGGTTGACAACACCCGGGCCGTCTGTTCGGACAGGTTGGCCTTGATGACCGCCTCGATGGGCGATATGACCGCCTTGTCCTCAATGAAATCGCCCAGGTGGGAATCCTCTTCCTCGCCGATGGGGGTCTCCAGGGAGATCGGTTCCTTGGCGATCTTGAGCACCTTGCGCACCTTGTCCAGAGGCAGCTGCATCCGCTCGGCGATCTCCTCGGGAGATGGCTCGCGGCCGTTCTCCTGGACCAGTTGGCGGCTGGTGCGGATCAGTTTGTTGATAGTCTCGATCATGTGGACCGGGATGCGGATGGTGCGGGCCTGGTCGGCGATGGCGCGGGTGATGGCCTGGCGGATCCACCATGTGGCGTAGGTGGAGAACTTGTAGCCGCGCTGATACTCGAACTTGTCCACCGCCTTCATCAGGCCGATATTCCCCTCCTGGATCAGGTCCAAGAACTGCAGGCCACGGTTGGTATATTTTTTGGCGATGGAGACGACCAGGCGCAGGTTGGCCTCGATCAGCTCCGACTTGGCGATCCGGGCCTTGGCTTCGCCCTCTTCGATGGCTTTCAGGGCGGTGGAGAGGTCGCTGGCCTTGAAGCCGGACTCCTGTTCCACCTTTTGCAGTTTACGGGCGGCGCTGCGCAGGCGTTTTTCCAGCTTCTGCGTCTCGTCGGTCCCCAGCTTGAATTTTTTGAGATCGGCGATGGCCTTTTCGTCGTCCTTGTGGAGCCGGTCCACGAGGGCCTTCAATTTATCCGCCGGGATAACCTCTTCCAGATCGGCGAGTTCCGTCCCTAATTTCTCCACCTTGATGGAGAGTTCCTTGAGGCGCTCGGCGATCTTGTTGATGTGGCGGTCTTTCAGGCGCAGGGACTTGAGCAGTTCTGCCTGACGTTCCTTGGACTCGCGTACCTTTTTCTCCAGTTCCTTCTTCTTGGCCGCCGATTTTGCCGCCTCTACCTGGTCGGCAAGTTCGATCAGAATCTGGTCCTGGGCGCCAATCTCATCGATAACTGCAAGGATGCGCGTCTTCTGCACGTCCTCTTCGTCCTCTTCCAACTCCTCCTCTTCGACCTCTTTGCTGATCTCGGAGGCGTTCATCTGGAATTTTCGCAACTTGTCCCCCAGTTGCAGGACTTCGCGCACCGTGATGGGGGTGTTGAGGATGATGCCGGCCACGTCCCGTTCGCCGTCCTCGATGCGCTTGGCGATCTCCACTTCTCCCTCGCGGGTGAGGAGTGAAACCGAACCCATCTCCCGCAGGTACATGCGGACCGGGTCGCTGGTCCTGCCGATTGAGCCGGGCTCGAACTCGACCTCTTCGGCCTCCCCCTCCACATCCTCGTCCTCTTCCAGGTCGATCTTCATCTTTGGGATCTTGACCTTTTGGGCGGAATCGACGATCTCGATGTCCATATCCCCGAACATGCCCATGACGTCATCGATTTGATCGGTGGCGATATCGGGCGGGAGTATGTCATTGACCTCGTCGAAGGTGAGAAAACCCTTTTCCTTGCCGAGGTCGATCAATTGTTTCACGTCGTCCATGTTCTTTTTTGCCATTTTTTTCACCTCAAACGCAGCCCTTGGGGCTACAGCTTCGATTTTCTGGTGCGTAGTGCGTCGGCCTGCTGTAAAAGCGCTGTATATTCTTCGCTGTCCGGGTCCAGGACCGCCAACCGTGCGGCGATGTCGCGAATGGAGTGGAGCGCGCGCTGTTCTTTGTTGCGCTTAAAATTAGCAATAACCGTACGCCAATCTATATCTGCAAGGTGTTCGTCGTTCACGAGCACCTGGGACAGGATCCGCTTCTGGTCAGGGTCTTCAAGCCCTTCCAGAAGGCTGTGCACCTGGTGAGGGTCTTCGCTGGCACCGAGCGAAGCAAGCACCGCCTCGGCCAGGTGCCGGTACGGTCCCTCGAAGAGGTTATCGATCCCGAATGCGCGAACATCGCCGCGTGCTTCGGGGTACCTGATCAACAGAGCCAGCAAGGTGTCCTGGGACCGGTCCCTCTGGTGAGTCTGGGGTCGCTGCGCCGCGGGCATGTCGCGGGCCGTGACGTCCATACCGCCCAGACGCTTGCGGAAGGCGTGCACCGCGATGCCCAAAAGGCGGCAGATCTCTTTCTCGTACAGATCCCGCTCCACTGGATCTGCGATTTTCCTGAAGCGGGGGATCACCTCATCCATGACCCGCACCTTGTTATCCACGCTGTCCGGCGGGGTGCGGGCGAGCAGGGTGCGTACGTAATGGTCGAACACCGGCCGTGCCTTGTCCCGGCAGGCGGTGAAGGACTCCACCGGGTTTTTGGCAAGGAAACTGTCCGGGTCGTCGCCGCTCGGCAGGGTGACGACATAGGCCGGCATCCGCTGCTCGAGGAACAATTCCATGGAGCGGAAGGTCGCCTTGAGGCCCGCCGCGTCGCTGTCGAACAGGGTGTAGACCTTTGCCGCGTGGCGCTTGATCAGGCTCGCATGGGTTGTCGTCAGCGCGGTGCCGCAGGTGGCGACCACGTTGCGTATCCCGGCCCGGTACAGCGCCAGGTGATCGAAATACCCCTCCACGATGATGACGCTGTTTTCGGTCCTGATGGCCGGGAGGGCCATGTCCAGGCCGAACATCACGGCGCTCTTGTGATACAGCGGCGATTCCGGCGAGTTGATGTACTTGGGGAGCGATGAGTCCAGCACGCGCCCGGCAAAAGCGATGATCCGGCCCTTATGGTCGCGGATCGGAAAGATCAGGCGATTGCGGAACAGATCGTGCCAGCCGTTATCCCCTTTGCGTATGATACCAAGTTTTTGGGCCGTTTCCAGGTCGACACCCTGGGTCTTGAGATGTTTGGCAAGACCGTCCCACCGGTCCGGGGCAAAGCCGAGCCGGTAATCAGCGGCCAGAGCCTCATCCACGGCCCGGTCCTTCAGATAATTCCTGGCGGCCTGTCCCCCGGGCTCCTTGAGGAGCACCGACCGAAAATAGTCTGCGGCAAGCTCGTTGATCCGCTGGAACTGCTGCCGCTCGTCCTGAGCGTGCCGCTCAGTCGGGGTCAGTTGCCGTTCCTCGATCTCGATCCCGGCCTTCCGGGCCAGGAGTTTGACCGCTTCCGGGAACCCGACCCCCTCCATCTTCATCACAAAGGAGAAGGCGTTGCCCCCCTCGCCGCAGCCGAAACAGTGAAAGATCTCCCGGGCGGGGTTGACGTTGAACGACGGGGTCTTTTCCCCGTGGAACGGACACAAACCCACGTAATTCGCCCCGGCGCGTCTCAGTTGGACGTAATCCGAGACAACTTCAAGTATGGAGACGCGTTCCGCGATCTCCCGCACTTTTTCTTCGGGGATCATTGTTGTGTGGTGGCTCCGCTCCGCCAGTGTGAGAGTATTTTATCGCCTGTCTGCGCCAACAGATTGGCCGATTCCGTGTTCCTGATCCTGGTTTTCAGCTTTTCCGGCATAAAGCCCGCTGTGGCGGTGCTGAACAGCAGGCTGAGCAGCAGCACCCCTTCGGCCGCCCCGATCAACAATCCGCCTATCCGGTTGAGACCCCCCAGCATGACGAGGCGCAGAGCGGTGGTGACGATGTTGCCGACAATATGGATGACGATGCCCGTTATCAGCAGGATCAGGATAAAGGCCAGAAAAGCGCAAATCTGTACCGGCAGATGCGTGATGCCCCGTATCGGCTGTGAAACGGCCGGATAGAAATGATACGCCAGCCAGGCGCCCAGAATCAACCCGATCAGGGAAGACGCCTCGTTGACGAGCCCGCGGGCCAATCCCTTGAGAGCAAAAAAGAGGAGAACCGCCAGGATAATGATGTTGAATGCATTCATCGGGGAACCATGTGCCGGCTGTCGGGCAGAGATATCAGTCGGTGAGCGCCATCCCGGCGGTTAGTGTTCACGGAGGAGCGTCACGTTACTCCTGATTGATACAGACGTCATTGCACAGGCAATTGTTACACGGAAGGGGCGATCAAAAAGATTGCCCCTTCCGTGTAACAGAATACAGAACTTCGATCACCGGAAACCACCGGCCGACAGTGTCAGGAGAGCTGCTGCCTGACCGTGTCGCTGACGACCTTCCCGTCAGCCCGACCCGCCGTCAGCGGGGTAAGCGCCTTCATGACCCGGCCCATATCCTTGATACCCTGGGCTTCTGTTTCCCGGATGATCCGGGCTACCAGTTCGGCGATTTCGTCGCCGGTCAGCTGTGACGGAAGGAAGCCGAGCAGAACTGCCAGCTCGGCCTCCTCCTTTTCCACCAGATCGGGACGGTTGCCCTCCCCGTAGAGCCGGATCGATTCGCGGCGCTGTTTTGCCATGGACGAGATGACCTCAATGACCCCCTGATCGTCCAACTCCCGCTTCTGCTCGATCTCTCGATTTTTGATCGTGGAGCGGACCATGCGAACAGCCGAAAGGCGCAGGTCATCCCGCGCCTTCATGGCTTGCTTCATCGCAGTATCAAGTTGTTCCTTGAGTGTCATGTTCGTCCTAGTCCACCATCTTGCGTTGTTTCTTGAGGGCGCGCTTACGTGCGGCGATCGCCTTTTTCTTCCGCTTGATACTTGGTTTCTCGTAATGTTCGCGTTTGCGAACCTCGGAGAGAATCCCTGCTTTTTCGCACTGTTTCTTAAATTTCTTCAGGGCGAGTTCGAATGGTTCGCTTTCTTTGATCTTTACTCCCGGCATCCATTATCCCCCCCCTCATTGTGAAGTAGTGTCAAATCCCGATGCGTATGACGCCGTTATGTAAATAAATCCGTAAGAGCGTAATCATAACACTAAATGTTTGATTGTCAATATAAAAGACAATAGAGGGTTGGTATTTGCCTGTGCAAAAGCGCGGCAAAAGTAACGCCAAAAAATCGGCATCTGCCACGGAGACTCAGAGACACAGAGAACGGCAAAGGCAGCACCTCTTTTCAGGGAAGCCTGTTTTTTCTCTGCTTTTTGTTTTTTTCTGTTTCTCTGTGGCAGATTTGAGATTTTACTGATTTCATGCGGGGCGGGAGTTTTTCTCTTCAATGCCCGACATGCCGAAACGCCGGCGCAGTTCGGCGAAGATCTCCTCGGGCGGGATGTCGCAGTATCCCAGAAGCACCAGGAGGTGGAAGACAAGGTCGCTGGTCTCGTAAACGATCTCTTCCCGCTTGCCCCCCTTGGCGGCGATGACCACCTCGGTCGCCTCCTCGCCGATCTTCTTGAGGATTTTGTCGATCCCCTTGTGCATCAGGGAAGCGGTATAGGAGTTCTCCGAGGGATTGTTTTTGCGGTCCAGGATGACCTGATACACCGCCTGGAGGATGTCGTCGCGCTCGTTCATAATCGTACCGCCACCCCTTTATCGTGCAGATATTGTTTGGCTTCGCCGATGGTATACTCCCGATAATGGAAGATGGAGGCCGCCAGGCAGGCCCCGGCTCCCGCCTTCACGAAGCCGTCGTACAGGTGTTCCAGATTTCCGACCCCGCCAGAGGCGATAACCGGGATGGAAACCGCATCCACGATGGCCCGGGTCAACTCCAGATCGTAACCGTCCTTGGTGCCGTCCCGGTCCATGCTGGTGAGGAGGATCTCACCCGATCCGTACTCCTCCATCCTCACGGCCCATTCCACCGCGTCGATGCCGGTCGACGTCCGGCCCCCGTGGGTGTAGACCTCCCAGCGTCGCTCACCCGGCACGCGACGGGCATCGATGGCCACCACGGTGCATTGGGAGCCGAAGCGCTCGGCGGCCTCCTGGACAAATTCCGGCCGCTGTACGGCGGCGGTGTTGATGGAGGTCTTGTCGGCCCCGGCGTTCAGCAGGCGGCGGATATCGTCCACGGTGCGGATGCCACCCCCCACGGTGAGAGGCATGAAGACCCGCTCGGCGGTCCGGCGCACCACGTCGATGATGATGTCGCGCTCGTCGCTGGAGGCGGTGATGTCCAGAAAGGTCAACTCGTCGGCGCCTTGCTGGTCGTACATCGCGGCGATCTCCACCGGGTCTCCGGCGTCCCGCAGTTCCAGAAACTGCACGCCCTTGACGACCCGGCCTCCCTTGACGTCCAGGCAGGGAATAATGCGTTTGGTCAGCATGTCACACGTTTCCTTTGGTCAGGGCGATCGCCTCGGCCAGTTTGATGGCGCCGGTGTACACCGCCTTGCCGGTAATGACGCCGGTAACACCGCTTTTCTCGATGGCCATGAGATTTTCGATATCCTCCAGGCGGGATACCCCGCCCGAGGCGATCACCGGGATGGCGACGGCTTCGGCCAGAGCTCTGGTGGCTTCCAGGTTGGGCCCCTGGAGCATGCCGTCGCGGCTGATATCGGTGTAGATAATGGCCGACACCCCGAACCCCTCGAATTTTCGGGCCAGGTCAGCGGCGCTGATATCGGTCACCTCGGCCCACCCCTGGACCGCCACCATACCGTCTTTGGCATCGATACCCACGACGATTTGGCCGGGGAAACGGGTACAGGCCTCCTTCACCAGATCCGGGTTACGCTGGGCGGCCGTGCCGATGATCACCCGGGACAGCCCCAAGGCCAGGTAGGCTTCGATGGTAGCCAGGTCGCGGATGCCGCCCCCCAGTTGGGCCGGGATGGAGATTGCCCCCAGGATGGCTTCGATGGCCGACTTGTTCTTCGGTTCGCCGGCAAAAGCGCCGTCCAGGTCCACGATGTGCAGCAACTCGGCCCCCTGGCGTTGCCACTCCAGGGCCTGGGCGGCAGGGTCGTCGTTGAAGACCGTATCCTTGTCCATCAGCCCCTGTTCGAGGCGGACGCATTTTCCTTCCTTCAGATCAATGGCGGGTATGACGATCATGGGTACCTTTCTTATAGGCTAAACATCTGCCACAGAGACACAGAGGTTCACAGAGAAAACCATACAAACGGTTTGGTTTTTCTCTCTTGCCTTTCTCCGTGTCTCTGTGTCTCTGTGGCAGATTCAAAGATTCTCGTCTTTAATCCTTCATCGCTGCGAAGTTTTGCAGTATCCGCAATCCCACGTCCTGGGACTTTTCCGGGTGGAACTGGGTGGCGACGATGTTGTCTTTCCATACGGCGGAGCAGAACTGGATGCCGTAGTCGGTGGTGGTGGCGATGACGCCGTCGTCGTCCGGCTTCACGTAGTAGGAGTGCACAAAGTAGACGTTGGCATTGTCGGCAATCCCCTCGAAAGCGGGTGGACGCCGCTTGAAGGAGAGTTGGTTCCAGCCCATCTGCGGCACCTTGAGCTCTTCGCCCTCCTCCTGCATGCCTTCAGGGAAGCGCAGCACATGGCCGGGGATCACCCCAAGGCCGCTGTAGAGACCGAATTCAATGCTGTCGGTGAAGAGCAATTGCATGCCGACGCAAATCCCCAGGAAGGGACGCCCCTGAGCGATGACCGTCAGGATCGGCTCCACAAAGCCGGCTGTCTCCAGATTGCGCATGCAGTCGCGAAATGCGCCAACCCCCGGCAGGACAATCTTGTCGGCCTCCGACACCACGCGGGGGTCGGCGGTGACGACCGCTTCGAAGCCGACCTTTTCGAAACCTTTCTGGACGGAACGGAGGTTGCCCATCCCGTAGTCGATGATCGCTATCATTTTATTCCGCTCGCCGAGAGGTGGGGACCGTACTTCTTGTCGACACCCTTGATGTGGTTAATCAGCCAGTCCTGGAGGAAGGCGATCACGTCCTGGGTCAGGAGCGCCTCACCGGCATTGAATTTCCGTTGCAGGTCCAGCACCTGTTCCACGAGTTTGGTGTGGTGCTGCTTGTGCTGGGTCTCCTCGGGGTAACCGGATTTGCGGAAGGCTTCTTCCTCAGCTCCGAAATGGGATGCGGTGTACTCGATCAGGCGGCCGAGGATCGAGCCTATGGCCTCCTTGCTCCGTTTTTGCTGCATGGCGTCGTGCAATTCGTTGACCATGTCGAACAGCTTCCGATGCTGCTGGTCGAACAGGTTGATCCCGGTAGCGAAGCTCTCGTCCCACTCCAGAACTTTGGCGAGGCGGAAGTGGCCGACGAGTTTGTGCAGTTCATCCACCTGTTCAGCCAGCTTGCCGGTGGCGTCGGTGGTGCTCCGGGCGTTCTCCACGTTGAGGTTGACCACGTCGGTGATCATCTGGATGTTGTTGGTGATCTCATGGGTAGTGGCGGTCTGTTCTTCGGCGGCGGTGGCGATCTGGCTGACCTGCATGGTCAATTCGTTGATCTTGTTGAGGATGTCTTCCAGCGCCTCCCCGGAACGGGCGGTTTCGGCGGTACCGCGCTTCACCTCGCCGACCCCTTCGGACATGGAGCCGACAGCGGTCAGGGTCTCGTCCTGGATGGACTTGATCATGGTGCTGATCTCTTTGGTCGCCTTGGTGGTGCGTTCGGCCAGGGCCCGCACCTCGTCGGCCACCACGGCGAAGCCGCGTCCCTGCTCTCCGGCCCGGGCCGCCTCGATGGCGGCGTTCAGCGCCAGCAGGTTGGTCTGATCTGCGATATCCTGGATGGTGTTGACGATGGCGCCGATCTGGTCCGAGCGTTGTCCCAACCCCTCGACGGTTTTGGACGACTCGTTGACCCGCTGGGCGATGTTGTCCATCAGCCGTGCGCTGTTCTGAACGAGTTGGGCGCCGCTGTGGGTCTGGTCGGTGGCCTTCTGGGCATTCTCGGCGGCAAACAGGCAGTTGCGGGCGATATCCCCCGACGTGGCCGACATCTCCTCGCTGGCGGTGGCAATGGTACCGGCCTGCAGGGCCACATCCTCGGCCGCCAGGGCCATGGAGTTTGTCGTGGAACTTACCAGTTCCACCGAATCGCGGACCAGGTCCGCCACGGAAAAGAACTGCCGCATGGCCTTGTTCATGTCGTTCATCATGCTGTTGAAGGCAACGGCGAGGCGTCCCAACTCGCCATTACCAGCGACGTCCACGCGTACCGAAAGGTCGCCGCCGGCGGCTTTTTCAAGGGCGGCCACCAAGCCGGCCAGCGGTTTGAAGGTGCGGCTGCTGATGACACCGAGGAGCGCCGATGTGGCGGCCAGCATGGCCAGGCCGATGAGGATGTCGATCCATAACTCGTTTCCGGCATTCAGGGTGACCATGGCCGTGACGCCCAGCAGGATTACAAGGGTGTTGCCGATGATGACGCGTACAATGAATGACATGTGGGCAAACTCCTTTGGATGATTGCAGTGTTCAACGCGTATTTACTGGCGACGGTGCCGGTATGGACTGCTCATGGGACCTATGGGACTCATGGGACTCATAGGATTTTTATAGGTCCTATAGGTCTCATTAGTCCTATAGAACCCTATAGTTTTTCCAGAACCTTTCCGAATCAACTAGGCGATACGGGAAAAATCGGCAACCTGTCCGAACATGCGGGCAATGGCCGTCAACAGGGCCAGACGGTTGGCACGCACCCGTTCGTCCTCGGCCATGACCATGACCTTGTCGAAGAAGGTGTCGATGGGACCGCGCAGGGTGGCGATCCCGGTCAGGGCCGCCTGCCATTGGCCGTCGGCAATGCTCCCATCGACAGAGTTTTTCACTGTCTGGAAGGCCTCGTACAGGCCGTTTTCCGCGCTGTCCTGGAACAGGGCCGGATCGACCGGTGCATCCAGGCCTTCCTTGATGATGTTGCCGACTCGCTTGAAGGCCACAGTCAGTGGCTCGAAATCGGGATGGGACTTGAATTTCGCCAGGGACGCGATACGGGCACGGACCTGGACGAGGTCGTCGAAGCCTGCCGACACCGCCGCCTCGATGACGTCGGCGGGATAATCGTTGCCCAACAGGTTAACGAAGCGGCCGCGGAAAAACTCCCTGATCTCGGACATGGCCTGTTCTTTGGGGCGCGTCAGTTTGGCGGCCAGAAGGACCAGCGCCTGATCGATCAGGGCGGTCAGGGACAGGCGGTAGCCTTTGTCCAGGATCGTGGCGATGATGCCGATGGTGGCGCGCCGAAGGGCGTAGGGATCGGCGGCGCCGGTGGGAATCAGGCCAACGCTGAAACAGCCGCAGATCGTATCCAATTTGTCGGCAAGGGAGACGAAAGCGCCAATGTCCGAGGCGGGCAGTTCGCCGCCGGCCTGGGTCGGCAGGTAGTGTTCGGCAATGGCATTGGCCACCGCCTGCTCTTCCCCTTCCAGCAGGGCATATTCACGCCCCATGATCCCCTGGACCTCGGGAAACTCTCCCACCATGCCGCTTACCAAGTCGGCCTTGCAGAGCCATGCGGCGCGCACCGTCTGCCCCGCGACCGCCGGGTTAAGTTTTTCCGCCAGCCCCTGGGCCAGAGCGCGGAAGCGCTCCATCTTCTCATAGGATGTACCCAGTTTTTGCTGGTAGACCACCTTTTTGAGGGCTTCCACCCGGTCGTCCAGCTTGACCTTCTGGTCTTCCTCGAAGAAGAAGCGGGCGTCGGAGAGCCGGGCGCGCAGGACCCGCTCGTTACCCTTGACCACTACCGAGGGGTCGTCGGTCAGGGTGTTGTTAATGGTGATGAAGCCGGGCAACAGCTTGCCGTTGTCGTCCACGATGGAGAAGTAGCGCTGGTGGCTGCGCATGGAAGTGATCAACACCTCCTTGGGCACCTTGAGGAACTCGGGGGAAAAGGTGCCGTGCACGGCGCTGGGGTACTCGGCCAGGAAGACGATCTGGTCCAGCAATTCCTCGTCCGGCAGGAGGTGGCCGCCGGCGGCCTTGGCCACCCGGTGCGTTTCGCGGCGGATGATCTCCTTGCGTTTTTCCGGGTTCGGGATGACGAAATGCCGTTCGCATTCCTCCAGATAGTGGGCAAAGCTGTTCACCGGAAAGGTGGTGTTGGCCATGAAGCGGTGGCCGCGGGACATGGTGCCGCTCTCCACCGTGCCGAAGGAAAAGGGCACGACGATGCCGTCGAACAGAGCCACGATCCAGTGGATCGGCCGGGCAAAGCGCACGTCCAGATCGCCCCAGCGCATGGATTTCTTGAAGGGGATGTCGGCGATCAGTTTCGGCAGGATTTCGGACAAAAGCTCGTGGGTCGGCCGGCCGGTCGCCTTTTTGGTCACCGCCAGGTACTCACCCTTCTCGGTGGTGACGGTCGTAAGTTCCGAGACCTCCACTCCTTGCCCCTTGGCAAAACCTTCAGCCGCCCTGGTCGGTTTGCCAAGGGCGTCGTATGCCGCCTTCACGGAGGGGCCGGTGGCGGTGATCTCGGCGTCCGGCTGTACGGCCGGTATGTCCTTGACCACCAGCGCCAGACGGCGCGGCGTGGCCAGGGTCTGCACCATGCCAAAGGTGAGACGGGCGTTGGTCAACTCCCGGCCGATCATGGCCTCCATCTCGGCCAGAGCCCGGGGAATGAAACCGGCCGGGATCTCTTCGGTGCCGATCTCGAGAAACAGTTCCTTGGTGCTCATCAGGCGGCACCTCCTTTCAGGAGCGGGAATCCGAGACGCTCACGCATGCGCAGGTATTCTTCCGCGCAGATGCGGGCCACGTTACGGACCCGGCCGATGTAGGAGGCGCGCTCGGTAACCGAGATGGCGCCGCGGGCATCCAGCAGGTTAAAGGTGTGGGAGCATTTCATGACAAAGTCGTAGGCCGGCAGGACCAGTTCTTTTGCCGCTAGGCGGATACACTCCTGTTCGTACTTGGTGAACAGTTCCAGAAGGAGCGGCACATCCGCCTCCTCGAAGTTATAGCGGGAAAACTCCACCTCGCTCTCGTGGTGAATGTCGCCGTACTTCACCCCTTTGGTCCACTCCAGATCGTAGACGTTGTCCACACCTTGCAGGTACATGGCGATCCGCTCGCAGCCGTAGGTGATCTCGCCTGAAACCGGTTTGAGGTCGATACCGCCGGCCTGCTGGAAATAGGTGAACTGGGTGATCTCCATGCCGTCCAGCCAGACTTCCCACCCCAGGCCCCAGGCTCCCAGGGTCGGCGACTCCCAGTCGTCCTCCACGAAGCGGATGTCGTGCTTGCTGGGGTCGAGGCCAAAGGCCCGCAGGGAGTCCAGATACAGGTCGAGGATGTTGAGGGGAGAAGGTTTCAGGATCACCTGGAACTGGTAGTAGTGTTGCAGGCGGTTGGGGTTTTCTCCGTAGCGCCCGTCGGTCGGCCGGCGCGAGGGCTCCACGTAGGCCACCTTCCATGGTTCGGGACCCAGGACGCGCAGGAAGGTGGCCGGGTTGAAGGTTCCGGCGCCTTTTTCCGTGTCATAGGGCTGCTGGATGACGCATCCCTGCTTGGCCCAGTAACCTTGCAGGGAGAGGATAAGATCCTGAAATGTCACGATTATGCCTCCAGAAGGGGAAAAGATTAAAAAGAACCGCTAAAATAGCAGGTATAAAGATGTTGGTCAAGGAGGAGCATCAAAACAATCCGGTGCCGTTATGAACACATTCATGTGGAGCCAAATCCGTGCAAGGGTCAATAAAAACAGGATAATGCCAGGGCAACGAGCAATGCTATGAAGATGTAGAGTATGTAGTGGTTCAACTGGCCGTTCTGGAGCCTGCGGATACGGCCCAGGTGCCGGTCCACGGCGCTTAAGAATGGCAGGAGCCCTTTGTCGAGCACCACCTCCGGGATGTGGGACTCGAAACGGCCAGGGCCGGGGAAAAGACTGTTGGTGGCCGGTTCGTGGCGTTCGGGGCGCAGGATTGCGCCGAAGATGCCGACCAGGGTGGCGGCGAGGGATGAAGCGCTGTATTGCATGGAGGTGGTGGGGGCGGCATAGCCGCAGTCCCAGGTGCCCGTCTCCTCCACGGGCTGTGATTTGAGGCGGTTGATATAGAAGGCCGCCAAGAGGCAGATGGCCAGGATCAGGATTGCCGCCGCCATGCTCAGCCCGGCCAGGTTGGCGGTAGTCTGGATCGAGGGGAGGAGCGCGTCCCGTTGCGGGAAGCAGGCGGCGATGACCGGCTCCAGGATTCGGGTAACGCCGAACGGCAGCACCCCGATCAGGAGGCAACAGGCGGCCAGGCAGGCCATGGCGGTGGTTGTGGCCGGGTGCTCGCGGTGGTGCGGCAGGGGGGTCCTGGGCATCCCGAGAAAGACCGTGCCGTAGACCTTGACGAAGCAGGCCAGGGCCAGGCCGCCGGTGAGGGCCAGCGCCGGTACGGCCAGGGCCAGGAAGGCGGCGGTGCTGCCGGGGGAGGTGTCGAACCCCGTGAACATGCCGAGGTAGAGGAGGAATTCGCTGACAAAGCCGTTCAGGGGTGGCAGGCCGCAGATAGCCACACTGCCGGCAAGGAAGGCCGCCGAGGTGACGGGCAGCGCCCGCGCCAATCCCCCCATGCGGTCGATGTTGCGGGTGCCGGTGCCATGCACGACAATGCCGGCCCCCAGGAACAGCAGGGACTTGAACAGGGCGTGGTTGATCACATGCAGCAGGGCGGCCGCCTGGCCGAGGACGAACAGGATGCGGTTGCCGGTGGCAAGGCCGCACAGGGCGACTCCCATGGCCATGACGATGATACCGATGTTCTCGATGCTGTGGTAGGCCAACAGGCGCTTGATATCGTGCTGGCCGATGGCGAAGAGGACCCCGGCGACGGCGGAAACGATCCCCAGGCAGAGGAAGAGCAATCCCCACCAGAGGGGGGGGGAGGCAAAGAAGGAGAGCACCCGGATCAGGCCGTAGATACCCAGTTTGAGAACGATGCCCGACATGAGCGCCGAGATGTTGCTCGGGGCGTTGGCATGGGCTCCGGGGAGCCAGACATGGAGCGGCATGATGCCGGCCTTGATGCCGAAGCCCACAAGAGTGATGGCAAAGATCGCCGTGGCCGGGAGGGTGGTCGGATCGAGCGATCCGGCCGCGGGAAACAGGGACCCGGCGGTACGGGGAAGCAGGGCGACGAGGGCGAACAGGGATATAGTCGTCGCGTGACTGGCCACGAGGTAGTGGAGGCCCGCCCGCAGGACCTCCGGTTTGTTGTGCTCCAGACAGATGGCCAGGAAGGTGCCCAGGGCCATGGCCTCCCAGAAGAGCAGGAGGGTAATGCCGTTGGCGGCGAGGAGCAGCATGACGATGGCTGCCGCGGTCGCGCCGAAATAGAAGGTCAACAACGACTCGCCTCGGTTTTCCGGCGTGGTGGAACAGTAGCCGCAGCCGTAAAGCGAGATGCAGGTGGAGACGATAAACAGGGGGATGAGGAAGAATGCCGAAAGAGGGTCGAGGCGGAAAGCGATCTCCCCCATGGGGAAACGCCACGCCATCTCGCAGGCGCCTCCCCTGGCGCCTGCAAGGAGGACGTTCAGGGCGGCGGCCAGGCCGGCCAGTGCACCGGCAACCATGAGGCCGCACGAGATCCTGCGGCCGGTGAAAAGCGGTATGTGGGGCCACAGAGCCGGGATGCCGGAAACAAGGCAGAACAGGGCTGCGATCAGTGCCAGTTCAAGGGGGCTCATAGTGCGGTAATCCTCGCGCAGAGGGCTTCAGACACGGATAATGAGCTGATTTATAGCGCCCCCCGCGCGTTATGGTCAAGACAATTAACGGAGAAATAAGCGGATTCAAGATTATTTTTTGTTGACAAGGTCGAGAATTTAAGGCTAACGTTTTTATACACCTCAACCAACTTTTCCAAATAAGAAGAAAACTCAGACCTCATTATATATAAACAAATCTCCGTTACGTAAGAAAATTGTGCGAATCTCCGAGCGAATCCTTAGTCAATTTAATGAATCTATTTAATTATGTAGGAAGTTTCCTGCCCTGGCACGTTCCTTCCAAAGCCGCTTTTGAGGTCAATTTTTCCATTGGCGCCAATTACGCATTATGAAAATCCCCGGAACCCATTGAACCCCACATTACCCCACAGCCGCACGCACGTGTCGCGCCACACGCAGGAGAACCGATGAATTTACAGGAACTTAAAGGCAAAAAGATTAACGAGCTCAACGCCATTGCCCGTGATCTCAACATCGAGGGGGCGTCCAGCCTGCGCAAGCAGGACTTGATCTTTGCCATTCTTAACGCCCAGACCGAGCAAAACGGTATGATCTTCGGCGAGGGGGTTCTGGAAACCCTGCAGGACGGTTTCGGCTTTCTGCGTGCCACGGACTACAACTACCTGCCGGGTCCGGACGATATCTACGTCTCTCCCAGCCAGATTCGGCGCTTCAACCTGCGCACCGGCGACACGGTTTCCGGCCAGATCCGCCCCCCCAAGGAGGGGGAGCGCTATTTCGCCCTGCTCAAGGTGGAAACGGTCAACTTCGAACCCCCCGAAGTCGCCCGGGACAAGATCCTGTTCGATAACCTCACCCCGCTCTATCCCGACGAGAAGCTCAAGCTGGAAACCGCCGGCGACAACCTTCCCATGCGGGTCGTGGAACTGGTGGCGCCCATCGGCAAGGGACAGCGTGGCCTGATCGTGGCCCCGCCTCGCACCGGCAAGACCATGCTGATCCAGAACATCGCCAATTCCATCGCCACCAACCACCCCGAGGTGTACCTGATCGTCCTTCTGATCGACGAACGCCCGGAGGAGGTGACCGACATGCAGCGCTCGGTCAACGGCGAAGTGGTCTCCTCCACCTTCGACGAACCGGCCACGCGCCACGTCCAGGTGGCCGAGATGGTTATTGAGAAGGCCAAGCGTCTGGTGGAGCACAAGCGCGACGTGGTCATCCTGCTGGACTCCATTACCCGTCTGGCCCGTGCCTACAACACCGTTATCCCTCCCTCCGGCAAAATCCTGTCCGGCGGCGTGGACTCCAACGCACTGCACAAACCCAAGCGTTTCTTCGGCGCGGCCCGCAATATCGAGGAGGGCGGCTCCCTGACCATCATCGCCACGGCCCTTGTGGACACCGGCAGCAAGATGGACGAGGTCATCTTCGAGGAGTTCAAGGGCACCGGCAACATGGAACTGCACCTGGACCGCAAACTGGTGGAGAAACGCACCTTCCCGGCCATCGACATCAACAAGTCCGGCACCCGCAAGGAAGAATTGCTGATCGAGAAGAGCGCTCTCCACCGCACCTGGATACTGCGCAAGGTTCTGCACCCCATGAACGTGGTGGACAGCATGGAGTTTTTGCTGGACAAACTATCGGAGACCAAGAGCAACCAGGACTTTCTGGACTCCATGAGCAAATAGTTTCCGCCCGGAAAGGGTTCTTTTCCGCCCATGCGGCGTCAATCTTCGAGCTTGCTTCGTGCGGCGTACTGATGTACGCCTCCTTGCAACCCCTCGATTTCCTTGCCTGGACGAAAAAGCTCTCCTTTCCGAATCGGAAACGGGAAAAAAGTGTTGCAAAAATTAATTCGAATCATTACGATTATAGTTTGCGACCGGGCCTCACCGACGACATCCATTTTTATACAGAGACCGAGCAGTATTTATTAGGAGGAAGAGAAGATGAAAGAAGGTATCCACCCAATGTATTCCGAGGTGACCGTGAAGTGCCTGTGCGGCAACACGTTCCTGACCCGCTCCACCAACAAGGAGATCAACACCGAAATCTGCTCCGCATGCCACCCCTTCTTCACCGGCAAGCAGAAGTTGATCGATACCGCCGGTCGCGTCGAGCGCTTCAAGAAACGTTACGGCCAGCTTTAGTCCACCATCGGCTCAATGCATTGAGGGGATCTTGTCGTCAGGCAAATCCCCTTTTTTGTATCCTGGCGTGTCAATGAATCCAGGTTGTTCAAAAATAGTCAGATCGTCGCACCCGCAGAAGGCCCTGAGGAGGCGTAGCAGCGCTACGCCGCACGAAAGGGGCTTCGAGGATGGCGGCGAGATGGCTGTTTTTCAACAATCCATAAGTGGGATACCATGAATGTTACCCTGATCGAACATACTCCCAATCCCGAACTGACCGTAGCCCTGGCGGCCCGGCTCTGCTATTCGCCCTCGTCCATCGGCGAACTGCGGCACAAACTTGAAGCCACGGACATCGAGAAGTTTCTGAACAAGATCATGGCGCTGGGACATTATTCGGTGTTGGAGCACATCTCCTTTACCTTCGGCATGGAGGGGATCTCCCGGGTGACCACCCACCAACTGGTGCGCCACCGCATAGCATCCTTCTCCCAGCAGTCCCAACGCTACGTGTCCCACAAGGATGAGTTCACTTCCATCATGCCGGACAGTATCGCGGAGAATGCCGACGCGCGGCAGATCTTCGCCTTCATGTCCGAGACGGTGCACAAGGCTTACGCCCAGCTGGTGGAAATGGGGATCCCGCCCGAGGACGCCCGCTATATCCTGCCCAACGCCACCGAGACCAAGATCATCATGACCATGAACGCCCGCGAACTGCTGCACTTTTTTGCCTTGCGCTGCTGCCAGCGCGCCCAGTGGGAGATTCGCGAAATGAGCATCGAGATGCTCCGGCTGGTGAAGAAGATCGCCCCGATCATCTTCCGCGAGGCGGGACCGGGCTGCGTGGGAGGACCCTGCCCGGAGGGGCAGTTCTGCTGCGGCCAAACCGCCGAGGTGCGGGGATTCTTCGCCACGCTGGAATAATGGTAAAATCTTAAAATCTGCCACAGAGACACAGAGACTCAGAGGTACACAGAGAAAGGCGAAAGGCAGGAGACACTCTGCTTTTCTTTGCATCTTTGTGGCCCTGTGGCAAAGCGGAATCTTTAACTTCCGTTATGTTTTTCAAGGTGTTCTCTGTGTCTCTGTGTCTCCGTGGCAGATTTGTTTTAGGAAAGGTTCTATGGAAAAGATAAATGTAGGCGGCCAAGCGGTTATTGAAGGCGTCATGATGCGCGCGCCCCGTTCCATGGCCATAGCCGTGCGCCGTCCCGACGGCGAGATCGTGGTCAAGCGGGAGTTGGTCGTGCCGCTCTCCGAACGGTACCCGGTGGTCAAACTCCCCATCGTGCGCGGCGCGGTGGCCCTGTTCAGCTCGCTGATCATCGGCATCAAGGCGCTCAACTTCTCCGCCAACGAGGCCATGACCGAGGAGGAGAAGGAGGGGGACAAGGACAAGGGGAAAGGGGAACTTTCCTCGTGGGCCATGGCCGGCACCATGGCCGTGGCCTTCGGCTTCGGCATCTGCCTGTTCTTCCTGCTCCCGCTCTACCTGACCAAGCTGATGACGCCGTACATCGGCACCAACAACATCGTCTTCAACCTGGTGGACGGTGTGATCCGGGTGGCGGTCTTTCTGATCTACATCTGGGGCATCTCCCGCATGGGCGACATCCAGCGGGTCTTCCAGTATCACGGCGCCGAGCATAAGTCGATCTTCGCCTTCGAGGCCGGCGAGGAATTGAACGTGGAGAACGTGCGCCGCTACAGCCGCCTGCACCCCCGCTGCGGCACCAGTTTCCTCCTGATCGTCATGCTGGTGAGCATCGCCGTGTTCTCCCTCATCCCCAAGCTGTGGCCCTTTTACCTCAAGGCCGGTTCGCGTGTCGTGCTGCTGCCGCTCATCGCCGGCATCTCCTACGAGTTCCTCAAGTGGAGCGCCAAGAACGACGGCCACCCCCTGGTGAAGATGATCATCACCCCCGGACTGGCCCTGCAGCGCCTGACCACCCGCGAGCCGGACGACCAGCAGTTGGAAGTGGCCATCCGCTCCATGAATGAGGCTCTGGAAGAAAATGCCGGGTACTCGGACGACCGCCTGGTTGTGTAAGCTGAAATTAAAACCTGCCACAGAGACACAGAGACACGGAGAACGTCAAAGGCGTGCCACGCCGTCTGGTTTTACCTCTCCAGCTTTTCTCTGTGTCTCTGTGTCTCCGTGGCAGATGTAAGAATCTAAGAGGTTTTGAATATGTTCGACAAGATAGAAGAGCTTGAGCGGCGCTACCAGGAAGTGGAAGCGCTGCTGTCCGACCCCACGGTCATCTCCAATCAGCCGGAGTTCCGCAAGCTCTCCCGGGAACATGCCGACCTGAGCCAGCTGGTGGCGGCCTACCGCCGCTGGCGCAAGGTGCTGGAGGAGATCGAGGAGAACCGGGAGCTGTTGTCCGACGCGGACATGAAGGAGATGGCCGAGGAGGAGTTGAAGAGCCTGGAGGCGGAAAAGGAACAATTGGAGGCCGATATCCAACTGCTTCTGCTGCCCAAGGACCCCAACGACAACAAGAGCGTCATCCTGGAGATCCGGGCCGGGACCGGCGGCGACGAGTCCGCCCTGTTCGCCGGGGATCTGTTCCGCATGTATTCACGCTTTGCCGACACCAACCGCTGGAAGGTGGAGACCATCTCGGCCTCCGAATCGGAGCGGGGCGGCTTCAAGGAAATCATCGCCTCCGTGGAAGGCGAGGGGGTCTTTGCCAAGCTCAAGTACGAGTCCGGCACCCACCGGGTGCAGCGCGTGCCCGAGACCGAGGCCCAGGGGCGCATCCACACCAGCGCCTGCACCGTGGCGATCATGCCCGAGGCAGAGGACGTGGACATCGACATTCGGCCCGATGACCTGAAGATCGACGTCTACCGTTCTTCCGGCGCGGGCGGGCAGCACGTCAACACCACCGACTCTGCGGTGCGCATCACCCACCTCCCCACCGGCACGGTGGTGGCCTGCCAGGAGGAACGCAGCCAGATCAAGAACCGGGCCAAGGCCATGAAGGTCCTGAAGACCCGCATCCTGGACACCATCCTCCAGGAACAGAGCGCCAAACTGGCCGCCGACCGCAAGCAGCAGGTCGGTTCCGGCGACCGTAGCGAGCGCATCCGCACCTACAACTTCCCCCAGGGGCGCATGACCGACCACCGTATCGGCCTGACCCTCTACCGCCTGGATTCCATCATGGCGGGGGACATCGCCGAGATCGCCGACGCCCTGCGCGCCCATTACCAGATGGAAGCGCTGAAAGCACAAAGCGAAGGGAATTGATTCCCTTCGCTCCACACCTTCCCACCTTACGTTTTCTTACGGTTTTTGCCGCATGATGTTACGTTTTGTTACGGTCTGCCCCGTAACATCGGGACCGTTTGTCCCGGAGCCACGGAGAACGTCGAAAGACAAAAAACTTCCACGGGTTTTGTCCCTTTAACTTTTCTCCCCGTCTCTGCGGCAGCTGTCCAGGATGCTACCCCTTCACCAGATCCGCCAATAACTCCACCGTGTGCTTCACCTGCACCTCCGCCGTGTCCTGGTCGAACCCGCCCCTGATCTGCATGACGCAGCCGGGGCAGTCCATGGCTACGACGGGCGCGCCGGTCTCCTTGATGTTGTGCAGCTTTCTTTTCAGGATCGGCGCCGAGATCTCCGGCAGCTTCATGGAGTAGGAGCCGCCCATGCCGCAGCACATGTCGCACTCGAACATCTCCTTCACCTCGTAGCCCGCCCCGCGCAGCAGTTCCCGCGGCGGCTCCGTGGCCCGCAGGGTCCGTTTCAGGTGGCAGGAGTCGTGGTAGGTGATCGCGCCGAGTTCCTGCCCTTCCTTCAGCGTGAGCCGCCCTTCGTCCACCAGTTTCTTCACCAGGGTGGAGAAATCCATGGTCTTTGCGGCCAGCTCCCGTGCCTTGGGGAGTAACTCCCGCCGGCCCACGCTCTCCAGGGTATCCATGAACTCGTGGGCCAGGGCCACGGTGCAGGTGGGGCAGGCGGAGACCACGTACTCCGCCCGGTCCGCCAGCAGGGCCTGGATGTTGTCCACGGCGTTTTTGGCCGCCACCTCGTAGGCCCCGCTGTACCGGGCCGGGGCGCCGCAGCAGGTCTGCTTCTCCGGGAACGCGACCCGGATGCCGGCCTTGTTCAGGATCTTGATCAACGCCTCCCCCATCTCCGGGTAGGCGAAGTCGATCAGGCAGCCGGCAAAGAAGACGGCTGTCTCCCGGCAGCCGGCGGGCTGTTCGATCTTGTGGAACCGGTCCCGGAACGGCTCCGCGGCAATGGCCGGGAGGCTGCGGCCGTCGGTCAGGTCCGACAGGAACAGGGGGAGGTGGCGGATGAAGCCGCCCGAACTGAACGGCTTGCCCGCGACGGAGGCGGCCCGCAGCATGCCGTGGAAGAGCGAGCGGTTGTTGACGATGCCGAAGATCGCCTTCTGGGCCAGGGGCTGCCCCTTTTCGATCACCAGACGCCGCCTGATCTCCATGATCATCTCCGGGATGTCCAGCTTGCCGGGGCAGACCTCCTTGCAGTTGCCGCACTGGATGCACAGCCCCTGGATGTCCTCGGAGTTCTGCAACTCCTCGAACCAGGCGGTGAGGATGGTGCCGATGCCGCCGGTGTAGATGCTGCCGAAGACGTGGCCCCCCACCAGGCGGAAGATGGGGCAGACGTTCAGGCACGAACCGCAGCGGATGCACTGGAGCGCCTGCTTGAACTTGGGGTCGCGGGCCATCTCGCTCCGGCGGTTGTCCATGAGGACGATGTGCAACTCCTTCAGGCCGCCGTCGGTGGCCGGCGTGGGGCCGGTGATGATGGAGACGTAGCTCGTCAGCAGTTGGGCCGTGGCGCTGCGGGGCAGGGCCGTCAGGATCGGCACGGTGTCGTCGAATTTCTCCACCAGCTTTTCGATGCCCACCAGGGCCACGTGGACCTTGGGCAGGGTGGTGACCAGCCGGGCGTTCCCCTCGTTGGTGACGATCACGATGCTGCCGGTCTCGGCCACGGCGATGTTCGCCCCCGAGATCCCCATGTCGGCGGCGAGGAACTTGGAGCGCAGCTCCCGGCGGGCCACCTTGACCAGGCGCGGGATGTCGTTCTCCAGACGTTCGTCCACCTCCTTGCTGAAAAGGTCGGCCACCTCCTCCTTGGTCATGTGGATGGCCGGCATGACCATGTGGGAGGGCTTCTGTCCCGCAAGCTGGATGATCCACTCCCCCAGGTCGGTCTCCCCCACCGCGATGCCCGCCTTTTCCAGGCAGGCGTTGAGGTGGATCTCCTCCGTGGCCATGGACTTGGACTTGACCACGCTTTTCACGTTATTGTCGCGGGCCACCTTCAGGATGTATTCCTTTACCTCTTCCGGGTCGTCGGTGCGGAAGACCCTGGCGCCCAGGGCCTCGGCGTTTTGGGCGAAGGTGTCCGCCAAAAGCTCCAGGTTGGCGGCGGCATGGGCCTTGCGCTCGGCAATGGTGCTCCGCAGGGCCTCGAAGTCGATCCCCTCGTAGGCCTTGGCCCGGTTGACCTTGTAGGCCTCGGAGAATTTCCCCAACGCGCCGGTGAGGGTGGCGTTCCCCACGGCCCTCTCTATGGATTCCCTGAATTCCTTTTTCATCGGGTCGCCCCTCCCATGTCATCCACGCAGACGACGACGAGCCGTTCCGGCCCGTGAACGCCGATGGTCAGCACCCGCTCGATGTCGGCGGTCCGGCTCGGCCCGGTGATAAAGGCGATGTAGCGGCTGGTCCGGGGGTCGATCCTGGTCAAAAGGGCGGTTTTGTCGGGGAGGATGCCGCCGGTGGGGACGATGGCGATGTGGATATCGGTCAGGGAGGAGGCGAGGCGCTGTTCCACGGAGGTCTGGTCCTGCACCAGGGAGCCGGTATCGGCCAGCCCCCACTCGGCCTGGGTGATGCCGATGCGGGCGTCGGCCGCCGTGTCGCGGTCGAGGTCGAACCGCAGCCCGGCGTCCGTGAGCGGCTTGGTGTCCATGCCGTTCAGGAACGGGCTGTCGGCCCAGACGGCGCAGGCGTGCGGGTCGCCGGCAACGCCTTCCTCCCGCAGGAACGACAGGATGAATGCCAGCGCCGCTTCCCGGTCCCCGAAGCGGTGGACCTCCGCGCCGACCCCCTCCGCCTTGGCCTTGAATTGCTCGTACATCGTTTCCGTCTCCTTCAGTGCCGTTATCCGCCGCACCCGGTGGAAAATTGTTTTAGAGCCATGCCGATGCCCGTGTCGCCGCAGGGCGTCGGACGATGCCGGACCCACCTGTAAATTTGTAAAACCACATTACATATAAACGTAATGCATCTTAACAACGCTTGTCAACAGGCTTTGTGCGCACCTGCAAAAAATTATTGACAAGGTTGTTGAAAAAATATAATTGGTAATACAAGTTTACAAAACCTGATTTTATTTTTCCGCTCACACGTGAAGATCCAGGACAGGCGGATCATGTAATGGCATTCAACTGACGTTTGCATACTACCCGAGTACGGAAAGGAGTATCTTGTCATGCCCTGGATTCAAAACTACACCCCGGTCGCAGGCAGTCTCGGGATGTCGGCCCTGATGGCCGCCGTCCCCCTTATCATCATCTTCGTCTGTCTGGCCGTCCTGAAGATGAAGGCCCACATCGCCGGTCCCCTGGCCGTGGCCTCGGCCATCGCCATCGCCATCGGCGTCTGGGGCATGCCGGCCAAGCTGGCCGGACTGGCCACGCTTCAGGGGGTCGGCTTCGGACTGTTCCCGGTGTTCTACATCGTCGTGACCACCATCCTGCTCTACAACATAACCGTCAAGGGGGGGCAGTTCGAGATCATCCGGGCATCCCTTGCCGGCCTCACCGGTGACCGGCGCCTTCAGGCGCTCCTCATCGCCTTTTGCTTCGGCGCCTTCATCGAAGGGGCCGCCGGTTTCGGAACCCCGGTCGCCATTGCCGGCGCCACGCTGGTCGGTTTGGGCTTCCGCCCCTTCTACGCGGCGAGCGTCTGCCTGATCGCAAACACCGCGCCGGTCGCCTTCGGCGCCATCGGTATCCCCGTCGTGGCCCTGGCCGGCGTCATGGGCTACACCGACGACGGCATGAAGCTCTCCAAGATGATCGCCCATCAACTGCCGCTGGTGTCGGCTTTTATCCCATTCTATGTTATCATTATCATGGTCGGCTGGAAGAAGACCATGGAAGTGCTGCCGGCGGTCATCGTGTGCGGACTGACCTTCGCCGTGGCCCAGTGGGGATGCGCGAGCTATCTGGGACCCTATCTTCCCGACATCATCGCCTCCCTCTCGTCCATCGTCGCCATGGTCATCCTGCTCAAGTTCTGGCATCCGAAAGAGACCTGGACCTTCGACCACGAACCCGAGTTCGCGGGAAAGGAAAGCCACAGCTATACCGGGGCGCAGGTCGCGCGCGCCTGGGCTCCCTACCTTGCCCTCACGGTCATGGTCCTTATCTGGGGCATTCCCTCCATCAAGCCGGCCCTCAACAAAAGCGCGATCCTGATCCCCGTGGACGGCCTGGATAACGCCATCGTGAAAAAGGTGTCCAAGCCCGAGGACGGGATAAGGAAAGCGGCGGCCGTAACCGACGAGATCGGCAAGCAACTTCCGCTTCTGTCGGCCGCCGATCCGAAGCAGGCCGCCGTGGCCTCGGCCCTGGCCGACCTCAAGGGTTTGGAAGACAAAATCGTCCCCATAGAGCAGGGGATGGCGGGGCAGGGCGCCGTGCTCACCCCGGAAAGAACCGCCGCCTTCGACGCGCTTGCCAAGAAACAAAAGGATGTCCAGAAGCTGGTCAAGGAACTGGTGACGGCGAAGGTCGTGACAAAGGATCAGTTCAAGCCTCTGGACAAGGCCCTTGCGGACCAGTTGCCCGCACGGATCGCCGCCAAATTCAATTTTAACTTCCTGTCCGCGGCCGGCACCTCGATCCTGATTGCCGCCCTGCTCTCCGCCATCATCTGCGGGGTGGGCATCGCCGAGTTCTTCCAGGTCCTGGGGAAGACCCTGTACGACATGCGTTTCCCGGCCGTTACCGTCGGCTCGGTCGTCGGTCTCGCCTTTGTCATGAACGCCTCGGGCATGACCACGAGCATGGGCCTGGCCTTTACCACGGCCGGTCACTTCTTTCCGTTCCTGGCCCCGTTCCTCGGCATGCTGGGGGTCTTCCTGACCGGCTCCGACACCTCCAGCAACGTCCTGTTCGGCGGCATGCAGAAGGTAACCGCCGAACAGCTCGGGTTGAATCCGCTGCTCACCGGCGCGGCGAACACCAGCGGCGGGGTCATGGGCAAGATGATCTCTCCCCAGTCCATTGCCGTCGCCTGCGCCGCAACGGGCCTGGTGGGGGAAGAGGGGAACCTGTTCCGCTTCACCCTGAAACATGCCCTGTTCCTGACGACCATCATGGGGATCATCGTCTATCTCCAGGCGTATGTTTTTACCTGGATGATACCTTGAGGCTGGGGTTGAGTTAAGGGGGGTGCGGGGTGGTTAAGGGGTTTGGGTGGTGATTAAGGGGGTTGGGTTTTTATGGGACTTATGGGACCAATGGGACTTATGGGACCAATGGGACTTATGGGAAAGCAATAGGACCTATGGGACCTATAAGTCCCATGAGTCCTATAAGTCCCATGCAGTCCCATAATTCCCATAATTCCCATAAGTCCCATCGGTTCCAATTCCCATAATTCCAAAGAGGTTACCATGCAACAATCCTTCATCAAAGAACTGCAAACGATCGTCGGCGACCGGTACGCCCTGACCGACCGGGAATCCCTGGCGGTGTACGGCTACGATTCCACGCCCGAACTGGAGAGCAGGCCGGGGGTGGTCCTGTTGCCCGGCACTACCGAAGAGGTGGCCCGGATCATGCGCCTCTGCCACGAGGCCGGGGTCTGCGTGACGCCCCGCGGCTCGGGCACCAACCTGTCGGGCGGCTCCCTGTCGGCCGGCGGGGTGGTGGTGCAGACCAGCCGCATGAACGCTATCGTGGAGGTGGATGAGGAAAACCTGACCGCCACGGTGGAACCGGGGGTGATCACCAGCGCCCTGCACCGCGAGGTGGAGGGGCGCGGCCTGTTCTATCCGCCCGATCCGGGGAGCATGAACATCTCCACCATGGGGGGCAACGTGGCCGAGAACTCGGGCGGGCTGCGCGGCCTCAAGTACGGGGTGACGGCGGATTACGTCATGGGTCTCACCACGGTCCTGGCGGACGGAGAGGTGTTGCGCACCGGCGGCAAGGTCGTCAAGGACGTGGCCGGCTACAGCCTGAACCCGCTCCTGGTCTCCTCCGAGGGGACCCTGGGGTTCTTCACCTCCATCACGGTCAAGCTGATCCCCAAGCCCCGGACCAAGACCACCATGCTGGCCCATTTTCCCGAGCTGCACCAGGCGGCCCTGGCGGTGTCGGCCATCATCGCCGCCAAGGTCATCCCGGCCACCCTGGAGTTCCTGGACAAGGTAACCATCAAATGCGTGGAGGATTACGCCCACGTGGGGCTGCCCCTGGACGTGGAGGCGGTCCTGCTGATCGAGGTGGACGGCCACCCCGCCGTGGTGGCCGAGGAGGCCGCGGCCGTGGAGGCGATCTGCAAGCGCCACCGCTGTTCCTTCTTCCAGACCGCCAGGGATGCGGAGGAGGCGCTCAAGCTGGCCACGGCGCGGCGCACCGCCCTGTCGGCCCTGGCCCGGGTCAAGCCGACCACCATCCTGGAGGATGCCACCGTGCCGCGCAGCTGCGTCGCGCCCATGCTCACGGTGATCCAGGAGGCGGCCCGCAAGTACAACGTCACCATCGGCACCTTCGGCCACGCCGGGGACGGCAACCTGCACCCCACCTGCCTGACCGACGAGCGGGACCAGGACGAGATCGCCCGGGCCCACGCCGCCTTCGACGAGATCTTCGACGCCGCCATCGCCATGGGGGGCACCATCACCGGCGAACACGGGGTGGGGCTGGCCAAGAAGCGGTATCTGCCGCGGCTGGTGGGGGAATCGGGGATTCGCGTCATGCGGGGGATCAAAAACGCCTTCGATCCCAAAGGAATCTTGAATCCTGGTAAGGTATTCTGACGTAGTACGGGCGAGGATTTTGCGCGATCTCTGCGTTGCCCTTCGGAAACTCGTTGTGCGGCGTAGCGCTGCTACGCCTCCGCCGGTTTCCTCGGGCGCCTTGACCTCGCACAAACTTCTCGCCCGATAGGCAACCAATGTTCTGATACTTATGCGTGGATTTTGTCTTTTTACGCTTGACCTGCCGGTTGTGGAGTTCCGGGTTCTGGCAAGGCGGACAAGGAGGCCCGCGGAGGCGTAGCAGCGCTACGCCGCACGAGAGGCCTCCGCCGGCCAACGCCGCCAGGTTCCGGAAATCCGCAACCGTCCCCATAGAGGTAAATTAATGGACTACGTAAAGCTGATCAACTGCATGCGCTGCGGCATGTGCCTCCCCGCCTGCCCGACCTATAAGGAAACCTTCCTGGAGACCGCCTCGCCCCGTGGGCGGGTGGCGCTGATCCGCAAGCTTCAGGAAGGGGAGCTGGACCAGTCCGAGCGCCTTCTGGAATACCTCTCCCTCTGCCTGGACTGCCAGGCGTGCGCCTCGGCCTGCCCCTGCGGGGTGAATGCCGGCGAACTGGTGGCGGAGTTCACCTGCGAGCGCAAGGGAGGGGAGGGGCTCTCCTTCATGGAAGACCTGATCCTGCGCCGGCTGGTCCCCCATCCCGACCGCCTGGAGGCGTCCATGGTCCCCATGCGCCTCTACCAGCGCACCGGCCTGCAAAAACTGGTGCGCAAGCTGGGGGTCCTGAAGCTGTTCCCGGAGACCCTGGGACGCATGGAAGGGCTGCTCCCGGATCTGCCGGCCCGGCCGCTGCGCCAGGCCATCGACGAGGTCACGCCGGCCCGTGGGGAAGAGCGGGGGACCGTGGCCTTCTTCCTGGGGTGCGTCATGAGCCTGATCTTCAGCGAGGCGAGCCGGGCCACCGTGCGGCTGCTGTCCGAGCTCGGCTACCGGGTCGTCACCCCCCGCAACCAGGTCTGCTGCGGCGCGCCCAACATGCTCTCCGGCGATATGGAGGGCCTGAAGGAGGCGGTCCGCGCCAACGTGGCCGTCTTCGGCGGGATCGAGGCGGATTTCATCGTCACCGACTGCGGCGGCTGCGGGGCCGAATTGAAGCACTACGGCCATCACCTGAAAGGGGACCCGGAGGCGGCGGCCTTCAGCGCCAAGGTGCGGGACATCTCCCAGGTCCTGGCGCTGCACGCCGAAGAGCTGCGCGCCAAACTCAAGCCGCTCCCGGAGACGGTCACCTACCATGACCCGTGCCACATCGCCCACTGCCAGGGCATCCGCCGGGAACCGCGGGACCTGCTCCGGCTGATTCCGGGGCTGGAATACCGCGAGCTGGAAGCGGCCGACGCCTGCTGCGGCAGCGCCGGCACCTACAATATCGCCAAGCCGGAGATGGCCGACCGCATCCTGACCCGCAAGATCGACACCATCCGGGCGACCGGCGCACAGCTGCTGGTGACCGGGAATCCCGGCTGCCTGCTGCAACTGAAGAAGGGACTGGCGGAGCAGTTGCCCCAGGTGAAGATCGCGCACGTGACGGAGATCCTGGCGCGCAGCCTGGATGGCGAAGCATGAACCGACAAGGTTGCAAACCTGTGTGATCTGTAGTAGATAGAAGGGGTGCCGTATACGGTTCCCCTTTTGTAACTGTAAATCTTTACACCTGCCACAGAGACACAGAGACACGGAGAACGTCAAAACAAAAATCAATTTTCTTCCGGTTTTCTCTGTGAACCTCTGTGTCTCCGTGTCTCTGTGGCAGATTTTGAATAGATTGTGGCATGATCGGAACCCCATGAAATTCCAGCCCATAAAGCCCAAGAAGGTGTCGGCCCAGATCGCCGAGCAGATCCGCTCCTCGATCCTGTCGGGGGAATTCTCGCCCGGCGACAAATTGCCCCCGGAACGCGAACTGGCCGAGATGTTCGGCGTTTCCCGCCCGTCGGTGCGCGAGGCGCTCAATATCCTCTCGTCGTCGGGGCTGGTCATGTCCTATCAGGGTGGGGGGACGGTGGTCCTGTCGCTGGTGGAGACCTCCGGAGGGAACCCGCTTTCCGAGCTGATCCGGTCGGAGCAGGAGCGGGCGCTGGATGTGATCGAGGTGCGCAAGGGGATGGAGTCCTGGACCGCGTTTTATGCGGCCGAGCGGGCGCTGCCCGAGGACATCCGGCGCATGGAGGAGATCATCGGCGGCATGGAGCGCAACCTGGACGGCCTGAAGCCTTCGGAGGACCTGGACGCCAACCTGCACATCGTGATCGCCCGCGCCACCCACAATATTGTCTGGCTGCACCTCATGCAGAGCCTGTTCGACGCCATGAAGGAGTTTCAGCAGACCGTCTGGCGGGCGGTCTACCTGACCAGCGAGGACCATCACCTGCTCTTCAACCATCACCGCCGCATCTTCCAGGCCATCAAGGCCAGAGACGCCGAGGGGGCCCGCGAGGCGATGAACGCCCACCTCACCTTTGCCGAGCAGCGCAGCAGCGCCTACGTTACGCGGCAGCAGGCATAGCGCCGCCGTCCCCGGAGGCTTTCCCCCCGGTCCCGTCACCTGCCGCCGCCGGTTCATCCAACCTGCAGATGCCGATCTTTTCCAGGGCCTTGAGCTGGCGGTGCGAATTGCGCGACAGCTCGAAGCGGTCCATCATGAAGCCGACGCTTTCGAAATAGAAGATGGCGTCCTGGAGGGCGCGGGCGTAGTTCGCCGCCCCCTCCGGCTGCCGCTCCGGCAGGCAGATGAGGACCTCGCCGCTGTCGATCAGGTGCCAGGCCAGGTGGATGGCCGTTTTCCCTCCCTGTTCCACCACGCAGACATAGGCGCCGCAAAGCTGGGACCGCCTCCCTTCCGGCGCGGCCTGGACCACGTTGGCCGAGCCGTAGAGCTCGACGATATCGTCGGGCGAATGGTAGGAGATGACCGCCATGTCCGGGGCATGACGAAAGGCCAGCCCGCTGCCCGGCGCCGAAGCGCCGAAGCTGCCGAACCCGGCAAAGCCGGAGCCCCCATCCGTCAGGCCCAGCGCGGCAAAGGGCGATTCCACGTGACGCTCCACCACGGCGGGCACCTCGGCGGCAGACCGGGGGTACGGGGACGGTGCGGGGGGAGGGGCCTGTTCCGCCTCCTTCAGCTTTTCCTCCAGGGCCTGCTTTTCGCGCTTGAGGCGTTCCACCGCCTTCTGGGCCTTCTTCTTGAAGTTCCCGGCGAGGGTGTCCCACAGTTTCTTCTCTCCCAGAAGCTGCTCCTGCCTGGCCGAAAGGGACTCAAGCCCGGCGCGCGCTTCCTTCACTTCCAGCTCCTTTTCGGCCAGCAGCGCCTCGAAGCGTTGCTGCGTCTCAGACAGCTCGCTCTCAAGCCGTCTCACGCTGTCGTGCAGCCCTTCCCGTTCCTGCTCGAAGCCTTCCCGCTCCTGCTGCCACGATAATCCCGCGCTCTCCCTGAGGACCGCCAGTTCGGCCCTGAGCGCCTCGCGCTCGTTAGCGAGCACCTGCTGTTCCTTCAGGACGTTTTTCAGGGTGTCCTGCACGGCGCCGTTCTCGTGGCGTGCGGCGGCAAGCTCATCGCGCAGCGACTGTTCCCGCTCCGTCGCGGCCAGCTCTTCCGCGGACCGCCCGGCGATCTCTTTCGAAAGCTGCTGTTCGGCGTTCAGGCGTTCCGCCGCCGTATCGTGCTGGAGCCGCTCCAGTTCGCGGCGCAGTTCCGCCGCCTCCTCCTCGGACCGCTCCAGGCGGTGATCCAGTTCCTCCGCTTTCGCCTCGGCCTCCCGGCGTTGCGCCGCTTCCCGGTCAAGGGCCTCCTCCAGGTCTCCCAGCCTCTTCGTCGTGTCCGCCAGCTCGGCGTGCAGACCGGCATCGGCCGTCGTCTCCGGGGGTTCCTCCCGCCGCCCGGCGGCCTCTTCCCGGAGCGCCGCCTCCCGGTCCCGGTGGGCGGCGACGGTTTTCTCCAACTCCAGCTTGACGGCCATGACGGCCTGTTCTGCCGTCCTCTCGGTTTCGGCCTTGGCCAGCTCCATGTCCGCCAGGGCCTTTTTAAGGTCGTCCACCTGGGCGGCGAGGGCGGCGATTTCCGCCGCGGCTGCTGCCTGGGCGGTCTTTTCGGCCTCTGCCTCGGCCTGCTCCCTGTCGGCCAGGGCCTTTTTAAGGTCGTCCACCTGGGCGGCGAGGGCGGCGATTTCCGCCGCGGCTGCTGCCTGGGCGGCCTGTTCGGCCTCTGCCTCGGCCTGCTCCCTGTCGGCCAGGGTCTTTTTGAGGTCGGCCACCTGGGCGGCAAGGGCAGCGGTTTCCGCCGCGGCTGCCGCCTGAGCGGCCTGTTCGGCCTCTGCCTTGGCCTGCTCCATATCCGCCAGGGCCTTTTTGAGGTCGGCTACCTGGGCGGCGAGGCCGTCCACCTCGGGCGAGGGGGTCTCGGATGGCGAAGCCTTGGGTGCGGCGGGAGCGGGCTCTGCCTGAGCGGCCGGCCGGGGGGGCTCCGCAGGGGGCGCAGCGGCCTTGGCGTGCTGTTTGCCGTGACGATGGGAAGGGGGGCGCATGACGCTGATGCCGCGTATGATGACCTGGCGCATGGCCGCGCTGTAATCGAGTTTGACCGGTTCCATGTCGAAACCCATGGACTTCGTGAGCTTCAGGGCCTCGCCGACGAGGCGCTTCTGGTCGGCGGGCTTGCGGGCGTCGCAGGCGGTGGAAAGGATGATGGAGCGTTGGGTGGTGGTGTCGAAGAAGGCGATATACACGCAAAACCGGTCCTCCTCGCGGGCGGCGCAGACAAACGCCTCGCACGGGTGGCCCTGGCAGTGCTCTTCGGGGGGAACGGCGCTGTTGGAGGAACGATAGATCTCGGAAAGATCGGGTTCTTTGATCTCCAGGTGGGTCAGGGATTTATTCAGGGAAAACGCCATCAAGCACCTCCGTCAGCAGGCTGCCGAAAATCCGCTGCGAGGCCGGTCTGCGGCCCGCGACGATTTTCAGCAGCCCGTTCGTGCCGTTTCCCCTGGGGAAGAACGGACGGAACCGGCTTTGACCCTTTTTGTCCGCTGTAAAATAAACAAACGGGTGCAAAAGATCTGATCTTTCGGCACCCGGCTGTCTCGGTGAGACCCTTAGGCTATCCGTCCCGCCATCGCTGGCGGTTTAGTAGTATCGCTTATCAGAAGGTCAAGATAACTCTATGTATGTGAAAATTAATTTTAAGCGAGGCAGCCGTTTTGTCAAGCGATAATTGGCGGTTGGGTGGGCACGGCTGCCGGGCCGTCAGCGTTTCATGGCGTCGTCCATGACCTTGTAGGCGCAGAACTCGCCGCACATGGTGCAGGCCCCGTGGTCGGCGACCGGCGAGTTGGCGCGGAACTCCCGCGCCTTGTCCTCGTCCAGCGCCAGGGCGAATTGCCCTTCCCAGTCCAGTTTCTTCCGGCACGTGGCCATCCGGATGTCCTTGTCCATGGCCCCCTTGACGCCCTTGGCGATGTCGGCCGCATGGGCGGCGATGCGGGAGGCGATCACGCCGTCGCGCACGTCCTGCACGTCCGGCAGGCGCAGGTGCTCGCTGGGGGTGACGTAGCAGAGGAAGTCGGCTCCCGCGGCCGCAGCGATGGCGCCGCCGATGGCGCAGGTGATGTGGTCGTATCCCGGCGCGATATCGGTGACCAGGGGTCCCAGGACGTAGAAGGGCGCGCCGTGGCACAGCCGCTTCTGCAACTGGATGTTGGCCTGGATCTGGTTCAGGGGCACGTGCCCCGGACCTTCGATCATGACCTGTACCCCGGCGTCCTGGGCGCGCTGGGTCAATTCCCCCAGGATGATCAGTTCCTGGATCTGGGCCCGGTCGGTGGCGTCGGCCAGGCAGCCGGGGCGGAAGCCGTCGCCCAGGGACAGGGTCATGTCGTATTCCTTGGTGATCTCCAGAAGCTTGTCGAAGTGCTCGAAGAGCGGGTTCTCCTGGCGGTTGTAGCTCATCCACTCGATGGTGAAGGCCCCCCCGCGGGAGACCACGTCCATGATGCGCCCCTCGTTCTTCATCCGGTCCACCGTGGCGCGGGTCACGCCGCAGTGCACGGTGATGAAGTCCACGCCGTCCTCGGCATGCTTGACGATGCCGGCGAAGATGTCGTCCACCGTCATGTCCACAATGGCCTTTTTCTTGACCCGCACGGCATCCAGGGCGGCCTGGTAGAGCGGCACGCTGCCGATGCAGGCGTTGGTCTCCGCCACCACGGCGCGCCTGATCTCGTCCACCGGTCCGCCGGTGGACAGGTCCATGATGGCGTCGGCGCCGTATTTTACGGCAATGCGGGCCTTTTCCAGCTCCTTCTGCATGTCGGTGTCGTCGGAGGATGAACCGATGTTGGCGTTGATCTTGGTGCGCAGGCCGGTCCCCACCGGCAGGGGGATGCCGTTGGCGTGCTTGATGTTGTGGCAGATGACGATGGTGCCGGCGGCCAGTCCCTCGCGGATGAATTCGGGCGCGACCCCTTCCGCTGCGGCTGCGATCTGCATCTGTTCGGTAATGAGGCCTCGGCGGGCGTATTCCAGTTGGGTCATTGCGTGCTCCGTACGAAAGATTAGTGGTCAGGGTTGCCGGTCGCCGTGCTGCGCGGCGGCAAAATGGTTAACCGGGCTATGGCCCTTGCCCAGGGGGTGTGACAGGCGGATGGCGTCGGTGATGTATTCCTTGGCCTTTTCCACGGCGCATCTGAGCGGTTCTCCCTGGGCGAGGAACGCGGCGATGGCCGAGGCGTAGGTGCAGCCGGTGCCGTGGGTATTGCTGGTGAAAGCCCGCTCCGCCGCATACTCCCGGCATTCGTAGCCGTCGAAGAGGATGTCGATGGATTGCCGGCCGGTGAGGTGCCCCCCCTTGAGCAACACGTTGGCCGGGCCCAGGGCGTGCAGATCGCGGGCGGCCTGCTCCATGTCCGCCTCGGAGCGGATCGCTCTCCCCAAAAGGCGTTCGGCCTCGGGGATGTTGGGGGTCAGCAGGTAGGCATGGGGCAGCAATTGGTCGAGGACCACCCGGATCGAGTCCCGGTCCAGCAGGGTCGTGCCCCCCTTGGAGACCATGACCGGGTCGATGACCAGCGGGATGTAGACGGTGCGCTCCGTCAGCAGTTCGGCCAGGGCCGAGACGATGGCGGCGGTGTGCAGCATGCCGGTCTTGATGACGTCCACCGGGATGTCGGCCAGCACGGTGGCGATCTGGTCCACCACAAAGGAGGGGGGGAGGCCGTGGATGGACGAGACCCCCCGGGTGTTCTGGGCGGTCAGGGCGGTCAGGGCGCTGGCGGCATAGCTCCCCAGGAGGGTGATGGTCTTGATGTCGGCCTGGATGCCCGCCCCGCCTCCCGAGTCGCTGCCGGCCACGGTCAGGACCGAGCCGCGCGGATAGGGGCAGGTGCGGTTGAAGAGCAGTTTCAATTCGGCGACCGCGATATCCGGGCGGTGGCTGGACAGGACCGACGAGATCACCGCCACGGCGTCGGCGCCTGCGTCGATCACCCGGCAGGCGTTGCTGGTGGTGATGCCGCCGATGGCCACCACCGGGAGCTTGATCCGGTCGCGGATGGCGGCGAGGCCGCCGGTGCCCGGCATGTGGGAGACGACCTTGCTGTCGGTCGGGTACATGGCGCCGAAACCGATGTAATCGGCCCCCTCCCGCTCGGCCTGAAAGGCCTCGTCCAGATCGTGGGTCGATTTGCCGACGATCCTGCCGGACCCGAGTATCTCCCGCGCCTGGGCAATGCCGCCGTCGTCCTGTCCCAGGTGGACGCCGTCCGCATCCAGTTCCCTGGCCAGGTGGATGTCGTCGTTGACGATGAAGACCACCCCGGCGCGCTTGCAGAGCTGTTTCAGCGCGCGCCCTTCTTCCAGGAGCGTCTCGCGGCTTTTGTCCTTGGCGCGGTACTGGAGCGCCGACACGCCGCCCACGAGGGCGGTCCGCACCCGTTCCACCAGGTTGTCCCCCTGGTCGGTGATCAGGTAAACGCCCGCTATCGGCGGGAATGCCTGCGCCGTATTGTTGATGACCAGACGAAACTGTCTGCTGCACTCGCCCATGGTTTCCCTCGCGATAAAAAAGGCCGCGCTGTCATGATACAGGCGGCCGGGTTCATAGAAGATGAACAGTCGTGCAAGCCGCTTTCCTACGCCGGGATTAACCGGATCAGGTTCAAAGGGTCTGATTCCAAAGGAATCATCTCAGTTCTTGCGAACTCCCCCAGGGCCTTGTAATTCTGTCTACGGTACTGGATTTAACCGATTCTGTCAATCATGTTAACCATGAGGGGTGTTTCCCTCCTCCGTCCTGTCGGCACCCACCCCTTTACAGTCGGCGGCGGACATGGTAATAACCGTGGCGGACCCTTTCTTTCATCATCTGACGACAGAGTACCCGGAAAAGGAGCACCACGGTCGTGTACGACAGCCGCCCCACATTCGCCGAGATCAATCTTGACGCCCTGCGCCATAATTTTGAGGTCATCCGCGCCGCCATCCCCCGCCGGACCGAGATCCTGGCGGTGGTCAAGGCCGACGCCTACGGTCACGGCTTCATGGATATCAGCCATGAGCTGGAGGCCCTGGGGGTGAACGCCTTCGGGGTCGCCTTCCTGGCCGAGGGGATCCAACTGCGCAAGAGCGGCATCGACAAGCCGATCCTGCTCCTGGGCGGGGTCTATCCCGGCCAGGAACGCAAATGCATCGGCTACAACATCTCCACCGCCCTCTTTACCCTGGAGCAGGCCCAGGCCCTCAACCAGGCCGCCGGAAAACTCTTCCGCAAGGCCCAGGTCCACCTCAAGATCGACACCGGCATGGGGCGTCTGGGGATTACCTATGCCGAGGCCCCGGCGTTTTTGAGCGAACTGAAAAAGTTGCCCCACCTCGCCCTGGAGGGGATCGTTTCCCACTTTGCCAGCGCCGACGAGTTGGACGAGTCGGGCCAGCACTTTACCCGCACCCAGGCGGAGCGGTTCGGTTGGGTGGTCGCCGAGGCCCGCAAGGCCGGGTTTTCCCCGCGGTATATCCACATCGCCAACAGCGCCGCCGCCCTGCTTCGGGATAACGCCGGCTGCAATCTGGCCCGTCCCGGCATCGTGCTCTACGGCGCCATCCCGTCGCCCGATTTTCAGGGGAAACTGGACCTGAGGCCGGTCATGCGCCTCAAAAGCCGCATCGCCATGCTGAAATGGGTGGAGCCGGGCACGACCATCAGCTATGCCCGCCGCTTCACCGCCCCCGGACGGACCCTGATCGCCAGCGTGCCGGTGGGCTACGCCGACGGCTACCCCCGCGCCCTCACCAACCGGGGCGAGGTGCTGATCCGGGGGCAGCGGGCGCGGGTGGCCGGCACGGTCTGCATGGACTGGATCATGCTGGACGTGACCAACATCCCCGGCGTGGCGGTGGGGGACGAAGTGGTCCTGATAGGGGACGACGGGGCGGGGAACTGCATCCACGCCGAGGAGTTGGCGGCCCTGGCCGGCACCATTCCCTACGAGATCTTCTGCGGCATCAGCAAACGGGTGCCCAGGGTTTATTTGAAGTGAGGGGGGGAGGGGTTTAATAGGACTTATAGGGATTATAGGACTTATAGGAGTTATAGGAGTTATAGGACTAATAGGAGTTATAGGACTAATAGGAGTTATAGGACTAATAGGAGTTATAGGACTAATAGGAATTATAGGACTAATAGGAATTATAGGACTAATAGGAATTATAGGACTAATAGGAATTATAGGTGTCCCATAGGTCCTATAAATTCCCATTAGTCCCATTCCCATTGATCCCATAAGTCCCATAAGTCCCATAAAATCCCATAAGTCCCATAAAATCCCATAAGTCCCATAAAATCCCATAAGTCCCATAAAATCCCATAAGTCCCATAAAATCCCATAAGTCCCATAAAATCCCCAACCCCCCACCACCCAAGCAAAGGAACGCCATGATCAAACTGACGCAGTTGGTAAAAGCCGCCGGTTGAGCCGCGAAACTGGGTCCTGCGGGCCTGGCGAAAGCCCTGGACGGGCTTTGGGATTACCGCGACGAAAACCTTCTTGTAGGTCCCGAGACCTCCGACGACGCCGGGGTCTACAGGATCGGGCCGGAGTGCGCCCTGGTGGAGACGGCCGATATCATCACCCCTCCCGTGGACGATCCCTTCACCTTCGGCCGCGTCGCCGCCACCAACGCGATTTCCGATGTCTACGCCATGGGCGCCCGCCCCGTGACCGCCATGAACCTGGTGTTTTTTCCCGCCTGTTCCCTGCCGGGTGAAATCCTGCGGGAGATCCTGGCCGGGGGCAACAGCGTGCTGAAAGAGGCCGGGGTCTGTCTGGTGGGCGGCCATACGGTGGAGGACGACGAGTTGAAGTACGGGCTCTCCGTGACCGGCCTGATCGATCCCGGCCGGATCATCCGCAACTCCACCGTCCGGCCGGGGGATGTGCTGCTCCTGACCAAGCCCCTGGGCACCGGCATCATCTCCACCGCCATCAAGGGGGAGATGGCCCCGGAGGGGGCGGCGGCCGACGCCTCCGCCTGGATGACCACCTCCAACCGCGCGGGCGCGGAGCTGATGCGGGAGTGCAACGCCTCCGCCGCCACCGACGTGACCGGCTTCGGCCTGATCGGCCATTGCAGCGAGATGGCCCAGGGCGCCGGGGCGAGCATCCGCCTGCGGCTCGACGCCATTCCCCTCATGTCCGGGGTGACCGGGCTGGTCGCCGACGGCATGGTGCCGGCCGGCTGTTACCGCAACCGGGACCACTACGCCCCCCTGGTGAGCGGCCGCAACGCCACCGACGAGGACCTTCTGCCGCTCTTCGATCCCCAAACCTCCGGCGGGCTCCTGATCTCGCTCGCGCCCGGCGATGCGGAGCGTTTCCTGGCCGAAGCCCCTGGGCGCGGCATCTTTACCCGGCAGGTCGGCCTCGTGCTCCCCCGGCAATCCCGTCCCATCGAGATCGTCTGATGCCCGATTACGCACTCGCCATGGACCTGGGCACCACCACCCTGGCCGCTTCCCTGATCGACCGCGCCACCGGGAAGCGGCTGGCCATGACCGGCAGCATGAACCCCCAGCGCCGGTTCGGGGCCGACGTGGTGTCGCGCCTGGACGCGGCGGTGCACTCGGAAGAGGCGCAACAGGAGATGGCGGCCCTGATCCGCACCGAACTGCTGCGTCTGGCCCATGAACTGTGCGCGGAGAGCGGCGTCCCCTGGGGCGGGGTGAAACAGGCCGCCATCGCCGGAAACCCGGCCATGCAACATCTGCTGTTGGGTTTGCCGGTGAAGTCTTTGGCCTTTCCCCCCTATCGTCCCCTGTTCACCGGCGGCAAACCGGTGACGGCGGCAGAACTGGGCTGGGACGGCGCGGCCCAGGTGTACCTCTTCCCCATGCCGGGCGGGTTCGTGGGGGGCGATACGGTCGCCTTCCTCTACGGCGCGGCGCCGGGCGAGGCGACCCTCTGCCTGGACATGGGCACCAACGGCGAGATGGCCCTGACCTCGGGCGACACCATCTGGGCCACCTCGGCCGCGGCCGGGCCGGCCTTCGAGGGGGGCAACCTCTCCTGCGGCATGGCCGCCCTGCCGGGGGCCGTCAACTCCATCCGCATCGAGGGAGAGCGGGTGAAGATCGCGACGATCGCCGGCCGCGAGCCGGTGGGCATCTGCGGTTCGGCGGCCATCGAGCTGGTCACGGAACTGCTGGGCCATGGTGTCCTGGAAGCGGGGGGGCGGCTGCGCAGCGCCGACGAGATCCCCTCGAACCTGGGGCAGCGGGTGGTCGAACAGGACGGGGAGCGTGCCTTCGTCATCCACCGGGACGCCCGGCGGCTCCTGCTCCTCACCCAACGGGACATCCGCCAGATCCAGTTGGCCAAGGGGGCCATCCGGGCCGGCATGGAGGTCTTGGCCGAACGCTCCGGCATCGCTTTTCCCGGCCTGCGGGATGTGCTCCTGACCGGCTCCTTCGGGGCGGTTTTGCGCCCCATATGGCTTAAAACCATTGGAATTTTCGATGAAGGCATGGTACATATCTCCAGATTTACCCCCGAAGGCGCGCTGGCCGGCGTCGAGCGGGCCCTGGCGGAGAACGACGGCTTTGCCTCCGTGGAACGGCTCGGCAAACGATTCCGGGTGGTGCCGCTCTCGGGCACGCCGCTGTTCGAGTCCATGTTCATGAGGCATATCGATTTCCCCGGGTAGATTTTGTTGCGGGGCAGGGGGGCTGGGGATTATGGGAACTGGGGGTTATGGGAATTATAGGACTTATAGGAGCTATAGGACTTCATGGGATCTATAGGACTCATAAGTCCCATAAGTCCCATTAGTCCTATAATTCCCATTAGTCCCATAAGTCCCATTAGTCTCATAAACCCCATAAACCCCATAAGATAAAAAAGGAGTCGTCACCAATGGCTAAGATTACCAGGGCGCTCATCAGCGTTTCCGACAAGACCGGCATCATCGAATTTTCCCGGCAACTGGCCGATTACGGGGTGGAGATCCTCTCCACCGGCGGCACGGCCAAGCTGTTGCGCGAAGCTGGCCTGACCGTCAAGGACGTGTCCGAATTCACCGGGTTCCCCGAGATGCTGGACGGCCGGGTCAAGACCCTGCACCCCAAGGTGCACGGCGGCCTGCTCGGCATGCGCGGCAACCCGGCCCATGTGGCCAAGATGAAGGAACACGGCATCGAGAACATCGACATGGTGGTGGTCAACCTGTACCCCTTCGAGGCCACCGTGGCCAAGCCGGGGTGCCTGCTGGAGGACGCCATCGAGAATATCGACATCGGCGGCCCCACCATGCTCCGTTCCGCCGCCAAGAACTACCCGGACGTGACCGTGATCGTGGACTGTGCCGATTACGCCCTGGTCCTGGAGGAGATGAAGGCCGCCATGGGGGCCGTCTCCCCGGCCACCAACTACGGCCTGGCGGTCAAGGTATTCCAGCACACCGCCGCCTATGACGGCGCCATCTCCAATTACCTGGGGGCGCGTCTCGGCGAGGAGCCCCAGCAATACCCGGCCACCTTCACCATCCAGGTCAAGAAGGCCCAGGATCTGCGCTACGGCGAGAACCCCCAGCAAACGGCCGCCTTTTACGTGGAGAAGGACATTGCGGAGCCGTGCGTCTCCAATGCGGTGCAGTTGCAGGGCAAGGAACTTTCCTTCAACAATATCATCGACCTGGACGCCGCCATCGAGACGGTCAAGGAGTTCGAGCAGAGCGCGGCGGTCATCATCAAACACACCAATCCCTGCGGCGTGGCCCTGGCCGATACGCCGCTCAGCGCCTATCTCAAGGCGCGGGAATGCGACCCGGTTTCGGCCTTCGGGGGCATCGTCGGCTTCAACCGCCAGGTGGATGCCGCAACGGCCCGGGAGCTGGCCTCCACCTTCCTGGAGGCGGTCATCGCCCCCGGTTACAGCGACGAGGCCCTGGAGATCTTCACCGCCAAGAAGAACGTGCGGCTGATGCAGGTGCCGCTGCTGGAGGAGTATGTGGCCGGGGGGTACGACCTCAAGAAGGTGGTGGGCGGCCTGCTGGTCCAGGGGCGCGACCTGGGGATGGTGCGGGCGGCCGACTGCCGCGTGGTGACCGAACGCACCCCGACCGCCTCGGAATATGAGGCCCTGGATTTCGCCTGGCGGGTCTGCAAGCACGTCAAGTCCAACGCCATCGTCTTCACCAACCGGGACCAGACCGTGGGGATCGGGGCCGGGCAGATGTCCCGGGTCGATTCCTCCAAGATCGCCGTGCAGAAGGCGCTTCTGGCGACCCAGGGTACGGTGCTGGCGTCCGACGCCTTCTTCCCGTTCCGGGACGGGGTCGACGCCGCCGCGGAAGCCGGGGTGACGGCCGTCATCCAGCCGGGCGGGAGCGTGCGGGACGAGGAGGTCATAAAAGCGGCCAACGAGCACGGGATCGCCATGGTGTTCACCGGGATGCGGCACTTCAGGCATTAAAAAAATCTCATGGGACTTATGGGACAAATGGGACTTATAAGACTTATTGGACGTCCCATTAGTCCTATAAGTCCCATTCAAACCCAAGCAAATTTTCCCGATAGAGGTACAACCCTATGAAAGTTTTGGTAATCGGCGGCGGAGGCCGTGAACATGCCCTGGTATGGAAGATCGCCCAGTCGCCGCTGGTAACGAAGGTGTTCTGCGCCCCCGGCAATCCGGGGATCGGCGAGTTGGCCGAGAATCTCCCCATCCGGGTGGACGAGCTGGACAAGCTGCTCGCCTTCGCCCACGGCGAGGGGATCGGCCTCACGGTGGTGGGACCGGAGCAGCCGCTTTCCCTGGGGATCGTGGACCTGTTCGAGGAACATGGGCTCAAGGTGTTCGGCCCCCGGAAGGACGCGGCCATCATCGAGGCCAGCAAGGCGTTTTCCAAGGATCTGATGCAAAAATACGGCGTCCCCACCGCCGCCTACGGCGTCTTTACCGACGCGGGCGAGGCCGAGGCGTTCATCGATAAAACCGGGGTGCCGATCGTGGTCAAGGCCGACGGCCTGGCCGCCGGCAAGGGCGTCATCATCGCCCGGACCCGTGACGAAGCGGTGGAGGCCGTGAGGGATATGCTGAGCGGCAACGCCTTCGGCAGCGCCGGCTCCCGGGTGGTCATCGAGGAATTCCTCACCGGGGAGGAGGCCTCCTTCCTGGCGATCACCGACGGCACGAACATCATCCCCCTGGCCAGCGCCCAGGACCACAAGGCCATCTTCGACGGCGATCAGGGCCCCAATACCGGGGGCATGGGCGCCTATTCCCCGGCGCCGGTGGTGACCCGGGCGGTGCACGACACGGCCATGGCCGAGGTGCTCCGCCGGACCGTGGACGGCATGGCGGCCGAGGGACGCCCCTATCGCGGCGTGCTGTACGCGGGGCTGATGGTGAAGGACGGCCAGGTCAAGACCCTGGAGTTCAACGCCCGCTTCGGGGACCCGGAGTGCCAGCCGCTCCTGATGCGCATGAAGTCAGACATCGTGCCGGTCCTCATGGCCGTGGCCGAAGGGGATCTGGCGGGACGCACCATCGAATGGCACGACAAGGCGGCGGTCTGCGTGGTCATGGCCAGCGAGGGCTATCCGGGCGACTACCGCAAAGGGGATGTCATCAGCGGTCTGGACCAGGCGGCCGAGCTGGAGGACGTCTTCGTCTTCCACGCCGGCACCGCGGCCAAAGACGGCGCGTGCGTCACCAGCGGCGGCCGGGTCCTGGGGGTCACCGCCCTGGGGGCGACGGTGCAGCAGGCCATCGAACGGGCCTACCAGGGGGTAGGGCGGATCACCTGGCCGGGGGTGCAGTACCGCAGCGACATCGGTAAGAAGGCCCTGAACCGGGGGTGAGGTATATGGGAATTATGGGAATTATGGGAAATGGGACTTATAGGAATTATAGGACTTATAGGAGTTATAAGCCCCATAGGTCCTATAGGGGTTTCCCATGAGTCCTATAGGTCCCATAAGTCCCATTTCCCATAATTCCCATAATTCCCACAACCACAAACCACTATCCAATTTCGGAGGAATAGAATGACAGTTTCACCAAAGGTCCTGCTCATGATGGGGAGCGATTCCGACCTGCCGGTCATGCAGGAGGCCTGCGGGGTGCTTCGGAAATTCGACATCCCCTATGAAATGCATATTGCGTCCGCCCACCGTTCTCCGGCCAAGGCCATGACCCTGGCCTCGGAAGCGGCCGGCCGGGGTATCCGGGCGATCATCGCCGGAGCCGGGATGGCGGCCCATCTGGCCGGGGTCGTGGCTGCCAAGACCACCCTGCCGGTGATCGGCGTTCCCATGCCGGGCGGGGCGCTGAACGGCGTCGACGCCCTTTACTCCACGGTGCAGATGCCGGGCGGGATTCCGGTGGCGACCATGGCCATCGGCAAGGCCGGGGCCAAGAACGCCGGGCTGTTCGTCGTTCAGATCCTGGCCCTTGGCGATGAACGGCTTGCCGGGGCGCTCAGGGACTACCGCCGGGAGATGGAAGACGAGGTGGAGCGCAAGGACGCAGCCTTGCAGGCGGCGGGACGGGAAGCGTAAACGGCGCAAACCGGGCTTTTCCCTTGACATCCTTTTTTCCCGTGTAGTAATTTCTTCCAGTTTTTATAAAATTTTCGCAGGAGGAGTTACATGAAAAACGTTGTTGTTGCGCTGTTTGCCCTGGTCGCGTTTGCCGGCACCGCCTTTGCCGCTCCTGAAGTCATCGAGATGAAAAAAGGGGTGAAGTTCCCCCACAAGGCCCACATCGCCGCCGTCGGCAACTGTAAGAAGTGCCATGAAAAAGGCCCCGGCAAGATCGCCGGCTTCGGCAAGGAATGGGCTCACAAGAACTGCAAAGGCTGCCACGCCGAGGGCAAAAAAGGCCCCACGAGCTGCAAAGAGTGCCACAAGTAGCACGTTCGTAATCCGTTGTTTCGGCGTACCTATTGAGAGGGATGACACAAGTCTGCTGTTGTCCCTCTTTTTTTGTGGCGGGAGAACGTAAACCGGAATAGTTCCGAAAAAAAAGAGTACATTTTTTATCGCTCTTGAGCTAAAGTTATAAAACTTAGCCTGTCGCCTGAGCGTCAGGCGGCCGACACCATGACCGGGAGAGACAATTGGCAACCACCGACCGCAGTTTCGTTCAGTCACTTTGGGATTTTTTCTGTTCACTCAAGCTCACCATCTTTCTCCTGATCTCCCTGGCGCTTACCTCCATCATCGGCACCATCCTTCCCCAGGGGAAGCTGCCGCCGGAATACGTGGCGGAAATCAGCCCCATGAAGTTCCAGATCTATTCCAAGCTCGGTTTCTTCGATATGTACCACAGTTGGTGGTTCATCCTCCTGCTGTACGTATTCAGCCTCAACCTGGTGTGCTGCTCCATCAAGCGGCTGCCGCACGTGTTCAAGTTCATCAGTGAACCGACCCTGGTGCTGGGCGAGAGCCTGCGCAAAGGTTTTTCCCTGAAGCAGGAACTCGGTTTTTCGGCGTCGCTCGACAAGGGGCGCGAGGCGCTGGTCGAGTTTCTCGCCAAGGAGTTTGCCGCTCCGGTCGTCACCGAGCAGGACGGGGAATACCACCTTTTTGCCCAGAAGAGCGCCTGGTGCCGCCTGGGGGTGTATGTCGTCCACCTGAGCATCCTGATCATCTTCATCGGCGCCATCCTCGGATCGCTGTTCGGATATAAGGGGTTTGCCGCCATCGTCGAAGGCACCAGCGTTTCGAGCATCCAGGCCCACAACGGCGCGGATATCCCCCTGGGCTTTGAAGTCCGGTGCGAAAAGTTCAATGTCTCTTTCTACGATTCCGGCGCGCCCAAGGAGTTCAAGAGCATCCTGACGGTCCTGGAAAACGGCCAGCCGGTCAAAGGGTTGACCAATGTCCGCGTCGTGGTGAACGAACCGCTCACCTACAAGGGCTTCACCTTCTACCAGTCGAGCTACGGCCAGGCCAGCGAGAGCAGCGACCACTCCTTTACGGTGCAATCCGCCTCGGGCGCTCCCGTCGGCCAGTTCACCCTGCGCGAGGGGCAGACGACCACCCTGAAGGACGGCACCACCTTCAAGCTGCTGGAGACGACCGGGGACATCAGCCAGTTCATGCCCAATTTCTCCGGGCCTGCCGCCAGGGTGGAGGTTACCCCCAAGGGTAAGACGGCCCAGACCTTCATCGTGTTCAAGAACTATCCCGACGCCAACGCCCAGCGGGGCGACGCGCTGCAGTTCGTGTACGAAGGCTCCAACGCCAAGATGTACACCGGCCTCCAGGTCGCCAAGGACCCCGGCGTCTGGGTGGTGTGGCTGGGCTGCGCCCTGATGGTGTGCGGCCTGTTCATCGCCTTCTTCATGTCCCACAAACGGGTCTGGATCGTCGTTTCCAAAGGCTATGCCCGGATGTACGGCAACGCCAGCAAGAACCAGGCTGCATTCCAGATGCAATTCGAAGAGCTGTCCGACAAGTTGAAAAACCTGAAAATCTAGCGGAGGTACCTCGTTTATGACAAGTTCAATGCTCTTCAACGCGACGACCATCGCCTATATGGCGTCCATGGTTGTCTTCTTCGCATTCCTCGCCACCAGGAACAAGGCCGTCGGCCTGACCGGCAGCCTCCTGGCCTATGCCGGTTTCGCCGCCCAGACCCTGGCCATCGCCCTGCGCTGGAAGGAATCCTACGACATAGGCTACGGCCACGCGCCGCTCTCCAACCTGTACGAGTCGGTGGTCTTCTTCTCCTGGACCATCATCCTCATCTACATGTTCATCGAGCTGAAGTACAAATACCGCATCGTCGGCGCCTTCGTGGTCCCCTTCGCCTTCCTGGGCATGTCCTGGGCCCAGCTCGGCATGCAGAGCGGCATCGAGCCGCTGGTGCCGGCCCTCCAGAGCAACTGGCTCCTGTACCACGTCATCACCTGCTTCTTGGGCTATGCGGCCTTTGCCGTGGCCTGCGGCATCTCCATCATGTACCTGGTCAAGGCCAGGAGCGAAGAGGGCGGGGGCGGCGCCGCCGGCGGCCTGATGAGCATGTTCCCGCCGATCCGGGTCCTGGACGATCTGAACTACCGGGCCATCATGATCGGCTTTCCGCTCCTGACCCTGGGGATCATCACCGGCGCGGCCTGGGCCAACTACGCCTGGGGCACCTACTGGAGCTGGGACCCCAAGGAAACCTGGTCCCTGATCGTCTGGTTCATCTACGCAGCCTTCCTCCACGCCCGCTTCACCAGGGGATGGGTCGGCAAGCGCGCCGCCTGGCTTTCCATCATCGGCTTCGCGGCCACCATCTTCTGCTACCTGGGGGTCAATCTGTTTTTGTCCGGGTTGCACAGCTACGGCAGCTCCAAGATGTAATACCGATTCCAAATCAAGGCGCTATCTTCGTTGGCTCGTCTTCGGCTCCTCAGCGTACTAGCTGTACGCCTCCGTCGCCTCAGTCCTCGCCGCCTTGATTTCATCCTTGATTTGAAATCGGTATAAAACCCATGGTGTTGTTTCAACAACATTTTAGGTGATTTTGCCGACCGAGTATGATTATATGAACCGGGAATTCAATTCCCGGTTTTTTTATGGACCAACCAATCATTTCCATCATCATTCCGGTCAAACCGGGGTTCAGCGTGACGGCCGTCCAGCGGCTGGCGGCGGCGGATTACCCGCGCGACCGGTATGAGGTCATCGTCGCCGAGGGCTACAGCCCGAGCAGCCAGAGGAATAGGGCGGTGGCCCAGGCCCAAGGCGAGATCGTCTACTTCCTGGACGACGATTCCCTGACCTCGCCCGGCTTTTTGAAGGTCGTCGCCGGCCACTACCGGGACCCGCAGGTGGCGGCCGTGGGCGGCCCTTCGCTCACCCCGGCGACCGACTCGATCCTGCAACGCAGCATCGGGGCGGCCCTGGCCTCGCCTCTGGGGGGCGGCGGGATGCGCAACCGCTACCGTGCCCAGGGCGTGGCGCGCCGGACCGACGACAGCGAGCTGATCCTGTGCAACCTGAGCTTCCGCCGGGAGCGGTTTCTGGCCTGCGGCGGCCTGGACGAGCGGCTCTATCCCAACGAGGAAAACGAACTCCTGGACCGGATGCGCCATGACGGGGCGGGCTTGATCCATGACCCGTCCCTGGCGGTTTTTCGCAGCCAGCGGCCCACGTGGCGCCTGCTCTGCCGCCAGTTCCTGAACTACGGCCGGGGTCGCGCCGAGCAGACGCTCATCAGCAGGCGCATCCAGCCTGCCAGCCTGTTGCCGGCCCTGTTCCTCGTCTATGTCCTGGCCGTGCCGTTGCTGGTGCGTTCCTTGGCGTGGCTGCCCCTGGCCGGCTACGGAGCGCTGGTGCTCCTCTGTGCCGCCGTGGAGGCGGCAAAGGCGCGCGCGCCGGGCATGTTCCCCCGGCTGGCGCTCATCTATCCCATCATCCACCTGGCCTACGGCGCGGGCCTCTGGTGGGGGCTCCTGGGCGCCCTGTCCGGCAGACGGCGCACACCGGGCGGCGAAGTGAACCTGCGGCAGGTGAAGGGATTGGCCGACCCTCCCGGCACTGGTGGTTGAAGAGGTTGTTGAAAAACAGCCATCTCGCCGCCGTCCTCGAAAGCCCTTTTGTGCGGCGTAGCGCTGCTACGCCTCCGCAGGGCTTTCTGCGGTTGCGACGATCTGACTATTTTTGAACAACCTGAGTTAAAGAGCAAAGCGATGCAAGGAGGACGGGGTGAGTGTGGAACTGAGTATTGTCGTGCCGATCTACAACGAGGAGGAGAACGTGGCGGCGCTCTACGCGAGTATTCGCGACGCCCTGGCCGGGACCTCCCTGGACTACGAAACCATCTTTGTGGATGACGGTTCGAGCGACGCCTCGTTCAGGCTGCTGAAGGAGATTGCCGACCAGGACCAGCGGGTGAAGCTCCTGCGCTTCCGCCGCAATTTCGGCCAGACCGCCGCCATGTCCGCCGGATTCGACGCGGCCAAGGGCGACGTCATCGTCCCCATGGACGGCGACCTGCAGAACGACCCGGCCGATATCCCCCGCCTGCTGGACAAGCTCCACGAAGGCTACGACGTGGTCTCCGGGTGGCGCAAGGCCCGCAAGGACACCTTCATTACCCGCAAGATCCCCTCGCTTCTGGCCAACTCGCTCATCTCCACCCTGACCGGCGTGCACCTGCACGATTACGGCTGCACCCTCAAGGCCTACCGCCGCGAGGTGCTGGACGGCATCAACCTCTACGGCGAGATGCACCGCTTCGTGCCGGCCCTGGCCTCCCAGGTGGGGGCCAAGGTCGCCGAGTTGCCGGTGAACCACCGTCCGCGCCTCTACGGCAAGAGCAAGTACGGCATCTCCCGCACCCTGCGGGTCGTGCTGGACCTGATGACGGTCAAGTTCCTGCTGGCCTATTCCACCAAGCCGATCCAGCTGTTCGGCAAGTGGGGCATCTACACCCTGCTGGCCGGCTTCCTGTCCGGCATGACCACGCTCTACATGAAGTTCTTCGAGCACATGAGCATGAACCGCAACCCGCTCCTGATCCTCACGGCCTTCCTGCTGTTCATGGGGGTCCAGTTCATCGTCCTGGGCCTTCTGGGCGAGTTGAACGCCCGGACCTACTACGAATCCCAGGGCAAGCCGATCTACGTCATCCGGGACAGGGTAAACCTTGGCTGATACGGGGCTGAGAATCCTCATGGTGGCGCCCACCCCCTATTTCGCGGACCGGGGCTGCCATGTGCGCATCTACGAGGAGGCCCGGGCCCTGCGCAGCCTGGGGCACGACGTGCGCATCGTCACCTACCACATCGGCCGGGACCTGCCCGGCATCCCGGTGACGCGCATCCCCCGCATACCGTGGTACAACCGGCTGGAAGCCGGCCCCTCCTGGCACAAGCTCTACCTGGACCTGTTGCTGTTGGCCAAGGCTGCGTCACTCAGCCTGAGCTTCCGTCCCCAGATCATCCACGCCCACCTCCACGAAGGGGCGGGCATCGGCTGGCTGCTCAAGCTCGCGACCCGCGCCCCCCTGGTCTTCGATTACCAGGGGAGCCTGTCCGGCGAATGCATCGACCACGGCTTCTTCAAGGCCGACTCCCGCGTGGCCCGCATCTTCCGGCGGGTGGAGCGGTTCATCAACGACCGCGCCGACCGGATCGTCACCAGTTCCGGCGCCGGGTACAGCGACCTCCGGGACGCCTGGGGGGTGCCGCCCGAACGCATGGTCCCGGTCATGGACGGCGTGGATACGGACCGGTTTTGCCCCCGCGACCGGAACGAGGCGCGGACGCGGCTGGGAATCGACCCGCATGTGCCGGTGGTGGCCTACCTGGGCCTTATGAACGCCTACCAGGGCACGGACCTGCTGCTGGACGCCATAGGGCTCCTGAAGGCGCGGGGCGTGCATGCCCGCTTCCTGATCATGGGTTTTCCCCATGAACGCTACCGGGCTGAGGCCGAGGCGCGGGGGATCGGCGACCTGATCACCTTCACCGGCAAGGTGGATTATAGCGACGCGCCGCTCTTCCTTTCTGCGGCCGATCTGGCCGTGTCGCCCAAGCTGTCCCTGACCGAGGCCAACGGCAAGCTGTTCAACTACATGGCCTGCGCCCTGCCGGTGGTGGTCTTCGATACCCCAGTCAACCGGGAGATCCTGGGAGCAACGGGCAGCTACGCCCGCCTGGGCGACGCCGCGGACTTCGCGGAGCGCATCGCGGCGCTCCTGGCGGACCGGGAAGGGTTGCAGGGGCAGGGGGAGCGGGTGCGGGCCAGGGCGGTCGGCGAGCACTCCTGGCAGGCCAGGGGAACCCTCCTGACCCAGGTTTACCGGGCGGTGGTCGGCACGCCCGCAGGCTGAATAGGGATAAAGAGCGGGCCGTTGAAAAAAAATGAACAAAAATGGTTGACACGCGGGCCTGATTTTGGTAGAAAACAAAACTCACCAAGCGGGAATAACTCAGTGGTAGAGTGCAACCTTGCCAAGGTTGAAGTCGCGGGTTCGAATCCCGTTTCCCGCTCCATTCAGAGCGCACAAGCCAGGCCAATAAAGCCTGGCTTTTTTGCGTCCCGCGCCGGACCCTCCCGCGCCGTGTAGCCCCCTTTCTAATCTGCACCCCTCCGTAATTCGCGCCGCAAGCAAAAAACTTTGTATCGAAATGAAACAATCGCCGGGATTTTGCCGCTCGATTCATGCCTTTTCTTGTGTGAAAACGGTGGGATGTGGAGAATGGTCAAGGAGTGTTAATTTTTTTAACACTTTGAAATTCCGTTGAAAAGTGCGTTTTTGTGATGTAGAAGAGGGGGAGAGAAGAGGGAAAGTCAAAAACGTTTTGAATGTGGTGACCCTTTGGGGACTTGTTTAAAGGTTGCACCTGACGCCGCGGATGTTCCCGTAAGCTGACCAGGGTTCGGGGGTAGTTAGATGCAAAATGTGAGGTAATTTATGTTAGTTAATAACAAAAAACACTCAGATGTTGTAGAAAAATATGGATATTACAAAATGAAAATTATTAAATCAAGCTTACTATTTGTATCAATAATAATAATTTTGCTACTTATTATAACTTCTGGTATATATATTTTACTCGATGTTAAAAATTATGAAATATCTAGTATTTTAGAAAAAGCTGACATGAAAAATTTAATATCTATTATATCTGCTATTTGTTCTATTGCAGCTGTTATTGTAGTATGGACGCAATTGCAACAAATGAACTCATCAGCTTACATTGACTTGGTAGATTTAGTTAAAAAACATCATGGAAAAAAAATTTCAAAATTAAGAAAAAATATAAATAAGTATTATAATGAATATATATTTAAGGTTGTTGGTGATAAGAAAATAGATTGCACTGATACAGAATTATTAGAAGAATTAATCCAAAATTGTCGCGATAAATTCAAAACATCGATTGATGACGATCCATATATTTTAGAAAAATGCAAAGAATTATTTTCTGAAGTCGCAAACTACTATGAATATATTTCGATGTTTATCGATATCGGCTGGGCCGATATGCACCCAACGAATAGAGCGTTATTATTAAACATGCTGCATAATTCCTCTATAAAAGTGGCAGCAAGCCTTCTGATTCTCATGCCGGTGTTAAGGGGGGGGGCTCACGATAAGTATTGGTTGAATAGTTTTAGAAAGGTGTTGCCAAAGTTGATAGTCTATCGCAGACAGAGGGGACTATCTACTAATTCTATTGATCTCCTTGTAAATTTTCTTATAAATAAAGAGGAGAAGTCTAAACCTATATTGACTAAAAATGTTACAGAGCCTAAGCCTGTTGTGGGGATTTTGGGGCTAGGAAGGGTTGGGAAGTCTACTCTAAGCATGGTAGACCAATCACGTGTTTCAAAGATTGTTATATTTGATACAAAAATTAAATATGTAGATATGTATTATGACACTGAATTTAAATTTGTCGAAAGTGCTGAGGAGATTTTCCAATGTTGTGATATAATTTTTGCCTGTATCCCCTCCGATCAATTAGAAGTATACATCAACGATCCGAGCCTTACTCAATATTTTGGTTCAATTCTTTTCGTCAAGCGTTCATCTTCATCTTATAACTTCTCCAATGGAGCAAAAAAAATATTTAGTCACTACGTAAGCTTTCCATGTTTTATGGAGTATAAGCAATATTGTAATGTCGAGGATACGTTATTACTCGGAGGGTGTGAAACAGACGTCGAAAAAATACAAAAAATATTGAGAGCAAGACCATCTAGGCAAGTCATTATAATGCGTAGCGCGGAAAGTGCGGATCAGTGCAAGATGGCAAAGTTCGCGATTGACCATTCCTTACTTGTATTATGGAATGAGATTTTTGAATGGTTAAATACAGCTGGAGCCGAGCAATCTGATATAGAATCTTTCATGCAGTTTTTATATTTTCAGAAATCTATGTCAACTTGTATCCGAGTACCTTGTGGCGGCAATGCCAACGAAAATCTACAGATGTTCGAGAATTTTTGGTCTAGCGAAAGGGGAATGAACATTACGAAGCTGGCTTTAAAATTGGATAAAAAATTTTCACGAAAAGTAGGACTGTCAGCATTTAGGTTTCCAATGCTGCAAGAAGGCGAAAACCTTAGCCCTAAGGCGTTGGCTGCAATAAGAGCCGGCTTCGAAAAATTCAAGAACTGAATTGAAATATAAAGGAATAACAATAATAAATAGGGTCAGTCCTTGAAAATGGAAAGGTGTTTTTTGGATTCTAAATTCAAGGACTGACCCCCTGTTAAGTGCTGTATTAATTTTTTTAACACTTTGAAATTGCGTTGAAAAGTGCGTTTTTGTGATGTAGAAGAGGGGGAGAAGGAGAGTAAAAAACGTGTAGAATGTAGACTTGACCCTTTGGGGATGCCCCTCGATTACGGGAAGCGCTGTGTCTTGCCGATTACGATCCTTGGCATTTTGGGAGTCGTAACTTATTTTTTTACAAAAAACGACATATACGGAAATTATTCCAGCAATTATCAGAAAATCGGCATTGGGTTCATGAAAATTGCAAAAGAATCGTTTTACTGGTATGTGCCCGCTGTTTTCAGTCTCGTTATTATTCTCCTGTTACGTTTACGCAAGGAAATTTCTTCAACATATATGACTATAGGTTTTTTTCTAACCTACTGCGCCATTGGTAACTCCATCTATTTTTTTGGTAGAAGTCATGAAAATAATATCATCAACATATCAATCGTATTACTGTTTCTGTTTTTTTACATGCTTGATCTTGTAACAACATATCTGAATAATTGCCACAGAGAAAACGCTCCAGCTAAATGCTTACAGCGCCACATAAGCATTTATGCCGCAATTACAGTAATTTTTATCATCTCCATTTTTTATACACAAACCATCAGCGATAAGGTTGCAATTCAGGTCGCAAACGCTGGCGAAGGCCGACTTATTTATTCTTATAACCCTTTTGAAAGGGATAAGTTGTTTGGTCCTTTCATGGACCAGGTGCGAAAACTCACGAATTACAGCGACAAGGTGTATTTTGCGGACTCGGTGGATTTCCTCTTCGCATATTACGGGGGGTATCAACCAGTTGGTTTTTGTAGTCCTTTCATGACGTGGATATACAAAAAGGATCTCCAAAAATTTCTGCAGGGATTGCTAGATAACGGCTATTACTTGGTTTGCAGCAAAGATTATTTGTATACTCTGGATGGACTTCATTTTATCAAACAGGATCGAATTGGAACTATCTTTGTGACATCTAAAAACTAAACTAATTTATTAGTAAATACTTTTCCAAAAATAATAAATAGGGGCAGTCCTTGAAAATGGAAAGGTGTTTTTTGGATTCCAAATTCAAGGACTGACCCCCTGTTAAGTGCATGAATTAACCATGCTAGTTCGCTTAAACTATTGTTATGATTTATTTGCTCGATACTGGAGTAAGAGTCATCTCATGCAAATTACCTATGCACTGATACATAATCCTGAGCGTCTTTGACCCGCATGGACTAATGCCCGGTTGATGGCAAACCACTTGAACCGGGAACGGGTCGCGGAAGGCTTCTGCACTACCGTATCCCCAGTTCTGGCATCGTTTATTAGCTTCCGTGTTGGCTTGTTGCGGGTCCCATTGGACGAGTGTTTCCCTGATCCCAAATTTTGGGGGCACATCAATGCCTAGAATAACATTACCATCAGCTTTGCTACCACCCACACAAACCCAACTCATTGTCTCTGTCGTAGTACAAGCGGAGGTCAATGCTGCAACCATTATAACAAGTGCTGATAAACTCTTTACCATAACGGCTCTTTTCATACCTTACCCCCCCTGAGCTACAAAATGTTAAGCATGCACCGATAACCCATAAAGCCTGTCAAGAGGTAGCACGTCCGACCTGACATAGATACATATTTTGAATAATAAATAGGGTCAGTCCTTGAAAATGGAAAGGTGTTTTTTGGATTCCAAATTCAAGGACTGACCCCCTGTTAAGTGCTTTTCTTGTGTGAAAACGGCTGGATGGGAAGAATGGTCAAGGAGTGTTAATTTTTTTAACACTTTGAAATTGCGTTGAAAAGTGTGTTTTTGTGATGTAGAAGAGGGAGAGAAGGAGAGTAAAAAACGTGTAGAATGTAGACCTGACCCTTTGGGGATGCCTGTCTTTTCTTGTGTGAAAATGGTGGGATGTGGAGAATGGTCAAGGAGTGTTAATTTTTTTAACACTTTGAAATTGCGTTGAAAAGTGTGTTTTTGTGATGTAGAAGAGGGGGGGGAGAAGGAGAGTCAAAAATGTGTAGAATGTAGACCTGACCCTTTGGGGATGCCCTAGACTTGACCCTTTGGGGATGCCCCCAAGATGTTGAAGTCCCAATAACATCCACCAATAAAGACAATTATAGAAAAAAATAGGCCAATATGAGAAAATTTAGTTGACATATTTCTCGGTTGCTGTATCCTTTAGTCAAGTCAACAAATAAAGGAGGCAGCCATGAATTACCTTTCTAATGAAATACTAGAGAGGATTGAAGCAGCCAGAAAAGACCGTACCGACCTGGAGAAATTATTAGATCGCGCTTCTGATGGGCTAAAGTCCTTCAGGAACAACCACCCAGCATTTGCAGGGTCGATGGAGGGAGCTATTGGAATTGCGGCAATCTCCGTTGGCGTTTCTCTTTTTAGTCCGGTTGGCTGCGGAAACAAGATTCCTGAACTTGTAGGAGCGGCATTCGGAGCTGGGGTCGGCGGAGGAGTAGGTGGAACCATTGCAGCGATTGGTGGTGCCGGTATTTCAATGATGGGAACAGCTTTTGCGATTCCTGCGGTTGTCATAATGGCTATTGGCACTGGTATTGGTACCCTTTCGGGAGCAGCCACGGGATGGTTTGGGGTTGATCTGGCCACTCAAGCACCGTCATTACTGGAGATGCTAATTGACAATATTTCAGGAGCAGCACTGATAGCGTTCGGGTGCTATATGCTTTGGTTAGCCATTAAGGATTTATGGAGAGCCGGCGGAGAATTTATCTCTTATATAAGAAGTTTGGGAGTTAACGAAATTCCCGTGGAGGTTTTGTCATGAACGCATCTATTCTCACAGCAAACAACATAATCGATATGCGAAACAAAATGGGACTTTCGAGGGATGATCTGGCAAGCATGCTAGGAGTTTCGAGCAAAACTGTAGCCAGATGGGAAAATCAAAACAATAATGAGCCGCCTAGCGGCACTGCTGCAATAGTATTGTCTACCATTATTTCAAATGCATTAAACATTCCTCTGCAAGAGGGTAAACCAGAACTTATATCAGAAATGGAAAGCATCCACGAAAAAGCAAAGATTAGAGAGAACCCCGATACGATATTTTCGTTATTAGATCAAGCAACCAATGAAGAAAAGACAGAAATTTGCAAGGCATTAAAGCTTCCTGTGGATTCTGACGTATACCAAATCAGTAAAGAGTATAGGTCTGCCGCAGGACATACTATTGGCAACTGGTTTCGCGGTGACCATGACATGCCTTACAAAGAGATTCTTGCTGATATTGCAAATAAACTGAAACCGAAGAAAGATAAAAGTGTTTATATGTTAGGTGACGGTAGGTCTGAAGAGGAAATTGAAATCAAAATTGTTGATTATTTTGCCATAAAAATTGCCGATGAACTGAACAGGATGAAACCAGAAGAACGTGCTCAGAAGTTGGTAGAAATCCAGAAGTCACTTAATGAGGGGAAAAATCCTGATGTGCGTATTGAGTCCATAAAAGAAATTGAAAACGTGCTATCTGCAACAACTGTAACATCACTTTCTGTTGTTTCCTTACTTACAGGCCCATTAACAGCAAGTCTATTTTACTCAGGAATATTTGCAGGACTTTGGGCGAGTGTGTTTGGCATGAGCTCTTCCTTGCTGTTATTGACGGGAACAGGAGTCGGAACTCTGGTTTCGTTGCCAGTTTTATTGCTATTACTTGGTTCTCCAAGCTATAGAAAAACAATCCCTGTAACATTGCAGCTAATCAATATCAGACGTCGTGTTACACAGATGATGTCATGATGTAACCTTTATAATAAGAAAAACATATAAGGGTCAGGTCTGCATTCTACACATTCCTTTGATAGAATGGGAGATAACACTATCAATCAAAGGTTTTAAAAAGGCACTCTCCCCATTTAATCACACAAAACTAAAAGAGCCCAAGCTGCTTTTCGAGACACCATAAAGGCCTTGAAAAAACAGCCCGTCCCCTTTTTGTCTCCGAAGCCTTTCCCAGAAGAACCTACTGCTTCCCCAACGCCGTCGTGATCGTGACAGCAACCTCATCGCCGATCACCGCGTCGGCGCTGACGCCGAAATCCTGCCGGTTGACGGTTGCCGTGACGGATGCTCCCTGATTGAGTTTGTCGTGCAGGCTGTCCGGGCCATCCACAATCAGGACCGCCTCTTTCGTAACCCCTTTTATGGTCAGGTTGCCGGTCACTTTCAGCTTGGCGCCCAGCGTTTCAACCCTTGTGGATACAAACGTCATGGTCGGGAATTTTGCCGCATCGAGAAAGCCGGGACTGCGCAGGTCGTCATCGCGCATGTCATTGCCGGTATTGATCGAGGCCGCATCGATACTGACTTCAACCTTTGATTTCGTAATATCCGCCTCATCGACATCGACCGTCCCTTTGAATTTCTCGAACGCCCCCTTGACGCTCATTATCCTGAAAATCTTGGCCTTGAATTGAATCGTGGTGTTGCCGGGGGCTATGGTGTAGGTCGTGGCCACCGCGGCGAATGGCATGAGCGTCAATGCCAGCGTGAAGATCGGAATGAAGAGGTGTTTCATATCATCCTCCTGCCCTCGACGTTATAGTCGTCCCTCATTGTGCCAAGTATACCACAGGACGCTTCCCTGTTACCCGTGGCCGTCCCGGCGTTCGCGTAATCCGTTGGGGCCGGGCCTGCAAATTTCGAGTTTTCGGCAAGGAGCCGGGAACCTTTTCGAAATTTGCAGGCCTGTAGGCCTGTCGCCCCTACGGGCCATCTATGGCCGGGGCGTTTTGACGATATGGGTAAAGAGATAGTCGTTGCTCGCGACCGGGGTGTGGCACCCGAAGCACTCCTTAACAAACCCGGCATCTTTGCCGTACGGTTTCAGTTCGTTCCCCACGAAACGCGCATATCCCCATCCGCCGGTTTCCTTGTACTTTTTGGCGTCCTTCACCATGAACTCGACCTGCGCGAAGCCGGCCGGCACCGTGGCTACCGGAAAGGAGGGGTGTTTCTCGGCTTTCCAGGCCACCTTTGCCAGCACGCTCCCGTCGGGAAGCGGTTTTTTGCCGGCATGAAGGGCGGCGACGGCGATCTTGTTGCCGGTGATGATGCGGATCTGCCCCTTGTCCTCACGGTAGGAGGGGGCGACAACTTTCCATTCCATAAAATCGGAATAGCAGGCAATTCCGTTAGGCGCCACAGGGCGTTGCGCCGCGACAACCGAACTTGCAACCATCAGCAAAGCCGCACAGGTACAAGCAATTCCTCTCATTGCATCCTCCTTGACGTAAAAGTGGGGGTATCGGACCTCTCGGTAATGGGACGTGTTTTTAAATAATAACAGGGAATCGGTTCCTGGCAATCCGGGGGAAGACAAAGGGGACATGGCTCTTTTTATTACCTCAGGGGACTTGTGTGCGGTCCTTTCGCCCACACCGGGACCGGCCTGATGGGGCCGCCGTTCGCCGTCCTGCGCCGGACCCTGCCGCGTCGTCTGCCGCCTCTCCAAAACCGGGTTCACACAAGGTTTGCATAGCAATCAAAAAAGGCTTGTATCTGCATGATACAAGTGAAAGAATTCGGCCGCAGAATTTATGGCTGAAAAATACAGGGAGTGAGCAATGTCGAAAAAGCTTGTGATAGGCGGAGCGGTTGCGGTTCTGATCCTGGTTTTCGCGGGATACCTGTTCTGGGACAGGGAGCCGCAGGAGCCGGCGGATGATACCTTTACCAAAATCAATGCCGTGTGGGCGGTGCAGGGGCCATTCAAGAACGGTACGGAATCTGCGCAGGCCATGCGTTACGCAACAAAGGCTGTCGGGGGACCTGAATCATTTTACAGCGAAATAGACAAGCACGTCGCCGCATACGACGCCCATCCGGGCAGGTGGGAAGAGATCAGGAAGAGCAGTCTGCAATTTGCCAAGGGGCCGGGATTTGAAGCCAGCCTGGATGCGGCAAAGAAACTGGGGGCGGTCGTCAATCCGAATTATGCCGCTTCGGCGGCTCACTGAGCTCGATAGACCCTCTGGCAAGCATGGTGTGTGACGCCCGCAGGGCACGGAGGAGCTTTGTTGTGCAGGGAGTCATGCTGATTTCCCGTCCCGGACCGGCATTGCCCCTATTTTTACAGTTTTTTCAATGCCGGATCTATCCGCTTGAACATGGCCTCATCATGGGGAAAATGATCACGGTTCCTTGCGGCGTTATATAGAACCCAAGCCCCCCGGTCGGACCGATGTCTGCCGGGGGGCTTGGGTTTTCATTCGTTCAGCCCGGGCGAACCGGCTACGGCGCGAGTTCCAACCCCGCTACGCCGTCCGGCGACACCGATGTATCGGTATTGGCGCTGACGGTCAACGCCTGCGATGAGTAATTCAGGAACTTGCCCGCCGGCCCTGTGACGCTTACAAAGACCTTGTAGGACGCCGATGGCATCAGCATGGAGCTATTGGGGGGCACGTAAGCGATAAACGGTGCCTTCCAGACGCCGGGGCTACTATAGTTGCTGAAAATATCGCCGGTGACGATGGCCGTCGCAGCCGGGCTTCTCGGCACGATGGAGACCCTGGCGCTCGACCAGGTGGCAAAACCGGGGGAGCGGACCATGCCCGAGATCGAGCCGGTGGCGGTATTCAGATCACCCATGATCTGTTGAATGTGGATGCCGGTAGGCTTGAGGTTGTACTGCCCCGAATTCCCCGCCCTGACTATGGCGGTGTCGGGATTGAACTCAAGCATGATGGTGTTCAGCACTCCGGCGGCCACGGTAAACCTCCCGACGATCTTCACGCCCGTCTGCTGTGCGCTTGGCGTGGTAAGCGCGATCTGGCCCGAGGAGGAGGCAAGGATAAGATAGTTATTGTACGGCGCTGTCGACGGATTTGCATGCAGGATCAGGCGCACCTGGCTGTACGTGCCCGCCGGAATGACTGCGGAGCCGAGGAGCTGTTGCAAAAAGTGGAGTTTGAGGATGTTGACGTCCTGCCCACCGCTGGCAGTAAAGTCGGCAATCACCGGCAATCCGGGGTCCGTATCGGCAAAGCCCTCCTTGCCGGCGGGCACCACGGCGATCTTGTCGACCTTGATGTGGACGCTGGAATAAGTCAGGAACGCCGGGCTGTCGGTTATCGCGACCCTCAACGTCCCGGTCGAGGAGGTGCCGCTGCCGCTGCCGCCGCCGCCGCAGCCGGGTAGTTGTCCGAGCGCCAGCGCCGCAAGGACGATCAGGGGTAATCCCGCAATGACGAGTCTTATGTTCTTTCGCATGTGGTCGCCTCCTCCAATGGTGGTCGCCCCCCGTAGCCGGTCCCGGCGGGGTGGTCCGGGCGCCTCGTTACGCACGGTTGCATTGCAGATTAATTATAGTTCATTATTCGATATTTACCAGCGGTGAGGCTCGAACGCATAACGATCCCGTTTTCCGCGCCCCCCAGAGCGCCCACGCCAGGCCGAAAGCCTGGCTTTTTTGCGTCCGGCGCCGTGTGTCGCCTTCGCGAGGGTGCATCTTTCCGGAATCCGTGTCGCAAGCGAGACATGTTTGCATCGAAATGAAACAGCTGCGGGAGGTTTGCCGTTCGATTCCCGTTTTTTTATGCGAAAACGGCGGGATGGGAAAAAAATAAGGAATGTTAATTTTTTTAACACTCCGGAATTGCATTGAAAAGCGCTTCTGTGCGGTGGAAGAGGGTGGGAGGGGGCGTGTTGTGGTGCTCATCATGTTTGTAAAAGACTAAAATTAAAGGTAAAGTGATGGCGTTTCCCGTCCCCGGAGTTCCGTTTTTTTAAAAAAACGATTGAAGGGGGCAAACAATTGCGGGCGGCGCCCGGAACAGGAATAAGGGTGAGTCGCCCCCTGCGGGGCGCCCCGGGCAGCCACCTTGCTCACGGTGCGGATCGGCACGGTTTGCCAGTACTCGGACACATAATGCAAAGAGAGCCGACATGGAGCCTATTTTAAACGAGGAGCAGATGAGGCAGGTCCTGCGGGCTTCCAGCGACGGCTCGTATGACTGGGACCTCCGGACTGGCGAGGTTTCCTACTCTCCCGAGTGGAAGGCCATGCTCGGCTATGGCGGCGAGGAGTTGGAAAATCGCATAGGCACACTGCATCGCCTGCTGCACCCGGACGACCATGACGCCGCATTACGACAGGCGCAGGACTACATTAACGGCATAGCGGGGCAGTATAAGGCCGTTCTCAGGCTGAAACACAAGCGTGGCCATTATGTCGCCGTTCTTGCCCGTGCGGCTCTGTTGCGCGACGCAACGGGCACGGCGGTCCGCTTTGTGGGAACGGATAGCGACCTTACGGGGGCAGACGGCTCGGCCTCTCCCCTGAATCGAAAAGACCATTTCATCAAGGCGCTTCTGGGCAATTTCCCCTTTGCCGCCTGGATGAAGGACAAGGAAGGCCGCTACCAGGTGGCTAATGCCAAAATGGCGGAGTATCTCGGCCTCGCCTCTCCCGATCAACTCATCGGCAAGACGATCCACGATTTCTTCCGGCCGGAGGTTTCGGACCTTATCTGGGCCGAAGTTCAGGAAGTGCTGAGCAGCGGCGCTACCCTGCATGTCGAAAAGGAATTCGCCGTAGCATCCGGGCACCGCTGGTTCGATATTTACCAGTCGCCGATCACTATCGATGGAGCATTGGCGGGCGTCGTCGGGTGTGCCTGGGACATCACGGGACGAAAGGTAATCGAACAGTCTCTGGCGGAGAGCGAGGAGCGCTATCGGCGGGTCGTCGAGGTCTCCCCTGAGGCCATCTTCGTCCATAGCGACGGGCACTTTGTCTTTATGAATATGGCGGCCGCAACCCTCCTCGGCGCAGAGAAGCCGGAGGATCTTTATGGCCGGCGTGCGCTGGATTTCGTGCATCCGGGGCAGCAAAGCATGGTTGCGCAGCGCATTGAGAACGCCTGGCTCCACGGCGACAACCCGCTGATCGAGGAGGATCTGGTTCGGCTGGACGGCTCGACGGTGCCGGTTGAGATGGTCTCCGTTTATTTGAACTATAAGGGAAAAGATTCCGTTTTGGCCATTGCCCGCGACATCAGCGAAAGAAGGAAGATGCAGGAAGAGCTGGTCAAGGCGCAGAAGTTCGAATCCCTCGGGGTGCTGGCAGGCGGTATTGCCCACGATTTCAACAATATCCTCATGGCCATCATCGGCAATGCCGATCTGGCGATGATGCGCCTCCACAAGGAGTCCCCCGTTATTGAAAACCTGCGCAAGATCGAACAGGCGGCGGCCCAGGCCGCCGACCTTGCCAAGCAGATGCTGGCCTATTCGGGCCGGGGCAGGTTCGTCATAGAGCCGATCGATCTGAATTTCTTGCTGCAGGAGATGCTGCACATGCTGGAGGTCTCCATCTCCAAGAAGGCGCTGCTGCGCCTTAACCTCACTCCCAACCTCCCCGCCGTGGAAGTCGATGCTACACAATTGCGGCAGGTTGTCATGAACCTGGTGTTGAACGCCTCGGAAGCCATCGGGGAGAAGAGCGGCGTCATCGCCATCACGACCGGCTACATGGACTGCGACAAAAGCTACCTGAGGGATGTTTGGCTGATCGAGAACATTAGCGAAGGGAGTTATGTCTACCTTGAGGTCGCCGATTCCGGCTGCGGCATGAGCAAGGAGACGATGAAGAAGGTCTTCGAGCCGTTTTTTACCACGAAGTTTACCGGCAGGGGCCTTGGCATGGCCGCGGTGATGGGCATTATCCGCGGGCATATGGGGGCGATAAAGGTCTACAGCGAACCGGGCAAAGGGTCGGCTTTCAAAATATTATTGCCGGCAACGGGCAAACCGGCCGAACTATTCAACCATGTTGACCCCACGGATGACTGGAAGGGCAGCGGAACGGTGCTGTTGGTCGATGATGAGGAAACCGTGCGGGGTATCGGCAAAGAAATGCTGCAGGAACTGGGTTTTGAAGCGATAACCGCCGACAACGGCAGGGAAGCGCTGGAAACCTTCAAGAATAATCCCGGCATCGGTCTGGTGATCCTGGACCTGACCATGCCGCACATGGACGGTGAGCAGTGTTTCCGGGAGCTCAAGCAGATCCGGCCCGACATTAAATTGATCATGTCCAGCGGCTATAACGAGCAGGAGGTTACTCAAAAGTTTGTCGGCAAAGGGTTGGCGGGCTTCATTCAGAAGCCGTACAAGCTCTCTACCCTGAAGGCGGCCATAATGGCAATCGATTCGACAAAGTGAACACCCGGCGGAAGGTTGTGCAGGCTGAAAACCGGGGGGGCAATGGCGAGCATCCCGGAAGCCCCTTGTCTTACAACCCCGTTGCCCCATCCTGAAGGCTTTTCTGCCGTCTTTTATCTTCGTACATCTTTTTATCGGCGAGCCTGAACGCATTCTGAAGGTCATCGGGAGTTGCCGCCTCGGCGACGCCGATAGCCAACGAAAGCGGTATGCTGTTTTCCTCCTGCTGTTCGACGATCTGCCGGCGAATCCTCTCAACCGAGGCCAGGGCTACCGGTTCGGAGGATTTCGGCATGATGACGGCAAACTCGTCGCCACCGATGCGTGCAACCACATCCTCACCCCGGAACGTACTGCGCAGTACCTTGGCAGCCTGCCTGAGCAGCTTGTCGCCCGCCCCATGCCCCTGAACATCGTTTGCCTGTTTGAGACCGTTCACGTCCGCAACGATGATGCTGACCGGATAGCCTCTCCCCTTGACGATCCGGTCCATCTCCGTATCGAAATAGGCCCGGTTGTGGAGGCCGGTCAGGCCGTCGTGGGTACTCATGTGAAGGAGTTCGTTCCGCGCGTGTTCGAGGCTTTCGGCCATGGAGTTGAACGAAGAGGAAAACTCCCCGAGAAAATCGATGCGCATGGCAAGGTCGCCCTGGGCAATCTGCCTGGTCTGCCAGGTCAGGTGTTTCAGATTGGCCTGGAGGTTTTTGAGGCTGCCGGCGAAACGGCCTTTCAGGGCCACGTGGTTATGGGAGAAATCGCCGCCGGAGATGTCCATGGCGAAGCGGTAGCACTCGTCCAGATAGGCGGCAAGCATCTTCAGCTCTTCGGCATAGTCGCAATCATCGGGGATCTGCGGGGGAATCCGTCCTGCGGCAAAATCAGCCAGAATCTCGCTGGTACGTGTATCCATAAATTCCGTTACGGCTCGGCTTGGGCTGTGAAGCGGCATGTGCGGTCTCCGGTGCACCAGCAGTCGACTTCTTTTACCTTGAATCGTTTGCCGGTGAAGCTTTCCAGGAGGGCGGCAATAAAGCCCTCGTCATAGGTGCAGATCTCATAATCCTTTTCCGGCAGGCCCGAGCAATCCAGGTCTTCCGACACGGTGATGACGAAGTACCCTTTTTCCAGGTCGGTTTCCTCAATGCGCAGGATTCCGATCCGGAGTTCCATGAGAAGCATTTGAAGCTTGCCGAGAAACTCGTTCAGGTTGTGCGCCGGTTCGATGAGGTTGGTATAGAAGTGCCGTCCCGCCAGGTATCCCGCCTCATAAAAAATCCGGTCCGCCTCCCCGGTCCCATGCGCTTTTTCAATGACATCGCGAAAACAGAACTGCATCAGGCGGTAGACTTCCAGGCGGGTGTTGGGCCCCAGGTTGGGCCGTCCCAACTTGAGGTCGCCAAGCAGGTCCCATGAAAACTCATATTTATACGCCGTATCCATATCGCCCCTTTCATGAGGTTGACGTTATGAGAGACAAACACAAAGGTCGGGGAGGGGAGCCGCGTGAAGTCGATTGAGACTTATATCGGTAGATTTAAAGAGTAGTTTAATTTTAATATATTAATACAATTAACGCAAACTGTAAAAAAAGGGAGAAAAATAGCGTGTTTTTGTAATGGATTATGGTGATCGCCGGGCGGCGGTTCTCGCTCGCTTCCCTGCGGGCTCCATTCCGGGGTATGGCGGTAACGGCTTCGGGAGGGGCGTTTCACACATTGGCTGAGTCTTGATTGACGTTATGGTCCTCGCAACCTCCCTTGACCCGTGCCCCCATCGAAATCCGAGGTATAATTATCAAAAGCACGGTTTTTGATCTACGTCAAATTATAAAAACGCATTCCCTGATATCAACGTACCCATCCTCCGAACTGACTTCCGTGAGGCCTGCCGGGCTGACAGGCTGCAAAGAACAGCCCCTTTTTCGCCTGCGTCTCAGTGCCAAAGGGTTTTACCCGTACCGTCCCGGTTTACGGATTTCCGCGCGTGCAGTAGATGTCCCCATGAAAGGAGCACAGGTATGAAGCAGGGTAAGCGTAACATTTGGATGGTGGTGCCGACGTTCATCGGAGTGGCGGTTCTGGCCTTTACCCCGTGCAGCGAGGCCGCCAAGGCAAAGGGGAAGGAGCCGAAACCGAAGATCTCCAAAGAGGCCCAGGCATGTATCTCGTGCCACGAAGCCCAATCCCCGGCCTTTGTCAAGGATTGGAAGACCAGCAAGCATGCGGAGAAAGGGGTCGATTGCTTTTCCTGCCACCGCGCGGAAACCACCGACGCCGACGCCATGAAGCACTACGGCTACACGATCGCCGTCCTGGTGACGCCGAAGGATTGCGGCAAGTGCCACGCGAAGGAAGAAAAGGAGATGACCAACAGCCACCACGCCAAGGCGGGCGATATCCTGAACTCGCTCGACAACTATCTCGGTGAGGTGGTGGGCGGTCCCGAGGCGGTTGCGGTCGGCTGCCTCCAGTGCCACGGCGCCAAGGTCAAGGTGTTGGCCAACGGCAAGCTCGACACCAACAGCTGGCCCAATACCGGCATCGGCAGGATCAACCCCGACGGTTCGCGGGGATCGTGCTCCGCCTGCCATACCCGGCACAGCTTCTCCAAAGCCCAGGTCCGCCAGCCCGAAACCTGCAACAAATGCCATCTCGGCCCGGATCATCCCCAGAAAGAGGTGTACGAGGAGTCCAAACACGGCATCCTCTATGCCGTGAACAAGGACAAGCTCAATCTCGACAAGGATTCGTGGGTGGTGGGCAAGGATTATACCGCGGCCCCGACCTGCGCCACCTGCCACATGAGCGCCACCCCCAACCAGCCGGTAACCCATGACGTCGGTGCGCGCATCAGTTGGAACCTGCGCCCGCCCGTCTCGAAAAAACTGGAGAATTTCGACAAGCGCCGGGACGCCATGAAGGACGTGTGCGGCAACTGCCATTCCTCGCCGTTCATCGACGGGCACTACAAGCAGTTCGACAATCTGGTGGATCTCTACGACAGCAAGTTTGCCAAGCCCGCCACCGCCATCAGGAAAGAGCTCATGGACAAGGGCAAGCTCACCAAGGCCGATTTCGACGATAAACTCGACTGGATCTATTGGGAGCTGTGGCACCACGAAGGGAGACGCGCCCGTCACGGCGCCGCCATGTCCGGCCCCGATTACGCCTGGTGGCACGGCATCTACGACGTGTCGAAGAACTTCTACAGCGAGTTCCTGCCCGAGGTGAAGAACGTCGCCGGACCGGAGCTGTACAACCAGCTCGTGGACAAGTATCTGTCCCATGACGTCAGACACGAGTGGTACATAAAAGGGATGAGCAAGGATCAGTTGGACAAGATCAAGAAGTACTACCAGGAGCGTTACGGCGAGAAGATGCAGTAACCGGCGATAGCGGGGAGCCCTGGACTTCCCGCCCCGGATGGCGGTTCGAGAGCCCGGATTGCAGCGCAGTCCGGGCTCTGTCCGTTCGGGCGGCGCGGGGATAGGGGCGTGGCCGCGAACCGGTATTTTTCCGTCTCCGTACCGGCGATACCGGGAATACTTCATGGAAAATAAGGTGTTGACCATACAGACGACCGGTCATATAATATGACCGTGACCAAGCCGAATAAAATCGAAATAACCCGCAACCACCTGCTTGAGGTGGGCCTTGCCCTGTTTTCCCAGCGCGGTTTCCACGGAACGGGCATCAAGGAGATCGTCGATCAGGCGAACGTGCCGAAAGGCTCCTTCTATACCTACTTCAAAAGCAAGGAAGAGTTCGGGGTCGAAATCATCAAGGGTCATTCCATCGACTTTTGGAAAAAATGGCACGAGTGTTTCGACGACACTGCCCCCGACCCTCTTGAGGCGCTCAGGAACTGCTTTATCACCCTGCTGGAAAAGCACGAGGTCTTGTCCGTCAAAACGTTTTGCGCCGTTGCCCTCATAGCCGCCGAAATCTGTGAAACCAGCGATTTGTGCCGTAATGCCACTTCGGCGATCATTAACGACATGCGTACCAATATTGCCGTCCAAATCGACAAGGCCCAGCAAAAGGGATACGCCAGAACCGATGTCGATCCCCAGGACGCGGCCCTGTTCTTCTGGGACGCCTGGCAGGGCAGCATCGTCCGCATGAAGATCGAAAACGACGCCGCGGCCGTGACAAATTGTCTCGCGCTTTTTTTCGACAGGCTTCTGAGGGCCTGAATTTTTTTTGGGCTATCTTATAGACGACTGGTCATTTATGGCACTGAAACGAGAACCGGAAAAGCATCCCAACCACGAACGATGGCTTGTATCCTACGGCGACCTTTTGACATTGCTGTTTGCGGTGTTCGTCGTCATGTATGCCATGTCCGTATCGGACAAGAAGAAGGTCGAAGAGGTCATGCAGTCGATGCAAAGCGCCTTCGGCATGGCGCAGACCGGCGCGCCGTCGCCCAAGATCAATGTGATCACCTCAAGCGCCCTTACCCCCATACCGGATATCAAACCGAGACTGGCGACGAACCCGGCGGACAGGAACCGCGCGAGAACGATAGTGCCCCGGACCGTGGCGACCGATACGGATTTCAGGCAGATCAAGTCGTCCATCGAGGCCTACCTCACCAAGGAAGGCATGCGGGAGAAGGTCAACGTCGGCATAACGAAGCGGGGCTTGGTGATAAGCCTCAAGGAAGCGGGCTTTTTCGATTCCGGCAGCGCAGCGGTGAAACCGCAGTCGCAGGCTATTATCTCGACCATTGCGGAATCATTGAAAAACTACGATAACGACGTGCGGGTGGAGGGGCACACGGACAACGTGCCGATCAGCACGGCACAGTTCCGCTCGAACTGGGAGCTGTCGACCGGCCGCGCGAACAACATCATGCACTTGCTCACGGAGAGTTTCGGCTTGCCGCCCGAAAAGATTTCAACCGTCGGTTATGGCGAATACCGCCCTGTAGACACCAACGATACGCAGGAGGGGCGCGCCAGAAACAGGCGGGTCGACATTGTCCTGTTGAATTCCGAGGCGGGGAAGTGGGAGGCGCAGCCGCCGGGACATGACGCGGCCCGGTAGGTCCGGCGCATGAGCCCGTTTTACCCTGCCCCGAAAAATTCGCCGCGCCGTTGAAACCCACCCTGGTCTGTTACTCCGCAAAGCTCCCGGAAGAGAGTCCGTCTCCCCTCGCCGGAACCGCAACTCACGCCTTCCACTCACAGGAAAAGGGCTTTTTGGCCTTTTACCCCGCTGCCGTCCGTATCCCCCCAGCCACATCTCCGCCGGCCGGATTCGCCGCTCGCGCGCACGGCGCATCCGCCGTTTGCCCAAGGGTGATCCATCATTGGCAAAAATACATTTAATTTAACCAAGGTTAATGTTATATAGAAACGGCCTCATCTCGCCCCGGTCGTATCACTTCATCCAGCAGCATGAAATCGCTCCACCACGGGCAGGCATGCCCGGACAGGAGAATCGGTCATGGCTGACAGTATGGAACAACGCACCCTGAATGCCTATCTGCAAGCCCTCTTCGATACCGATAAAGCCGCGGCGCTGAAGGTCATACAGGAATCCCTGGATGACGGCATGGCGCCCGAGAAGGTGATCTTCGACATTGTCGTCCCCGGCATGGAGCGGATGATCGGGGGGATGATTTCCACCGACAACCTGATAACCCTGTCACAGCACTTCCTGGCATCGCAGATAGCCGAGGAGGTGACCGACCGTTTGATCCCGCTGTTCGCATCGGCCCCCGAAGTGCAGGGGCACGTCGTCATCGGCACCAGTCACGGCGACTTCCACGGCCTGGGTAAAAAGATCGTGAGCGGCTGCCTGAAGGCCAGGATGTTCCAGGTTACGGACCTGGGCATCAATGTCGCCCCCGAGCGCTTCGTCGAAGCCGCGCTTTCCGCCAATGCCCAGGTCATCGGCATCTCCTCCATGATGATCCATACCGCCACCGGCGAGCGCGGCCCCAAGCGGGTGCGGCAACTGCTGAACGAACAGGGGTTGGAGCACAAGATGCGGATCATCGTGGGCGGCGCCCCCTATCGCTTCCACGACAACCTGTTCCGCGAGGTCGGGGCCGACGCCTGGGCCGATACCGCCGCCGAGGCGCCTGCCGTGGTAGCCCGTCTGGTGAAGGAGTTGCGGTCGTGACCACGGGCCTGGACCGCTTCGGAGCGCTACTTACCGGCGCAACACCCGACCGGGTGCCGATCGTCTGCAACCTCCTCGACCAGGGGGCCGGCGAGCTGGGCGTTTCCCTGAAGCACTACTACTCCAGCGGCGACCTGGTGGCCGAGGGGCAGGTGCGCCTTCGCGAGAAATACGGCTACGATACCCTGCTGGGGATGTTTTATTCCGCCCTGGAGGCGGAGGTGCTCGGTTGCCGGAACATCGTCTATGCCGACGACGGCCCGCCCAACGTCGGCCATCTGGCCATCGGCCGCCCCGAGGACATCGGGAAGCTGCACGTCCCGGACGATCTGAACGATCATCCCCGCTTCCGGCAACTGACACACTGCATCCGTATGCTGAAACAGGAGTCGCAGGGGCGCTGGCCGGTGCTCGGCGTGGTGACGGCTTCGTTCAGCCTGCCGTCCATGCTCATGGGCATCGGGCAGTGGATGGACCTGTTTCTGAACGGCGACATACAGCTTCGCGACCGGCTGCTGGAGCTGTGCTCGCAGTTTTGTTCCCGGCAGATCACGGCATTGCGCGAGGCGGGCGCCGACCTGATCGTGTACGTCGACCCGGTGGCTTCCGCCACCTTCATCACCCCCGCGAAATTCCGGGAACTGGCGCTCCCCTGGGTGATCAGGGATCTGGAAGACCCCGGCCCGGCGGGGGTCGTCTTCTTCAACGGCGGCGGCAAGATCAACCCGATCCTCGCCGACCTGAAGGAACATACCGGCATCGGCGCCTATTACCTCAATCCCTACGACGACATCGCCGAGGCCAGGAACATCCTGGGCCCCCAGGCGCTGATCGCCGCCGCCATCAACGATATCAGGCTGATCGACTGGTCGCCGCAGGAGATCGACCGGGAGGTGGAGGGCATCATGCAGGCCGGCAAGCGGGCCGGCGGTTTTGCCTTCGGCACCCTGTTGATGCCGTTCAGGATCCCGGAACCGAACATCCGGGCGCTGGTGGATGCCGCCATCAAACACGGCTCCTATGGGGACGGCCTGCCGTGACGGCGCCTCGCAACATCATCGGATGCGGCATCCTGAAAAGGGAGATCCGCTTTCTTGCCGAAAAAAACGGCTGGCGTCTGGAGACCGCATTCCTGCCGTCGGGTTTGCACGTCGACTTCGACCGGCTTGAGAGCGGTCTCGAAAGGTGTCTGAGCCTGCATGCCGCGGAGCCGTCGATCGTCTTTTACGGCGCCTGCCACCCGCGCATGGATCAAATCCTGGAAACTGCCCGCGTCGCCAGAACGCCCGGCCAGAATTGCGTCGAAATCTATCTCGGCCACGACATGTTCTGTCGCGAGCTGGAGCAGGGGGCCTTCTTCCTGTTCGAGGACTGGGCGCTCCACTGGCGGGAAATAGTCGGCGGCGTCATGCCCGGCGACCCGGAGATCATGCGCTCCATCTTCCGCACGGCCCACACGTACCTGCTGGCGATCCGCACCCCCTGTTCGGGGGATTTCAGCGCCGAGGCGGAAGCCGTCAGCGCCATGACCTCCCTGGAGCTGCGCTGGGTCGACGTGGGGCTCGAACATCTTGAAGCAATCCTTGCGGCAACCCTCGTGCCCCGCGCGGTTGATTCAAACCCGTAATGCGAATTACCTCCCGCGACTCACCGCACGGGACCCGAGACCACACAAAGGCAGGCATTTCATGAACAAAGAGGAACAGGCGACCGTCACGGCGACAGCGGAGTTGGACCACCGGCTGGTCGAACTTGCCCGGCAAAAGTCACGGCTTGAGTTGATCAACAATCTGCTGGTCGGTCTCAGCAAGGTGGCGGGCCTGGACAACACGGTGGGGCGTATCCTCGATATTCTGATGCAGACCATCGGAGCGGCGAACATCTCCATCTTCTACCATCTTGACGGTCTTTGGCAGATGAGGGACGTGTACGGAGCCAGCCGGGAGTTCGCGGAACTCCCGGATCCCGATGTCGCCGCCGTACTGGCCGGCGGCAAGCCTCGGCAGTCCGGCAATCCCGACGGGCAGGTGTCTTACCCCGGGGAAACCTGTGCCGTTACGCTTGAAAACTGGATCTTCCCCCTCGTGTCCCGCCAACGGAACATCGGCGCCATCCGCATGGAGGGGATGCAACTCACCAACCCGAGCATCTACGAAGATTTACAGCCTTTCTTCGTCTATGCCGGGGTGATGCTGGACAACGAGATCGCCAACTATTCCCAGCTGTCCGAAGCCCACCGTTTGCTGCAGGAATCGGAAACCCTGTACCGCACCCTGTTCAATCAGTCTCCGGACGGGATCGTGCTCTGGGGGGTCCCGGCCTTCCGTCCGCTGGAGTTCAACACGGCGGCCCACGCGTTGCTCGGTTATTCCCGCGAGGAGTATGCGGCCCTCGCCCTCTCCGACTTTGAAGCCACCAAAAACGCGGCGGGCCAGGCCGAGGTGATGGAGGTGCTGCGCCGGGAGGGAACGATCAGTTTTGAGACCGCCCACCGCACGAAAACGGGCGACATCCGCCCCATGCTCGTATCCCTGCAACTCTTAGAACTGAGCGGCCGCCAGATGGTCCTGGCGATCCACCGCGATATCAGCGAGTTGAAGGAGAAAAGCCGCACCCTGGAGTTGTACCGCCACGCCCTGGACAATGCCCGCGATTCGATTTTCCTCGTGGGGAAGGACGCCCGTTTCCTCTATGTCAACAAGGCGGCCTGCGAAACCCTCGGATACACGCGGGACGAGTTTCTGGCCATGCATGTATTCGACATCGATCCGGACTTTCCCCCCGAAATATGGGCCAAACATTGGGAGGAGATCAAGGCGCACGACGCGCTCCGTATCGAAACCAGTCAAAGGGCCAAGGACGGCCGTTTGATCCCGGTGGAGATCGGGATCAAGTTGTTCTGGTTTGAAGGTGTCGAGTATAGCCTGTCCGCAGCCCGCGACCTGACGGAGCGGCTACGGTTCGAAGCGGAGCGGCTTCATCTTGAACAGCAACTGCTTCACGCCCAGAAACTGGAGAGCCTGGGGGTTCTGGCGGGCGGCATTGCCCACGACTTCAATAATATCCTCATGGCGATCCTCGGCAACGCCGATCTGGCCTTGATGCGCATCAACAAGGAATCGCCCGCCGTGGACAACCTGCACAGGATCGAGGAGGCGGCGGCCCGGGCGGCGGACCTGGCCAAGCAGATGCTTGCCTATTCGGGCAAAGGCAAGTTCGTGGTCGAGCATATCCACCTGAACCGGCTGCTGGAGGATATGCTCCATATGCTGGAGGTTTCCATATCCAAGAAGGCGGTACTGCGGCTCAACCTGAACCCTTCCCTGCCCACGGTGGAGGCCGACGCCACCCAGATGCGCCAGATCATCATGAACCTGGTGATCAACGCCTCGGAGGCGATCGGGGACAAGAGCGGCGTCATCGCCATAACGACCGGCTGCATGGATTGCGACAAGGGCTACCTGAAGGACGTCTGGCTGGACGAGAACATCACCGCGGGACTGTACGTCTACCTGGAGATCGCGGACACCGGCTGCGGCATGAGCAAGGATACCCTGGCCAAGATCTTCGACCCCTTCTATACCACCAAGTTTACCGGCAGGGGACTGGGCATGGCGGCGGTCATGGGCATCGTGAGAAGCCATAAAGGGGCGATCAAGGTCTACAGCGAATTGGACAAAGGCACGTCCTTCAAGATCCTTCTGCCGGCCAGCGGCAAACCGGCCGAACTGTTCAACCATGAGGGCAGCCATTCGACGGACCAGTGGAGAGGAGGCGGCACGGTGCTCCTGGTGGACGATGAAGAGACCGTGCGGGGTATCGGGAAGGCAATGCTCCAGGAACTGGGGTTCGAGGTCATCACCGCCAACGACGGCCGGGAAGCCGTAGAAGCCTTTAAAGCCGCTCCCGGCATCGCCTTCGTCATCCTGGACCTCACCATGCCGCATATGGACGGCGAGCAGTGTTTCCGGGAGCTGCGGCGGCTGAATCCCGGCGTCAAGGTGATCATGTCCAGCGGTTTCAGCGAGCATGAGGTCAACCAGAAGTTTGCCGGCAAGGGGGTGGCGGGCTTTATCCAGAAACCCTACCGGCTCTCGGCGCTCAGGGAGGCGATAAAGGCGCTTTATTGACGGAGGCGGGGTCGTCTCATCCCGAGGGCTGAAAGGGAGGAGACCGGTGGCGCGATTCCTTGTCCGGGAACGGAAATTCGAGGAGAAGCTATGGCATGGCCGTTTTTCGGTAATGCTTCCGAATTGCGTTGAAAATTGTGTTTTTGTCATGTAGAAGAGGGATATGGCGTGTTCGGGGCATTCGCCAGGCCCATTACGCCGGGGCTGAAATCGGGGGGCTCATAACCCTCTGCCGTTCCCGGGATTCCTGTTTTTAACATGCGCAGAGGAGACGATTATGAAGCAAATTATGGTAATGCTGGTGATAGGGGGCTTGTTGACCCTTATGGGGTGTGCCGGCGCCGCCCAGGGCGGGACCGGTAAGAGCGCCATCGGGGAGACAAAGCTTCAGGTAACCGGTAAGTACGTAAATATAATGGCATCCACTGTTTCCATTGAACTAAAAGAGGATGGAACGTTTACCAACAGATTCGGGAAAAGATCCTCCCAGGGAAAATATGTGGTAAAGGGTAATCATGTCATCTTCACCACCGGACCGGGCAAAACGGGTCAAACCTTTGAATTCGTACTTGAAGGGGATTCCCTGATGAGCAAGGAAGGAGCCAGGTTTAAGAAAGAGTAGCGGTCGATTCGGAAAAAATCGCGTCTGAACACGAGACCGTTGCCGATGGGAAGCCTTTTTGCGCAGTACCATGGCACCCGGTAAGGGCGTTCTGCCGGTATGTATGCCGGAACCGCCCCGTGTTTTCTCCTCGAAACGCACACCGTTTCACTGCCGAAACAAGGACATGGCCGATCACATTGCGGCGAAAAAGGGCCAATCAAGGAAAGAATTCGTAAGGCGCTGTTTTCATTGCTTTGCCGGTGTTTAACCCCTAAGATGGGCACTCCTCCTTTTTGGGCCCTGCGACCATTCCTCCGGTCGTGGGGTTTTTTTGTGGGGCTGCCCGATGTTCCCGCTTCTCCTTGAGAACCATCCTGGCGTCGCCCGGTTCCCACAAGCCGCATAAGGTAAAAAAGAGAGCCGGACCTGCATGTTCATCTTTCTGAACAATGCAGGCCGGCTCCACGCATTTCCGGCCGGCCCTCCCGGGCGCCGTTACACTATACTTGCGCGCTTCAGGCCGCCTCCTGGATCGCTTCGCCCGCCAGGTCCAACTCCGCGCTGCTGAAAGTCCGGTCGATATTCAGGATCATGATGAACTGGCCGCCGTTTTTGCCCATGCCCAGGATGAACTCCGTGTTGAGTTTGGCGCCGATGTTCGGCGGCGGCTCGATCTGGTCCGGTTCCAGTTCGAACACCTCCTGCACCGAATCGGCCAGGGCGCCGATGACCACGATCTCGTCTTCGTGCAGCACCTCCACCACGATGATGCAGGTGTTCACCGTCTGCTCCGTTTCCTCCATGCCGAACTTGAGACGCATGTCCATCACCGGCACCACGCTGCCCCGCAGGTTGATCACCCCCCGCATGTAGTCCGGCGTCCGGGGGATCTTGGTGATGGTGGTCAACTCCAGGATTTCTCTCACCTTCGCCACATCGACGGCAAATACCTCCTCCGCCAGCTTGAAGGTCAGGTACTGCCTGGTTTCCGCAATCGCTGCAACCGCCATGGGAACCTCCTGTTGATTAACCGTCGGGCGAGGGGGGTCGCTTCGCCCCTCGCCCGTTCGCGGTGTCTAGTATTTTTCGAAAGCCTCGTCCAGGTTGTCGTGGTCTCCCATGTTCAGGCTCACCCCGCTAGTGGCGGATCGCTTTGCCGGTTTCGGCGCCTTGCGATAGCCGTTTGCCGGGGCGATTGCCGGCACCTGCTTTTTCTGGGGCCTGACCGCCACCGCCGAGAACTGTCCCCCCGCGGCATCGACCTTGAAGAAGTCGATGCAGCTTTGCAGTTGTTCGGCCTGGGAGGAAAGCTCCTCGGCGGTCGCCGACATCTCCTCGGCGGCGCCGGCGTTCTTCTGGATGACCTGGTCCAACTGCTGGATGGCCTTGTTGATCTGCTCGGCCCCGGCGTCCTGCTCGCGGCTGGCGGCGCCGATCTCCTGCACCAGTTCGGAGGTCTTCTGGATGTCGGGCAGGATGCGGGCCAGCATGCCGCCCGCCTTTTCGGCCACCTCCACGCTCGAAGTGGAGAGGCTGCCGATCTCGCCTGCCGCCTTCTGGCTCCGTTCCGCCAGTTTGCGCACCTCGGCGGCCACCACCGCGAAACCTTTGCCGTGCTCCCCGGCCCGGGCCGCCTCGATGGCGGCGTTCAGGGCCAACAGGTTGGTCTGGCGGGCGATCTCCTCGATGATGGAGATCTTGCCGGCGATCTCCTTCATGGCGGAAACGGTCTCGGCCACCGCCTTGCCGCCCTCCTTGGCGTCTTCGGAACTCTTGATGGCGATCTTCTCGGTCTGGGAGGCGTTGTCGGCGCTCTGGCGGATATTGGCGGTCATCTGTTCCATGCTGGAGGACGCCTCCTCGGCCGCGGCCGCCTGCTCCGTCGCCCCCTGGGACATCTCCTCGGAACTGGCGCTCATCTCGCGGCTGCCTGCCGTCACGTTGTCGGCGGCGGCCTTCACGTTGTTCACCACCTCCACCAGCTTGGCCACCATGTCGGAGAGGGCGCGCATCAATTCGTCGCTGGGCGAGCGTTCCTTCAGCTCCACCATCAGGTTGCCGGTGGCCACCTCCTTGGCCGCCGCGGTGATCCTGTTGGTGGCTTCGATGAGGATGTTCAGGTTGATCTTGATCTCGTTGAAATCGCCGTTGTAGTTGTCCGTGATCGCCGGCGGAATGTCGCCTTTCGAGATGCGGTCCACGTATTCGGCGGCCACGTTCAGCGGGCCGATAACCGCGTCCAGGCAGTCATTGACCCCGGCAACGATCTTTTGGAAGTTGCCCTGGTGTTTGGAGGCATCGGCACGGGTCGCCAGTTTGCCTTCCACGGCGGCGCGGGACAACATATTCGCATCCGTGACCAGGGCATTGACGACGGCGACGCAGGTGTTGACCGCTTCGGCTATCGTATCGAAGGTCTGTTTGGCGCCCTGGGTATCGTTATCGGCGGGTTCGGTGACAACGGAAAACTCCGTATCTCCCTTGGCAAGTTTTTCAAGGCAGCCGACCAGTTTCTGCGTCTCTTTATCCTGATACTCGGCGACCTTTGCCGAAAGCCGCATGGCTTTTTTAATCTCGGTTTGATCCGTCACCACCTCAAACGCCCCGATGATCTGCCCCGCTTCGTTCCTCAGCGGCAGCCCGGTGTATGCGATATCCAGGTCGAGTCCCGCCGACGGGTGGGCATCGGTTTCACTGCTGGCGGTCTGGCCGCCCGATATGGCACGGTGGCAGGCGCAGTTCTGGGTCTTGCAGTCCGAGGTTTTGAAGTGGTCATAGCATTTGGTGCCGATCACCTGGGCAGCCGTCTTTCCGCCGACCCTGGCACCCAGTTCGTTCATGTACCGGACGGTGAAATCGGTATCGATGATCATGGCCGGCGCCGGCATGGAGTCGAGGAGTCCCACCAGCCGGTCAATGGTGGCATTCACCCCGGTCATGATCTTCTGGAAGTCCCCCTGATGTTTGCCTGCATCGGCGCGTATGGCAAGCTGGCCTTCGACGGCGGCCCTGGAGAGCATGTTGGCATCGGTGACCAGGGCATTGACGTTGTCGATGCAGTTGTTCAGGTTGAGCTTGATCTCGTTGAAGTCGCCGTTGTAGTTGTCGGTGATCCTGGGGGGGATGTCCCCCTTGCTGATCCGGTCCACGTACTCGGCAGCCACGTTCAGCGGCCCGATCACGGCATCCAGGGTTTCATTGAACCCGGCAACGACCTTCTGGAAGTCGCCCTGGTGTTTCGAGGCGTCGGCGCGGGTCGCCAGTTTCCCGGCAGTGGCGGCATCGGACAGCATACCGGCATCCGCCACCAGGCGGTTGATCGCCTCGACCATTTTTTGCATGGCCTGTTGCAGGATGCCGGTCTCGTCCGTGGCGTTCGTGTCGAAGGCAACGTCGGTGTCTCCCACGGCGATCTTGTTGGCCGCATCCACACAGGCATTGATCGGCACCGTGATGGAGCGGGTAATGAAACGGGATACGAAATATGCGATCAAGAGGGCCGCTATGCCGAGACCGATCAGCATGTTGCGCGTTGCCTTATACACGGCGAAAGCGTCGTTGCCGACCATCTCGCTCTGCTTTTGCTGGTAATCCACCAGTTTTTGCAATGAATCCATATAGGCGGATTGTGCCGGCCGGACCTTTTCGAACAGCACGACCCTGGCCTCGGCCTTCTTGCCGGCAAGAGCCGTTTTTTCCAGGAGTTCCGTGCTCTGCCGATAGGGCTCCCTGTCCTCGTTCACCTTTTTCATCAGCGCTTTGCCGGTGTCGCTCGCAATCATCTTGTCGAGCTTGGTTATATCATCCACGGATTTTTTGCGCGCTTCCTGGATGCGGGCCTCTTCCTTGTCGATGTCCTTCTGATCGTCCAACAGGATGATATTCCTGCTTGCGCGGGCGATGACGTTAACCTGGTCCTGCAAGTCGCCGGCAAGGTTGGATTTTACGAGTTTGTCGTGGATCAGGTCGTCGATTTCGTGGTTGAGGGAACCGAGGCGAAAGAGCGACAAACCAAACATTATTACCAGCAACGCCACAATAATGCCGAATCCGAACGTCAGCCGTCCACCGATCTTCATGTTCTTCAGCATACTACCTCCTTTAGTTCGGTCGATTTTGGAAAATCGCCCGATCATAAAACCTTTCTTCGAATAGTCTCCGCCGCCTGACCGCCTTATGGTAAGTTTTCAGAGCTTTTAACGTTGCTCAATGTCTTGAAGATCATCTCCTGGCAATCGCTCGTTATGGGTTCGTCGTGGCCGGGGTAGATCTTCTGGATATCCCGGCAGGCCAGCTTGAACAGCGCCTCCACATACTCCGGGGAGTACACGTCGCCGGGCCAGCGCACCCGCACCTGGGTGTCCCCGGAAAAAAGCGCCTTTTCCGACGGTGCGTACAGGCAGATGGAATCGGAGGAATGGCCGGGGGTATGGAGCACCTCCATGATACCGTCGCCCGCCTTGACGAACTGCCCGTCGTTGAGGAGTTCGTCAACCCCCGCACCGTCGCTGAAAGCCAGCACGCGGGCGTTGTAACGGGCCTTAAGGGCCTTGACCGCCCCCGCGTGGTCGAAATGGTTGTGGGTGAGGATGACCTGTGCCACCGGGATCTTGCCGAAGCCGGTGGGGAGATGGTCTATCTCTTCGATGATGAAGCTATCGGTGCCGGGATCGATGATGGTATTGACGTCCTCGATCCGGTTCCAGTCGCCGAGGATCAGGTACGAGTTGCAACTGTAGGTGGTATCGTTATGCCGCAGGGGAATGATCTTCATGGCGGTCAGTCTCCGACCTTCTTGAACAGTTGGGCGTCCGGCACGACCTGGGTGAAGAGGTGCGCCACCTCGTGGGGCAGTTTCTGGGTGTTCTCCGTGGCCAGATATCCGCCCGGCGCCAGGGCCTGGTGGAACATCCTGAACACCTCGACCCGCTCCGGGTACTGGAAATGGAGCATGACGTTCTTGCAGACGACCAGGCAGTAATCGCCCCCCACCGGTTTCAGCGAGAGCAGATCGTGGTATTGGAAGGTCACGCGACTGCGGAGCAACTCGTTCACGCGGAGATACCCCGGCTTGTCGGCCGGTTCGAAGTATTTGGCGAGCAGTTGCTGCGGAGTCCGCTGGAGTTCGTCGGCGGGATACGTGGCGGCGGTGACGCAATCGCCGAAGTTGTTGGCGCTGTCGTAGTCGGTGGCGTCGATGCGCAGGTTCTTGAACCCGAACTGGTTCATCCGTTCGGCCAGGATCATGGCGATGGTCCAGGTCTCCTGCCCCAGGGCGCAGCCGGCATCCCAGATCTTGATCCGGCTGCGGCCGCTGGCATAGCGGATCATGTGCTCCGCGGCATGCTCCAGGGTCGGCTGATCGCGCATGAAAAAGGTGAAGGCCATCAGCTGTTGCCTCCCGACCAGATGCAACTGTGTTGGACGTCGATGGCGCAGCCCGACGTGCGCACCCGGCCCGAAGCGGCTGCGGCTTCCCGGATGGCCGGCCGGTCCTGTCCGGTTATCCTGAACCCCTTGTTGCTGAAGATCGAGCTTCTGTGGGATGAGCAGAGCAGTTGCAGGCCTGCGGCATCGATCCTCGTTACGCCGTGAAGGTCCAGGATCACGTCGTCGGTCTGCTCGAAGGCCTCCAGCAGTTGCATGAGAAGGGCGCTTACATCGGTTGCCCCGGTGGGGCCCGCTACCCTGACGACCACCGCCCCGGCTTCCTGGGGGAGCGTTTCGATCCGTACCGAAAAAACAGCCATTCCGCGAGGCCTCCTTGCGTTGAAAAAATCAAAATGCCGTTACAGGTGAGTGTAAATATTCCACGTTGTGTGCCAGGATGCCGGCTCGGGGACGGAAAAATAAAATAGTATGCAAATTCAGATAAATAGATGCAATAGCGTCACTGCGGTTATTGAAAAATAATTATTGAGATTTAATTATGGAACACTTTGTGTGTCACACACCTGTTGCAGAAATGTGCGAAGGGGGGGCACCAGGCGGTGCCGGCCGGAGGGCGGTGGTGGGGGGTTTTTGTGGGGCTGCCCGATGTTCCCGCTTCTCCTCGCGGCGTTGCCCCGCTCCGAAAAAACCAAGGGCCGGTACTGCACTGTTCCACTCCCCGAACAATGCAGCCCCGGCCCCACAGCCTTCAACGTGTCGCGGCGCGCCTCAGGCGGCCTCCTGCATCGCCTCGCCCGCCAGGTCCAGCTCCGCGCTGCTGAAAGTCCGGTCGATATTCAGGATCATGATGAACTGGCCGCCGTTCTTGCCCATGCCCAGGATGAACTCCGTGTTGAGCCCGGCGCCGATGTTCGGCGGCGGCTCGATCTGGTCCGGTTCCAGTTCGAACACCTCCTGCACCGAATCGGCCAGGGCGCCGATGACCACGATCTCGTCCTCGTGCACGACCTCCACCACGATGATGCAGGTGTTCACCGTCTGCTCCGTTTCCTCCATGCCGAACTTGAGACGCATGTCCATCACCGGCACCACGCTGCCCCGCAGGTTGATCACCCCCCGCATGTAATCCGGCGTCCGGGGGATCTTGGTGATGGTGGTCAACTCCAGGATTTCTCTCACCTTCGCCACATCGACGGCAAATACCTCCTCCGCCAGCTTGAAGGTCAGGTACTGCCTGGTTTCCGCAATCGCTGCAACCGCCATGGGAACCTCCTGTTCGGTGTCTAGTATTTTTCGAAAGCCTCGTCCAGGTTGTCGTGGTCTCCCATGTTCAGGCTCACCCCGCTAGTGGCGGATCGCTTTGCCGGTTTCGGCGCCTTGCGATAGCCGTTTGCCGGGGCGATTGCCGGCACCTGCTTTTTCTGGGGCCTGACCGCCACCGCCGAGAACTGTCCCCCCGCGGCATCGAC